>CANRGF010000046.1 GCA_947630075.1 uncultured Clostridia bacterium
GCCTAGGTGGATAACAACTGAATAAGGAGTTAATGAATGAATTCAAACACACTCAACATAAAAAAGGTAAAACGCGGCCGTGCTGAAAGAATGAGTTTTGCTAAAATTGAAGTGCCATACACAATGCCAGACCTTTTAAACATTCAAAAGGATTCTTACAATAGTTTTATTGATGAGGGCATTGGGGAGATATTGAGTGAATTTAACCCTATTGTTGACTACTCAAACAAGGCTGAGTTGTCTTTTTTGAGTTATTCTATAGACAAAAACCCCAAATACTCATGGTCGGAGTGCAAACTAAAGCAAACTAGCTACACAGTACCTTTAAAGGTTAATGTCCGCTTGCTTGTGAAAGAAACCGGTCAGATTATGGACCAAGAAGTGTTTATGGGTGATATTCCGTTCATGTCTAAGGACGGTGGCTTTATTTGCAACGGCGTTGAAAGGGTTGTGCTCAACCAGATGATTAAAGCGCCAGGTGTCATCTTCGAGGGAGAGATGAACAAATATGGCAGAATGGACTATTCTGGCTCTATCCAACCAAGTTATGGCATGTGGGTGCAAACCGAGCAAGTTAGCGGCGATTGCCTAAGAATGAATGTTGACCGTAGGTTCAAAATGAGTTTGGGCATTTTGCCAAAATGCTTTGGCTACACAAATGAGGACATGTATGAAATTTTCGGGCGCCATCCTTTCTTGGTGAACACTCTTGAAAAAGAGCCTCAAAACACGCAAGAGGATGCGCTGATTGAATTCGGCAGAAAAACTAGACCGGGCGAAATCCCTAATCCGGACAACACTTTGGCTTATATTAACGACCGCTTCTTTAACCCTCAGCACTACAATTTTGAAAAAGTGGGTAGATTTAAGGTTAATAAGAAATTGTCTATTGCAAATAGAATTGTTGACCAAGTGGCAGCTAGCGACATAAAGCAGGGCAAGAAGATTTTTGCTCATGCGGGCGAAGTTATCAGTTTTGAAAAGGCTTGGGCAATCCAAAATGCCGGCATAAACGAAGTGGAAGTTTTGGTTAATGACAAAGTTGTTCGCGTGGTTGGCAATAAGCGTGTAGATTTTAAAACCTATACTAAATTAGACCCAGAAGAGTTTGGCATAACCGAGTTGGTTTATCTGCCACTTTTGCAGCAAATCATGAAGGATAGCAAGGATGAAAAATCTTTAAAAGCCGCTATCAAAGAAAACGCAAGGAAGTTGGAAGATTTCCAAATCACTCTAGATGATATTATGGCAACAATCGGCTATCACCTAAATTTAATTGATGGTTTGGGCGAAACTGATGAAATTGATAACCTTTCAATGCGCCGTGTGGCAACCAGTGGCGAATTGCTTCGCGATGAATTTAGGCGCGGTATGAACAAACTTCAAGCCCAAGTGCGCGAAACAATGCAAAGCCGTGATTTGTCTGAGGTTACTCCTAGCCAAATCGTAAACGCAAGGCAAATAAACAAAGCTTTTAAAGAATTTATGGCAACTAGCCAATTAAGCCAATTAATGGACCAAATTAATCCAGCAGCAAGCCTAAGGCATAAGCGTAGGTTATCATCTGCCGGCCCGGGCGGTGTAAGGCGTGAGCGTGCCACCGTTGAAGTGCGTGATATCAACCCTTCACATTATGGCAGAATTTGCGTGGTTGAAACGCCAGAAGGTCAGCAAATCGGTTTGATGACTTCGGTGGCTTCTTATGCGCGCATTAATAGATATGGATTTATTGAAACTCCTTATAGAAAAGTTGACCCTAAAACTAGGAAAGTTACAGACGACATCGTGTTCTTAATGGCAGATGAAGAGCGTGGGCACTACATTGCTCAGGCAACCATCCCGCAAAAGGACAAAGTGATTTTAGACGGATATGTTGATTGCCGCCACAATGGTCAAACTGAGCATGTTGATTCTCAGATGATAGACCTTGTTGATTTGAGCCCAAGGCAGTTGTTGTCGGTTGGTGCCGGGCTTATTCCTTTCGTTGAGCACTGCGCGGCAAACCGTGCCCTAATGGGCGCAAACATGCAATGCCAATCAGTTCCACTAATCAGGGCAGAAGCTCCAATCGTGGGCACAGGCATTGAAAATAAAATTGCAGTTGATTCTGGCGCATTAATCTTAGCAGAGCAAGATGGTGTGTGCAAATATGTTTCAGCAGACTATATCACTATGGAATATGCTGATGGCAGCGTTGTGAACCACAAGTTGCGCAAATTTGAGCGCACAAACGAAAAAGCTTGCTTCAATCAAAAGCCAATCGTCAAAAAGGGCGAAAAAGTCAAGAAAGGCACGGTTTTGGTTGATGGCGGCTCCACTGAGAATGGCGAACTTGCACTAGGCAAAAATATGACGGTTGCTTTCATGAATTGGGAAGGTTACAATTTCGAGGATGCTATCCTAGTTAATGAAAGAATAGTGCGAGATGATGCATTCACATCAATCAGCATCCAGCAAGTTAAAACAGAAGCAAGGACAACCAAACTTGGCGATGAAGAAATCACGCGCGATATTGCAGGCGTTAGCGAAGATGCTCTTAAAAACCTTGATGAAGACGGCATCGTTCGCATTGGCACAGAGGTCAAAGTTGGCGACATTTTGGTGGGCAAAGTAACCCCTAAGGGCGAAACTGATTTGACCCCAGAAGAGAGATTATTGAAAGCCATATTTGGTGAAAAAACAAAAGAAGTTAAAAACACCAGCCTAAAAGTTCAGCACGGTCAGGAAGGTGTGGTTGTTGGCATTGAAATCCTATCAAGAAAGAATAAGGACGAACTTGATGCCGGCGTTAATATGATGGTTAAAGTGTATATCGCTCAAAAGCGTGTGCTTCAAGTGGGCGATAAACTTGCCGGCCGTTATGGTAATAAAGGCGTTATCTCGGTTGTTTTGCCAGAGTGCGATATGCCTTATATGCCAAATGGCGAAACGGTAGATATTGTGCTTAACCCACTAGGCATCCCATCTCGTATGAACTTAGGTCAGTTGATGGAAATGCACTTAGGTTGGGCAGCAAAGCACTTAGATTGGAAGGTTGAAAGCCCAGCATTCGATGGTGCTAGCGAAGAAGAAATTAGGCAACTGCTTAAATCAAACAACTTGCCAGAAGACGGCAAAATGCAATTATATGATGGCCGCACAGGTTTGCCATTTGAAAACAAAACCACTGTGGGCACCATGTATATGTTGAAACTAGACCACATGGTTGAAGATAAAATCCACGCGCGTGGTATAGGCACTTATGCACTTATCACTCAGCAGCCACTCGGCGGAAGAAACCAACTCGGCGGTCAGCGTTTCGGCGAAATGGAAGTGTGGGCACTTGAAGCTTATGGCGCATCAAGATTGTTGCAAGAAATGCTCACAATTAAGTCGGACGATGTGGAAGGGCGTATCAAAACGTATGAAGCAATCGTTAAAGGTGAGCCAATCCCAGAGCCTGGCATGCCAGAATCGTTCAAAGTGCTCGTTAAAGAAATGCAAGGCTTGTGCCTAGATGTCAAGATTTTAACGGCTGATAATCACGAGCTCACCATCAACGAAGTTGGTGAAGAGGGCGAAGAAATTAGGCCAATCGAGGCAGTTAACAAGCCTGTGCTTGAAGATGTAACTCTCGAATTTGACGATTTGCAGTCGGCTTATGAAAATGACGTCAACCAAACAGCATTTGACGATAGCGATTTGTTTGACGATCTAGACGAATAACTTTAAATCAAAAGAGGAAATTATGAATCAGTATAAAGTAAGTTTCACTCACCAAGAAAGGTCATTGTTAGTGAAACGCAACCGCAAAGACATGTTGGAATTTGATGGTTGTATTGTAAACAAAAAAACCTACGCAGCAATTAAGTCAGTGTTAGGTTCGTTGAAAAAGCAAGAGTACGGCATAACAATTTAGAATTAACATAAAACTAGGAGAAATTAAATGTTTGAATTAAACAATTTTGACTCTATCCGTGTTGGCATAGCCTCACCTGAGATGATAAGGTCTTGGAGCAGAGGCGAGGTTACCAAACCAGAAACAATCAACTACCGCACACAAAAACCAGAAAAAGATGGTTTGTTTTGCGAACGCATTTTTGGTCCTAAAAAGGATTGGGAGTGCCATTGCGGCAAATATAAACGCGTTAGATATAAAGGCGTTGTGTGCGATAAGTGCGGCGTGGAAGTAACTAGAAGCAAGGTTAGGCGTGAGCGTATGGGGCACATCGAACTTGCTTGCCCTGTTAGCCACATTTGGTTCTTCAAGGGCGTGCCAAGCAGGCTAGGCATTGTGCTAGATATGAGCCCAAAGCAACTTGAAGAGGTGCTTTATTATGTTAGTTATGTCGTAACCGACCCTAAAAACACAGAGTTTGCATATAAGCAAGTTATCCGTGATAGGGAATATCGTGAAGCTGTTGAAAAATATGGTCCTAATGGTTTCCGTGCAGGCATGGGCGCAGAGGCAATCAAAGAGCTTTTAAATGACATCGACCTTGAAAAAGAGCGCGAAGAGCTCACAAACATTATGCATTCTGCTAAAGGCCAACGCAAACTTAAAGCCACTAAAAAATTGGAAGTTGTTGAAGCCTTTATCAAGTCGGGCAATAAGCCAGCATGGATGATTTTGGATGTTATCCCGGTTATCCCACCAGATTTGCGTCCATTAGTTCAAATTGATGGCGGCAAATTTGCAGCGAGCGATTTGAATGACTTATATAGAAGGGTTATCAATAGAAATAACCGCCTTAAAAAGTTAATTGAGTTAGGTGCACCAGAAATCATCATCCGCAACGAAAAGCGTATGCTTCAAGAGAGTGTGGATGCACTATTTGATAACGGCAAGCGTGGCAGAGCGGTGCAGGGCAGCAGGCAGAGAGATTTGAAGTCCTTAACCGCATCTTTGAAAGGCAAACATGGTCGTTTCCGTCAAAACTTGCTCGGCAAGCGTGTTGACTATTCCGGCCGTTCAGTTATCGTGGTTGGCCCAGAATTGAAAATCTATCAGTGTGGTCTTCCAAAGATGATGGCACTTGAATTGTTCCGTCCATTCATCATTAAAAGATTGTTGGAAATAAATGCAACCAACAATTTAAAGAAAGCCACCCGCATGATTGACCAAGAGCGTCCTGTTGTGTATGACATTTTGCAAGAGGTTGTGCAAGGGCACCCTGTGCTATTAAACCGTGCACCTACCCTTCACAAATTGAGCGTGCAAGCCTTTGAGCCTATCCTAGTGGAAGGCAAGGCAATCCGTTTGCCACCTTTGGCGTGCGGTGGCTTTAATGCGGACTTCGATGGTGACCAAATGAGTATGCACGTGCCACTATCAATCGAGGCGCGCACTGAGGCAAGAATGCTTTTGCTCGCTTCAAACAATGTGTTGAAGCCAAGTGATGGTAGCCCAAATATGTTGCCAAGCCAAGATATGATTTTGGGCAATTATTATCTCACGGCAGATAAGCAAGGTGCAAAGGGTGAAGGCATGAGTTTCGTTTCGTTTGACGAAGCAATGCTTGCTTATGAAAACGGCGAATTAAGCCTTCAAGCAAAAATTAATGTTAGAAGAACTGCTGAGTTTAATGGCGAGATTATCGCAGGCAGAATTGAAACCACTCTCGGCAAATTAATATTCAATAGCGTAATTCCGCAAGATTTAGGCTTTGTTGATAGGTCTAAGCGAGAAAACGCTTTAAAGTTGGAGTTAGATAAAGAAATCAAGAAAGGCGAATATTCAAAACTTATTGAGAGTTGCTATCGTAAACATGGCACAAACACCACTGTAACTATGATAGACGACATCAAAAACATGGGTTATAAATATTCCACACTTGCGAGCGTGTCATTCTCAATTTATGACATTAAAGAAGCTAAAGAAAGAGATAAAATCTTGGAAGAAGCCAATGAGATTGCCAAGCAAAATGATTCGCTATATATGCAAGGCTTCTTGAGTTATAACGATAAGAGGTCAAAGAACTTCGCAATTTGGGAGAAAACTTCTAATGACCTAGTTAAAGTTACATCAGACGAAATTCCAAAATTCAATCCGCTTAAAGTTATTCTTGCGTCTGGTGCACGTGGCAATGAGGGTCAATTTAAGCAGTTGAGCGGTATTCTAGGCAAAATGGATGCAGCCAGCGGTGAATTATCCGATGTGCCAGTTAAATCAAATTATAGGCGCGGTTTGAGTTCTCTTGAATATTATTCAGCCGCTCGTGGTAGCCGTAAGCAGTTGATGGACACAGCGTTAAAAACTGCCGATTCTGGTTACTTAACTCGTAGGCTTGTTGATATTGCCCAAGATGTAACTGTAACGGAAGAAGACTGCTTTGCAGCACTTGGCGAGGGCGTTAAAGGCATTGAAGTAACTGAAATTAAGCAAAATGGCACAGTTGTTGAAAGTCTTGAAAACCGCATAGTTGGTCGCTTCACTGCAGAGAGAATTATCAATCCTAAAACCAAGAAAGAAATCATTGGTGAAGACCAATTCATCACCAACGAAATTGCAAAAGAAATTGTTAATGCCGGCATAGAGAAGGTGAACATTCGAAGCAACTTAACCTGCAAAGCCAAGATGGGCGTTTGCGCTAAGTGTTATGGAAGAGATATGTCCACCAATGATATTGTCCATGTTGGCGAGGCTGTCGGCGTAATTGCAGCTCAATCAATCGGTGAGCCAGGCACACAGCTCGTGCTACGAACCTTCCACAGCGGTGGTTCTGCATCGCTCGATATCACCTCAGGTTTGCCTCGTGTTGAAGAAATCTTCGAAGCACGCAACCCTAAGGGTGCAGCAGTGATGTGCGACATTGGCGGCAAAGTAACTATTAATCAAATAGATAAGCGATATGAAGTAGTTATTAAAGGGACAACGGAAGAGAGCTACATCCTGCCATTTGGCTCAACACTTAAAGTTAAAAATGGCGATGTGGTAACTCCGGGCACAGCACTCACAGAAGGTCCATTAAATCCAAGAGATGTGCTTCGCACTCGCGGTGTGAAAGCCGTGCAAGAATATTTGCTCAACGAAGTGCTTGAAGTGTATAAATCACAGATGGTTTCAATCAATGCAAAGCACCTTGAAATTATCATCAGGCAGATGCTCAAAAAGGTTAAAATTGAAAATTCTGGCGACACAGACTTGCTTCCGGGCGACATTGTGGATAATAGGCGCTTTGAAGAAGCCAACACAAAAGCATTGCAAGAGGGCGGCGTGCCTGCCACTGCAAAACGCGAACTTCAAGGCATCACAAAGGCCAGCCTAACCACAGAGAGTTTCTTGTCTGCTGCATCATTCCAAGAGAGCAGCAATGTGCTCACAGAGGCAGCATTGAAAGGCAAAGTTGACCACCTAGTTGGCTTGAAAGAAAACATAATCATAGGTAAGATGATCCCAGCCGGCACAGGTGCTCCAATTTATAGAAATATCCTTCCAAAACTGATGAAAGATGAAAACGAAATTCAAAATCAAAACTTCAACATCAAGTTTGAAGATGTGGATGAAGATTAAGCCCAATCGGGCTTTTTCTTTATTTTAAAGGCCAAAAAACCCGCATAAAAAATAGAAAATTAATTCAAAAAAAATTTGCAAAAAATTTTAGAAAAAATATTGAAAAACTATTTACAAATTTTAAATTTTGTGATAATATAAAGTTAAATTTAAAGGAGGCTCATTATGAAAAGTGTCAATGAACATCCATACACAAGGAGTAGAAAAGCGTTTAGGAAGGAAATCAAGGCAATAAAGGTT
>CANRGF010000047.1 GCA_947630075.1 uncultured Clostridia bacterium
TTTCCGCCCACCTTATGGCTATTACAACAACGAACTTCTGTCCGTTTGCGATAGCCTTGGGCTAACTTGCGTGAAGTGGAGCGTGGATAGCCTTGATTGGAAAGGGTTATCCGCAAGCGAACTCTCAGGCAGAGTTATTAAAAATTCAAAAAAGGGGAGCATTGTTTTGTTCCACAATAATTCAGACAACATCATAAAAGGCTTACAGATGGTGCTTGAATATTATAAGAGCAAAGAATTTGAAGTGGTTGCGGTTGGCGATTTAGTCTATTATGACGACTTCACAATCGACAATCTCGGCACGCAAATAAAAAACAAATAGATAATTAAAGGGGAAACAAATGAACACAGAGTATATCAACAACAACACAGTCTATCTTCAAGGGATTGTGGACGGTTCGCCGGCATTTAGCCATAAAGTGCTGGATGAAGAATTTTACACATTCAATCTAAAAGTTGCCCGTTTGAGTGCAGAAAAGGACATCATTCCTGTCATAATTTCATCACGACTAATCCAAAATTTGGGCGAGGGCGACAAGGTTGCACTTCACGGTCAGTTTAGAAGTTTCAACAAACTTGAAAATGGCAAAAGCAAACTCATTTTATCCGTTTTCTGCAAAGAGTTGTGCGGGTGGGACGAAGAGGCAAATTCAAACTCGATTGAACTTAATGGTTATATTTGCAAGCCGCCAATTTTTAGAAACACACCTCTATCGCGCGAAATATGCGATTTGCTCATTGCTGTGAATAGAAACTATAACAAATCGGACTATATTCCGTGCATAGCGTGGGGCAGAAATGCACAGTTTGTTAGCAAATTGCAGGTGGGCACAAAAATAAAACTGATAGGCAGAATTCAAAGCAGAGAATATAAAAAGCAGGTGGAAGGGCAAGAGCCTGTTAGCAAATTGGCTTATGAGGTTTCAGTGTCTAATTTATCCATTTAATGTTGCAAGATTTCTTGCAATTTTTTTTATTTTTAAATATTTTAAAAAATAAAATAGTTTTGTACAAAATAATACTGGTGTTCGACATAAAACCCCATAAAATGCCAAAAAAGTACATTTTTGTCAATAATTTTGTAAAAAACTGACAATAACTCTTGACATTTCGACATTTTATTTATATAATTTTTTTGATTGTAAAATAACAAGCGAAAATCTTGCCACAATCAGCAGTTTTCATAAGAAATTTTTGCAAAAAACCTAAAATTTAGGCTTATCTTTCTTATGAATTTTTTAGGGGAGGTATTTATGTTGGACGTTTATGATAGTGAAACTATCGTAAAAATTTATCGTATGCTTAAAAAGAAGTGCGAAGCCATAGATAGATTTATTAATAATCATTCTCTTTATTATGGCACGGATTGTTTAGAGTATGGTGCGGCAGATGTGTTTGAAAACATTATTGATTTGATGGAAAGAAAAAATCAGTTAATTAATTTAAAAATAATTGTGGATAGTGCAGTTAAGAGTTTAGATGTAAGCGCAAAAAAATTGCTTTATATCAAAATGAATTACAACATATCTATGGATGAAGTGTGCAGCATTTTAGAGATGAAAGAGCGGACGGCATTTCGCTGGGTTGAGCGAGCATTTAACGAACTTGCGCAGGCTCTAAACAAATCTAAATATTTAGAAAAGTTAGAAAGCATTATGCACTCAGAAAGTTGGATTAAGGATATTAAAGAGAATGTTAAAGATAGGAGGCAGGCGCTCAAATATCGTGCGGTGTCGGTCTAATAATCTTTCACTTCTTTGTTTTGCACCTTGCTTGTTTTGCTGAACTTTGCACCCTTCAAAAACATCAAAACAAATATCAGCGCAGGCACGCACAAAATGGCAATCACAATCAGTGTGGTTTTGCTCTCCATGGGCAGAGCGGTTTCTTCTTTTGTGTAAGAGAAATCCGGATTTGTGGTGTAGGCCACCTCTTCGCTGTTTATTGGAATTGAAATGCTGTTGCCCGCACCGTCATCGCAAAAATCACTATAAACATATCCATAGCAAACGCTATCGCCAGAATATTTGCAATAAAACCAAACATTTGTTCTTTCTTCAATCACGCTTTCACCCGCCAGTTTGCCATAGAAGGTTAGATTTTGAGTGTATAGCGGCAGATAACTCACTTGGTTTTCAATTCCGCCCGAATTGGTTGGCATCTTACGCATATCTCTGCTTTGGTCGGAATAAATTCTTAGGCTAAGGTTATTTAAATACGGCATTTTAGGCGAGCCGATAATAGCGGTTACGCTATCCTTTTTCACATAACCTTTAATGTCGATATATTCCACATGATAAAAAGTGCTGTCATAACTATCCAAAAGTTTCACAAAAAAAGTTTTTGGAATTTCAAAATAAATGTTGGCATAGTCGTCAGTTTCAAACGGGTTTTTATATAGCATCACATTATCTGCCATCACCCGTGCATAATAAAAATTTTCTTGAAGTGCTTGCACCTCGCCGATTGAAAAATTTCCCATTGAATTAAAAAGAATTAAAATCAACATTAAAATAATCATAATTTGAGTATAACTCAAAAAAATTTAATAAATTTGGCAATTTTGGGATGAAATGAGCGAGTTTTGGTGTAAATATTGAAATAAAATGAACACAGTCGAAAAAATTTTGAAAATTGAAAGCATTTTAAAAGAGCGAAAAGCTAAAAACAAATTGCTTGAATATAACTCTGGCAAAATCAAACATCAAAAGCAGTTGGCGTTTCACAAATGCCCCAAAAAGAATAGGTGGGTGTTTGGCGGAAACAGAACGGGCAAAACCGAATGCGGAGCGGTGGAAGTGGTATATTTTGCTCGCGGTTGCCACCCATATAGAAAAATTGAAAAAGCCACATCTGGCTGGGTGGTGAGCTTGTCCACGCAAGTGCAGAGAGATGTGGCGCAAAGCAAAATATTAAAATATCTAAACCCGGATTGGATTGAAGATATAGTGATGACTTCTGGCAGAAAGGATAGTTATCAAAACGGCATTATCGATTATATCCTTGTGAAAAACATTTTTGGCACAATCAGCCGCATAGGTTTCAAAAGTTGCGATCAAGGCAGGGAAAAATTTCAAGGCACAAGTCTAGACTATGTTTGGTTTGATGAAGAGCCGCCTTATGATATTTACGCAGAGTGCAGAATGCGGGTGCTAGATAAATTTGGCGATATATTTGCCACCATGACCCCGCTAAAAGGAATGACATTTGTTTATGATGAAATTTATCTAAACAGATTCAATGATGAAAATATATGGTGCGAGTTTATCTCTTGGGACGACAACCCCTTCATCAGCGAGCAGGCAAAAAAGGCAATGAAAAGCAGCATGTCTAGTGAGGAGTTGAAATCTCGTGAGCATGGCGAATTTTTAGATTTGGGCGGGCGTGTTTATCCAGAGTTTGATGAAAATGTGAATGTGATTGAGCCGTTCGATATTCCATACGATTGGCAAGATAAGTTGTCAATCGATCCAGGGCTTAAAAATCCGCTCTCATGTCATTGGTACGCCGTGGATTATGACGGCAACATTTATGTGGTTGCCGAGCATTACGATAAAGAAAAAGATATATCCTATCACAGCCAAAAAATTCATGAAATATCAAACCGCTTAAATTGGCATAGAAATTCCAACGGCATGATTGAAGCACTTATCGATAGCGCAGCAAATCAAACCACTCTCGCTTCAATAAAATCAGTTAGCGATTTATTTTATGAGCACGGCATTCTCACAAATTCCAATGTAAATAAAGATGTGTTTTCCGGCATTCAGCGTGTTAAAACATATTTAAAAAACAGCGAAGGCAAAACAAAATTGTTTATATTCAACAGATGCAAAAATCTCATTCGAGAAATCAAATCTTATCGTTGGGGCAAGGGTGATAACCCAGTGAAAGAAGATGACCATAGCATGGACGAACTTAGATACTACATAATGTCCCGCCCGGAGAATAAACGCCCAGCAAAGGTTTTAAGCGATGTGGAGAAAGAAAAGGAACGGCTCATTAAGGGGCTTAGGTCAAGGAAATAAAGGAGAAAATATGAAAGATTATTTTTGACGAAGAAACAATAAAACTTTTAAAGCAGTGCGTGTTAGGCACAACCACAAAAGAAACTACAAACGAATTTGTGCTAGATGAAGAAACAAACAAAATGAAGTTGGTCAAACAGAAGGTGAACGAAAAAGTTTTGCCACCGAATGCGGACATCATAAAGTTATTTTATCAGCATTTTTTTGAAGAAGAAAAATCTTATGAAAGCCTAACAGATGAGCAACTAATTTTAGAAAAACAGCGTTTATTAAAAGAATTGGAGGAAGAAAATGCAAATCGAAAAAACAAAAATGAAAATTAAATGTGATGCTAGCGGATGCAATCGCTCGGCAGATTATTCGATATTAAACAAAAAATTCATCTTTGATGGAAGCGTGCATCTTTGTGAAAGTTGCATGAGAGAGTTATATCACGAAATAGGCAAATTAATAGTGCCAAAAAATTTAAAACCAATTTATAAAAAAGGAGCAAAAGATGAATAGGAACTCAAAAATTGTGGAAGAAGTTCGTGCCGATTATGAAGCTCGACGCACGGCGCGTTTAAGCCTAGAAAATCAGTGGTTGTTAAACATGAATTTCATCATAGGCAATCAGTATAGTTACATTGCAAATAATGGCTCAATAAGAGTTGATGAAAAGGAATATTTTTGGCAAGAAAAAGAAGTGTTTAACCACATCACACCAATCATTGAAACGCGCATTTCTAAAATTGCTGCCAGCACTCCAAATATCACCGTTGTGCCGGCAAGCACAAACGAAAGCGACATAGAAAGTGCCAAATTGAGCAAGGAAATTTTAAACTCTGTGGCAAATCGCATTAACCTAACTGACATAGAGAAAAATGCACTCATTTGGAGCGAAACTTGTGGCACTGCGTTTTATAAGGTGTTGTGGAACACAAATTCAGGCAAAATGGTTGCCTCTGACGATTTAGGCAACGAAATCCGTGAAGGCGATGTGCAAATTGAAGTGGTTAGTCCGTTTGAAATTTTCCCAGATAATTTGGCGTGCGAAAGGCTTGAAAATGTTAAGAGCCTGATTTACGCTCGTGCGGTTGATGTGGGAGAAATTAAAAGCCAATGGGGTGTGGATGTGCAACCAGAAGAAGTAAACTCATTTAGTTTGGACGGCTCAACTCACAACCTTGGCGGTTTGGGTTATGATGCGCATATCAACAAAATGGCAAATATGCCTTTAAAAAATCACTGCGTTGTGATAGAAAGATATATTCGCCCAACCAAGTCTAGAAAAAATGGCAGGCTAACCATAGTGGCAGGAGATAAATTGCTTTTTGACGGCGATTTGCCATATCAAAATGACGAACTAAATGGGCGCACTTTCCCTTTCATTAAGCAGGTTTCAAATTTCCAGCCGGGAAGTTTTTTCGGTGCAAGTGTTGTGGATAGGCTTATCCCACTGCAACGCGCATATAACGCCGTTAGAAATCGCAAACACGAATATTTCAATCGAGCGGTGATGAATGTGCTCGCTGTGGAAGATGGCTCGGTGGACACTGACGCACTTGAAATTGATGGCCTATCACCAGGCAAAGTGCTTGTGTATAGGCAGGGCAGCAAATCACCAGAAATAATGCATGAGCCAAACTGCAATCTCAACTTTGACGAGGAAGAAGAACGCTTGCTCAGCGAGTTTAAAACGGTGGCTGGCGTGAGCGACATGATGGTGGATAGTTATAATAAATTCACAAACCTTTCTGGCGTGGCACTCGAACTTTTGGCAGAGCAGGACAACACTCGTCTGCAAACGGCAATTGATTCATCAAAGTTGGCAATCAAGCAGATGGCGAAATATATTTTAAGGCTTTATAAACAATTTGCGGTTGTGCCACGGCTTTTAAAAATTTGTGGCGAAGCGGGCAGCGTGCAATTATATTATTGGGATCAAAACGAAATTTGCAGCGATGATGTTGCGTTCGACACTTCCGCATCGATAACCGACACTTTGGCTCAGCGAAGGACAATGTTAATTGACGTTATAAAAATGGGCTTGATGTATGACGAAAACGGAGGTTTTAGCCAGAGCATGCGCAAGCGTTGCTTAGACCTATTAGGTTTTGGAATGTGGGAAAATAATATCGATTTGCATTCTCTTCAAATCAATCATGCAAAAGAAGAAAATTTAGATGCAAGCAACGGCAAAGAAATTTCCACTCTTCCAATCGACGACCACAAAATTCATATTGATGAACACACTGCGTATATTTTGAGCGGAGAGATTAAGAAAAAACCTAACGCAAAAAAGATAATCGAAAAATTATTATCACACATTGAAGAGCATAAAAAATTATTAAATGAACAAAAAGAAGCCGAAATTTCTAAAAATATTTAAAATTTTAGTTAAATTTTCACATTTTTAAAAATTTTTAAAGGAGAAAACTTATGGAAGAAAATTTGGAACAACCACAATTAAATGGCTCCAAAGAATTTGGCAAATTTAAGGACGCTGAAAGTTTGTTGCAGGCCTACAACAATCTTGAAAGCGAATTTACTAAAAAAAGCCAACGGTTAGCTAGTCTTGAAAACGAGCGCATTCTAGAAGCGCACGAAAGAGAAAAGCAAACCAACATTGAGAGAAAAGTTGAAGATTTCACAACCAAATTTGAATTGACGAAACCTTTTAAAAGCGCATTAAAAGAAAGTTTGTCTAATGATGAAAATTCCAACCTTGAAGAAGTTGCACTTTCACTCATTTCAAAAAGTTATAGAACGGCGCAAGACTATGCCTGCGATGAAGAATTTTTGAATAATTATATTTTTTCAAACAAAGAGATAAAAGAAAAAATCATTAAGGACTATTTGAAAAATATCACTCAAAATTCACCCATCAAAGTTAGTTCTAGCGCATCAAACATTTCTCTCACACCGCCTAGTCAGCCTCAAACAATTTCTGAGGCGGGCAGGCTTGCAAAATCAATAATTAAAAATAAATAAGGAGAAATTATGGTAGATTTAAAAACGGCTGAAAACGCATTAAAAGATGCGTATCTCGTTGCCATTTGCAATCAATTAAACACAAAAACAAATCCGCTTTTCGCAAAAATCAAACAGTCTTCTGCCGATGTTTACGGAAAGCAAATCATCAAAGTTGCACCTGTTGGTCTTAATGGCGGAATAGGGGCAGGCAGTGAAACAGGCTTATTGCCAACTGCAAACGAAAATAATTATGCTCAATTTAAAACCACATTAAAAAATTTATATGGCACGATTGAACTTAGCGATAAGGTGATTAGAGCTTCTAGCGCTTCAAATAATTTTATCAACATTTTAAATGCTGAAATGGAAGGATTGTTGGAAGCATCAAAATTTAATCTTGGCAGAATGTTATATGGCGATGGCTCGGGCAAGTTGGCAACAGTGTCATCTTTTGAAGGAAACGAAGCCACAGTTGATAGTGTCAAAAACCTAATTGAAGGTATGGTTGTTGATGTTTATACGGGCAAAAGTGTAAATAAATCTGGGCTGAGAATTGCTTATGTGGATAGGGAGAATAAAAAAATCTCTTTCACCACCACCGTTAGTGGCATTTTGGAAAGCGATGAAATTTATGTGCAGGGCAGCAGGGAAAATGAAATCACCGGTCTTGGTGCGTTATTCAACACTTCATCAAGTGTCTTATATTCTTGTAGAAGCTTAACCGCAGTTTTTTCACCAACGGATGGA
>CANRGF010000048.1 GCA_947630075.1 uncultured Clostridia bacterium
TGCAATGAAAGAGATATTAGCCCAAACAAGTTATGTACTATGAGTGGGGTTATTCAATCTACCGTCAATAGCATATTTTCAGGAAGAAGCCAAAATCCTAAATTGGCAACCATTCAATACTTATGTTTTGGTCTTGGTATATCATTTAAAGAGTTTTTTGATAGTCCTTTGTTTGATAATCTAGATGATTAAATTGAATTTAAATTAAAATTCTTTTGTTTCATCGCATTACAACTATAAGGATATTTTATGAAAAATACTGTTAATAGAGCCGTTGCTTTAAGAATTAGCCAATTATTAAGGGAAAAACGCATAACTCAATATCGGTTGGCAATGAACAGCGGAGTAACGCACTCAACCCTTAAGAATATAATTCACGAAACTGTAAATGACAATTTGTTATCCACCGTTATCTTAATTGCCGGTGGTTTTGACATGACTGTAAGTGAATTTTTGGATAGTCCACTCTTTTTAGAAGAAAATCTTAAAATTTAATTATATCAAGGAAAAATATTATGAAATTGCATGAAGCCGTGGGTAAAAGAATTTTAGAATATTGTAATGAAAGGGATATTAGTCCAAATAAATTATGTACTATGAGTGGAATTATTCAGTCAACCGTTACAGCATATTTTCAGGAAGAAGCCAAAATCCTAAATTGGCAACCATTCAATACTTATGTTTTGGTCTAGGCATATCATTTAAAGAGTTTTTTGATAGTCCTTTGTTTGACAATCTAGACGATTAAAAGAAATTCGAGTTAAGTTCTGTTTGTTCCACCAAATTAATTGCTTTTTTTATTTCGTTCCCTATAACTGATTAAGAGCCTCTTAATCCCTTCGGGAATTCTGCGTTTCGTGCTCACATGCTTGCAAGCAATCATGCTCACTCTCAACTTGAATACAGTGGGTCCGGCCCAGTCCAAAGTCCCCGGCAGTCCACCCAAAAAACATATTAAAATTATACAGTTTAAAACAAAAACATTACAAAAAAACCAAGAAATTTACTCTTGGCTTTTTTATATACATTAACAAAATGTTTGCATTTTAAAAATGACTTGTAATGAGTTAAAATCCATTATGATGATAATTATATTTTTGCTCTTCTTCTTGTTCTTCGGTTTGATCATCGAGTTTTTTAGTGGTTTGATTTTTTTTAGGCTTAATTATGCCATATTCATCATATTCTTCTTCATCTTTATGCTTTTTCTCTTCCTTTGGCTTAAAAGTTGTGGTTTGTTTAGGTCTTGTTTGTTTATTTTCTTCTTGTTTTTCAGGTTCAACAGTTGTTGTTTTATGTGGAAGAAGCTCTAAATTTTGTTCTGAGTATCCGTCATCAGAATAAATATTTTTTAGTGTTTTAATTTCGCCATTTTTAAGTTTTCTTTCAAATTCTAGCCTTTGTTCATCTGTAACTTCAAAATTATAATAATTTTTTATTGCAGTTAATAATTCTCCACCTGTAACAAATGATTGACCTTGCATTTTGCCTGATGATTTCATTAAATCCTTTACATAGCGTTTATAACTTTCTTCCAATAATAATTTTTGTTCTACATTGTTTGTTTCTTTAAACAAACTTCCATTTGTTAGACTTTCGAATATAATATTTTGTGGTGTAAAATTTGGAAAAACTTTTTTAATAATTTCTTCTGCTTGCATTTGTGCCATTTTCTTTTGAGCAGCTATTTTTCTATCATTTTCTTCTATAGATTTGAAATCACGGTTTGTCATAATTTCTTTTTTAATTTTAAACATTGCTAGTTTTTTTTCACCATAGAACATCGAATTTTTTATGTCTGTTTTTTTTGATGTTTCCAAATCTCTTTTGCATTTAGAAAAAATCCGTTTAACAATTTTATAATCACTATCTTCGATATAACTAGCTAATTTTTTAGCCTTTTCAGTTGTTGCTTTAAGTTCTGCCATTACTTTGGCGTGGTCATATTTTTCTTCCAATGTGTCTACGCCATTGGTATAGTGACGAGTTCCATCCCATGATAACATAGCAATTTGTTTCATGCATCTTTCAAAGCTTAACACAGGGTCGCTTTCAATTGCAGTTTCGTATATTTGAATTATTTTAGGCACTTTTTTCTTTACATCTTCTGGTGTTCCAGTAACTAAAATTCTATTGATATTTGCTTCACGTTCTCTTTCAACCTGTTCAAGAGATTTTTTGCTGCCATCATGATTGTAGGTCAAGTGCAAAGTTGGATAATTTTGAAAATAATATTTTCGATGGCTTGAAGTAATATTTGGAAGGATAGTGTCAATAATTAAAGAAGCTTTATGATTAGCTTTAACTCCTGTGTCTGTAGGATTTGTATCATGTTGCCATTCAATATCATTATAAGATTCGAGATTTATATTCCAATTATTTAATTTTTCTCCAAACCTTTCTTGCGTAATAGCAACATTATAAGCTTTTGGTGAAAGAATTTTTAATTTTTCTAAAGCTCTTTTAAATCCTGTATAGTAAGCGTCAACTTCATATAAAAATTGTTCGTGATTTTCGAGATATAATTTCCCCGCATTAAGACCATTTTTATTATATTTTAAATCTGTAACATCAGAGCACATTCTTGCGATATGCTGCTTAGCCATAAGATAACTTCGAGGGGTAATTTCATCTAGTGTTTTTGGCATCATTTTTATAAATTGAACAGCATGTCTGGCTTCATGCTCTATATCTGCAATACATCTTGCAATGTATGCTAAACGGGATTTTTCACTTTTTTCTATGTCCTTGCAATAAGGTTTTAACAGATACGTATAACTACATACACTGCTAAATTCTGGATTGTCACAAAAATCTATACATTTTCTATCGTCTCGAAAACAAGGGGATCCGCCTTCTTTACGATATGTTATTTTTATGTCTGGAACACCTTGCTCTGTTAAAGCCTGCTTGCAAAGAATACAATGCATAGTTTTTGCTTGTAACGAAGTTATAGGTTTATTAAGGGCAATATAATTTTCTAGAATATCTTGTATATAGATAATGCTTTGTTGTTTAATAGCAGAATCGGAAAAATCGGTTTTATTTATCAATTCTACCACTTTTTCTTCTGCTTGTTCTGGCGTTTTGGCTTTTGCAACGGCTTTTTGTATTTCTTCAATAAAATCCATAATTATTTTAAATCTCCTTCATATAAAAATAGCTTAATAATATCATTACAAAGGTTAAAAACATTTTAAATTATATTTCTTAATATGTCAAATAAAATAGGCGAGGATATCTGCCTCGCATGATACAAACGTTCATGCATGAACTTTTTTATTTCTTTATATGTATATTTTGTAACAATTTAATAATTCAACATTAGGTGAAGGTGTTGATGAAGCATGATTTTGCAAAATTATTCCATAAGTTTTGTTTAATTGGCTTTTTTGTTTGACTATAAATTTAGATTGATTTATTATATTTCTAGTAAACTTAAAATGGAGGGTTGTATGAATTTAGGTTTAAAAAATCGCGTGGTTATCGTAACGGGCGCAGCGTCTGGCATTGGCAAGGCAGTTGCTCAGGGCTACGCAAAAGAGAAGGCAATTCTTGCGTTGGCAGACATCAATCTTAAAGGCTTGCAAGAGTTGAAAAAGAGTTTGAAAGATGTTGAAGTGTATGTAGAAAAGGTGGATGTAACCGATGCAAAATCTTGCGAAACCTTTGTTAAAAATGTGGCAAAGAAATATGGCAAGATAGACATTTTAATTAACAATGCCGGCACGGCAAAAATGGGCGATATGGCCACATTCCCAGAAGAAACATTTAGGCAACATGCCGAATTGATGATGTATGCACCTGTGCGTCTCACAAATTTGTGCATTCCATATTTTAAAAAGAATGGTTGGGGTAGCGTGGTGAACACCGCTTCCATTTTCGGCAAACAGCCGGGCGGCCTCATTAGTTACGACACAATCAAGGCAGCAGACATTATGATTACTAAGGACTATTCTTCATATTGTGCGGCTTTCAATGTTAATGTAAACGCTGTTTGCCCAGGTCCGGTGGACACTCCGTTGTGGTACGCCGATGGTCAGTTGGGCGACCAATTAGCAGGCGCAACCGGCATGAAGAAAAAAGAGGCTATTGATTGGTTTGCAAAAACAAACATTCCTATGGGAAGATATGCAAAGCCAGAAGAGATTGCTAATGCTGTCATCTTCTTGTCTAGCGTGCCTGCACACTATATCACAGGCGTTGCTCTCAATGTTGATGGCGGAATGGTTAAGAGCACAATCTAACTAACAAACCCTTTTAAAATAAATTGAAAAAAACTAGCGTTTTGCTAGTTTTTTATGTGTCAAATTTAAAGAGAAACTTGCTAATGTCCACTTTTCCGTCAATAACTGCCACATTTTCGCTTTTTAAGAGTTCCTCCTGCTTGCCTTCGCCCAAGCCAAAATTTTTAGCCAATTCGCCCTTGCTATTCACAACTCTGTGGCATGGTTGAATTATAGGCAACGGGTTTTTATGCAACGCATTTCCCACCGCACGGCAAGATTTTGGCGAGCCTAAATATTTTGCAATTTCTGCATAGGTGGTAACTTTCCCTTTTGGAATGAGCCTAATTGCTCGATACACTTTTTCGCTAAACGATTTTTCCATATAAATAATCTATATAAAAACGAATTAAAAGTCAAATTTATAAACGCAAATTATTATATAGAGTTTGGCAAGCCTGCCAATATCGATTTGGCATAAGTAGAGCGGTTGATTGCTTGTTGTGATATGTTTGGGCACGGCAATCATTTTTATTTATTAAATTTTTATTTTGCTTATAATTCGACAAATTTTTTCATAAACTATCATTATGAAGAAGAAAACGATTGTGTTCACGGGTGGCGGGACGCTCGGCCATGTTATGCCAAACTTATATCTAATTGATGAGTTAAAGCAAGATTACGATATTTTTTATATTGGCAGCAACGGCATAGAAAAGGAAGCTGCATCTAAGGTGGCGGATTTTTTCCCAATTCCTGCCATAAAACTTGAGCGTGGCAAAATTTTAAAAAATTTAAAAATTCCTTTTGTGCTGGTTAATTCAATCTTTAAAGCGAAAAAGATTTTAAAGAACATTCAGCCAGATGTGATTTTCTCAAAGGGCGGATATGTGGCGTTGCCTGTTTGCCTCGCTGCAAAAATGCTTAAAATTCCAATCATTGCTCATGAGAGCGATTATTCTTTTGGGCTTGCAAATAAAATAATTTTAAAAGTGTGCCGCACAATGTGTGTTAATTTTAAAAATTTAGAAGGAAAAAATAAAAAGATAATTTACACGGGCCCAATTTTTAGCAAAGATTTTGAAAACTCAGCAAACGCAAAACAAAACAACAAAAGCACCTTCACACCTTCGCTTAATTTAGATAAAGATAAGCCAACAATTCTGTTTGTGGGTGGTTCGCTCGGCTCAAAAAAAATAAACGATTGCATTTTTCCGATAGTTAAAGATTTAATTAAAAATTTCAATATAATTCACCTAACAGGCAAGGGGAACAACTCGCTAAAATCTCATGACAATTACAACTCGTTTGAAATCTCAAACAACATGGTGGACTTATATAATCTTGCCGACTTCGTGGTTGGGCGCAGTGGGGCGGGAGTGAGTGCCGAATGCTTTTATATGCGCCTGCCAATGCTGTTAATCCCAATAGAAAACAAAGCTTCGCGTGGCGACCAGCTTTTAAATGCCAACTATTATAAAAATCTAGGTGTGGCAGAAATTTTGCACGAAGCCGACTTAACGCCAATTAGCCTGCTTGCCGCACTAAAATCCTTAAATAAAAATTTGCCTAAATTTAAAGCAGCATATAAATCTCAACCACATATAAATGGCAAACAAAAAATTATCGAGTTAATAAAAAAGTACTAAAAATTTTTTAAAATTTTAAATTTTTATGCAAAAATTTCAATTGTTTTTAAATTTTGATGCTAATTTTGCAAAATTTTAAAAATTTTTTATAGGTTAATGATTAACTTTTAAAGAAAGATTAAAAATATTTTGACTTAAAACTTTTATTTGATTAATAAATTTTGCCTGAAACAAATAAACTAAACTATGAATAAAAATTTAAAAATATTTTTTTCAATTGCATCAGTTTTGTTAGTGGCAGTTTTGGGCAGTGTGTTTGTCAATATCGGGTTGAAATGGTTTAGCACGCTCGTTAAGCCTAGCCAATTCGTGCCTAGTTTTATTATCCCTATTGTGTGGACAATAATTTATATTTTGACCGGTATAATTCTTTTTAATTTAATTAAACAAAACAATCTCACTCCAAGCCTTAAAAATTTGTTTATCATAAATGGCGTTTTAAATGTGCTTTGGTGTTTGGTGTTTTTTGCGCTTAAACAAACACAACTTGGCAATATTGTGATTGTTATAAACGCATACTTTGGTGTCTATTTAATTTACGCTCTTTCAAAAACAAACAAAAATTACGCTCGTCTGCTTACAATCTACCCAATATGGTTAATCATCGCCACCACTCTAAACTCATGCCTTTGGATTTTGAATTAAATTAAGATATGATTTCAACAATTTCAGCCCAGCCCTCAAATAAAAATTCTACACTATCATCATTTGTGTTTTTGTCAACTCCAGCCCAATAATTATGTGCGTTTTTTACAAAACCATCAAAGGTTAAATCTCGTCTATTAAATTTGTTTGAAGTTTTAAATAATTTTCCGTTTAATTTAACTTTTATAACTTTTGGTGCGGCACTAATTTTAATTTTTGCTGTTGATAAATATTTTCTAGCCCCTTCTTCATCTTCACATAAAAACATACATTTTAATCTAGATGGGAGTTTGGGGTAATATTGTTTTCTGCAGTATTCCATTGCCAACTCACGCAAACAAAAAGCATAATTTAACATAACTTCGTTTATTTCTTTAAGTTCGGCTAAATTTAGTTTCTTTTTTTCTTGAACTTTGTTGTTTAAAAACATTGCGGCGTTTTCTCCGTTCAGCATATTAAAATCTTTATCAAAAACACGAATGGCTTGATAATTTCTTCTTCTGCCAAAGTAGATTTTTTGACCAATATGATAATTGTAACTTGATGCTTGATACATTATTTTATTTTTAACAATTTCGAACATTAAAATCTCCTTTGTTCATTAATAAAAGGTTAAAATTGTTTTAAAATTAAATTTTTCTATAAACAATTATAAATAGCTCTATAAAGTATTATAGATGTCTCTATAATGATTATAAACAATCCTTAAATTTTTTCAAACAATAAATTTGCTAAAAAAAACGGCAATAATATGCCGTGTTGGTGCGTCAAGAGGGATTCGAACCCCCGACCCCCGCCTTAGAAGGGCGATGCTCTATCCAACTGAGCTATTAACGCATAATGCCTCACTAACAAAATTTATCTTAATATTGTGGCGAGTTGCCCGTTTGACATCGTTTTAAACGAATAATCAAAGTGGAGCGGGTGAAGGGAATCGAACCCTCGTAACTAGCTTGGAAGGCTAGCGCTCTACCATTGAGCTACACCCGCAATGCAATTATTTTAACAATAAAACGCCAATTTGTCAATAATTTTTTTAAATTTTTTTAAAAATGTTAAATTTTATAATTAGATTTTTAATCAATTATTATGTTTTTTATAAATTTTGTAGTTTTAACAAAAAAACACCCGTTTAGTTTGCAATTTAATTAAAAACAGTTGTTGTTG
>CANRGF010000049.1 GCA_947630075.1 uncultured Clostridia bacterium
AAATGGTAATGTGCTATCAATTAGTGCGTTATAAAGTTCTTCATCTTCGCTAGATAATTCACCAAGTTCTTTTGCTCTGGCCCGGTGGGATCGTCGGCATATAGCACATCATAGCCGTCCATGAAGCAAACAGGGTGAGCGAGCACATTATAGCCATCTTCCAAATCGCTAGTGATGGTGAATTTGTCAAGCATGGAAACTCCGCCCACTGTTTTATATGTGGCAGTTAGGCCCGTGTCGAACGAAGTGGTGTCTAACACCAAGCCAATCTCATCTGTGCCGTCGATGTTCACCAACAAGGACGCATCCACACTCATTGTTCTACTTGCTTGATATGGAATTGAAATTATGTAATTTTTTTTGTTTGCAGAAAGCGTGGTGGCTTTTTTGCCAATTGATAAATTTAGGTCTATTTCTTTTTTTGATGAGAGATGAATGACTTTAACCTTGTCCGCACCAATGTTGCTAACATTTTCAGCAGAAAGGGTGAAATAATATGTGTCGCCAGAGAAACTTGCATTTGAAACTATTGCCTTGCCTTCCACACACCAAACGCTCACATTGCCGATGTCCGCAGTTTTTATTCCTGAGAACTTAACACCAAGCCTAGCCTGTGCCTTTTCAGGATTGTTGGCGTCAATAACGAGCTCAACACTTGAAACCTGCTTGCCGTCAATATCCACAAATTGCATATTCAAGTTTTTATATTTATTGCCACATGCGGAAAAATACACACTTGCGAGAAGTGTGAGCAAAACTAATGCAAAACAATAAAATCTCTTCATCTTTTCCTCTAAAATTAATTTAACCCAAATGCCGATATTTATTTTAAAATTAAATTAATTAATTTAATTATAAGAAAATTGTAAATAATTGTCAAATAAATCAAAAAATAAAAATAATTAAAAATAAATAAAAAATCATAAAAGCAAAAATTATGGAATATTTTAATTTATAGAGGAAAAATCATGGAAAATAAACAAAATAATGAGCAAATTATTGAATTAATCAACAAACAAAGGCTCACGATTGGGGGCACAGACAAAGTGATTAGCCTAAAACCAGACCTTATTCAATTAAGCACAATTCTCGGCGGGGTGATAATAACGGGAGATAAATTGGAATTGATTAAGCTTGATGACCAAACAAAAAAAGCAGAGATTTCAGGTGAAATCAATTCATTAAAATTTGTTGAAGGCAAATCTAAACAATCATTTTTTAGGAAAATATTCAAATGATTTTTAGCACATTAAATCAATTAAATTGTTTTTTATTGTTTATATTTTTTGGATTAATTTTTGGATTTTTTTATAATTTCGCCAGCATTTTATTTTTAAAAAAATATCAAAAAATTTTTCAAAAAATCATTTTTGATAGTGTTTTTTTCAGTTTTTTCTCAATTTTTTATGTGTTTTTGATTAATTTTTATAATTTTGGGATATTTTCCATAACATTAATTTTGGGATATCTATTTGGATTTTTATGGCTAAAAAATCTTAGTAAAAATTTAGTTGTTTTTTTGCAAGAAAAATGGTATAATTCACTTATCAAGAGGAAACGCAATGGAAGAAGAAAGAAAAACAAAGCGAGTTAATTTATTTATCATCGTTGCAATCTTAGTTGTTGTCCTGCTCTTTTTCGTGTCGATTGTTGAAATCATCATTATCAATTCTAAAAACAAGCAAATTTGTGAGCAGCAATCACAAATTGAGAACCTTAATCATTCGCTAGAATATTTTGAAAACCAGCCAAAGAATAATGACGATAAATATGATATCGTGGGCGGTGAACAATGATAATTTCTATAACAGGCAAACCTTGCAGTGGCAAAAGCACGGTGGCTCTTAAATTTGCAGAGAAGCACGGATTTGAGCTCTTGTCTATGGGAGATGTGTTTAGAAAATATTCGTTAGAGCTTGGAGTTGAATCCATCGCCAAGTTTAATGAGGACGAACGCATAAAACAAGTTGACGCCAAAGTAGACGGCTACATTGCAGAAGTTGGCAAAAAGCGAGCTGACGAGGATATTGTAATTGTGTCGCGCACGGCGTGGTTCTTAATCCCCCACTCATTCAAAGTGTTTTTAGACATTGAAATTAATGAAGCAGTAAATCGACTGATAGCGGCAAATCGAACTAGTGAGAAAGTGCAAAACAAACGCGAGGCGAAAAAGGCTTTGACCGATAGGTGGAATAGTGAAAACAAGCGTTATCAACTGCTCTATGGGTATGACAACACAAATTTAAACAACTATGATTTAGTTATTTCCACCGAAGGCAAAACTGTTGATGAGATTGTGGACTTAATATTCAAAAACTATAAGAAATTTATTAAAAGCAGCAAAAAATAATCATATTTTGCTGTTTTTTTCAATCAATATATGGGTTTTCAAAATTTTGTTTGTTGATTTGCCTAGCACGAGCAATGGCAAATTCTCGCTCTTTAACATTTTGTGTGATTGTGCTGCCCGCCGCAATATAGGCATTATCTCCCACTTTAACGGGTGCAATTAAATTTACATTTGAGCCAATGAAAGCGTTGTTTCCAACCACACATTTTTGCTTGATTTTGCCATTATAGTTGCAAAACACCACTCCACAACCTATATTGCAATTATTGCCCAACTCAGCATCTCCCACATAAGTTAAATGAGCCATTTTGCAATCCCTTCCCGTGGAGCTATTTTTTATTTCCACAAAATTGCCCACACGATTGTTTTCACCAATTAAACTATTCATGCGAATGTGGGCATAGGGTCCGATTTGCGACCCATCACCGATGGTAGAATCTTCAACTTGGCTGGACAGCACAACACACCTCTCCCCTATTATTGAATTAGATATGATAGTGAAACTTCCAACCCGTGATCCGCTTTTTATTCTGCTTTTGCCTTTGATTACAACATCTTGCTCTAAAATTGCCCCATCCTCAATCGCGGCTTCGTCCTCAACGCAAATTCTTGATGCAAGCAATTCTTGTTTTGTTATAGTTTTGTTAAAAATTAGTTCATTCATATAGTAATATATGAAAACAATTCAAACTTTTGCAATTCACTTTGATTTTTTTTAAAATTTTAGTATAATGTTTGATATGGAAAAACGGGCAATTTCAGTTAAGGATAGTGCACTTGCATTTGGCGTTGGTTTCGCCGTTGTGCAACTCGCCGTTTTAATATTCACTCTTTTGGGGCTAACCATAGGCTCATTTTTCAACATTTCTTTGCAAGAAGTGGAGAATTTTCTTTCTTCAAACGCAATCGGTTATTTGCTCACCACAATTGTGCTAGATAGTGCACTTTTAGGGGTGTTTTGGTTCTTTAAATCAAAAAGAAAATTCAGCGTTTTCAAAAAGGCTAAGGTGTCAAAAATTTTCATTTATATTTTGATTGGAGCGTTATCATTCTTCTGTCTATATCCTATATCCGCCTGCATAAATTCACTGTTTGAGGCGTGGCAGTTGCCAATCGTGGATTTGCCATACAATCTTAGCACAAAAAATTATTTGATTTCCCTAATTAGCCTCGTAATTTTGCCTGCGATATGTGAAGAATTGGTTTATCGCGGAGTGATTTTCAAGGGATTAAAAAAGCACGGCAAAGCATTTTCAATTATCCTTACTGCCATAATGTTTGCAATCTTTCATTTCTCTTATCAGCAATTAATCTATCCGCTTTTGTTTGGCTTATTGCTCAGCCTTGTGATGTGGTTTGAAGATAATATTATTTACACAATGATTTTGCACGCCACAAACAATTTTCTCTCCATCACAAGAAGTTATTTCAACTTAAATCTGGTGTTTAATCATTGGTCGTATATAGTGCTTGCAATTCTGCTTTTAATTGCCTTTTTATGCGTGGTGATAGTGCTTATAGTTAAAAATCAACCCAAAAAGGAAAAGATTGATAATATTAGCAAAAATTATCTATTAATTTCGTTTGGAGCAATGATATTTTTATGGTTTGTTGTTAATATATATAATATTATCGGGTAGGTCGAGTGAAAAACAAAAATTTCTTGAAAATTAATTTCATCTATTTTGTGGCAATGATTTGCGTTGTCCTTGTTTTTATCCTTGGCTATTTCGGCCTTTTAAAAAGCGACATTATCTCTTCATTTTTAATTCAAATTGTTGTGATGCTGGCAATTCCGCTCTTGCTCTATAATCTTTTGATTGGCAAAAAGTTTAAGGCCACGCTCAATGAAACGGGCGTGAAAAAAGTGTCTGGCAAAATCATTTTGATTGCCATAGGCTTAGGCTTTGTTTTATACTTTATCAATTCTTTTGTCGCGGACGCTTTTTCAAGCCTGCTCGCCTTGTTGGGATATGAAAACTTATCCGGTGCAGTTAGCGTAAAATTGACGTATGGGCTTCTATTTAAAGAGTTTGTGTTGTCTGCCATTTTGCCCGGTATATGCGAAGAATTTCTTCATCGCGGCATTATGCTCATGGCAAATAAAAACTATTCAAGCCCACGCTTTGCGCTCATCTGCTCATCAATTTTATTTGGGCTTATGCATCTAAACATTAGTCAGTTCTTTTACGCCGCAATTTTGGGTCTATTAATGGGCATCGTTGCGTTGGTGGCAGACAGCATAATTCCAACCATGATTATCCATTTTATGAATAATTTTCTATCTAGTTATTTCTACTACGGGAAATTTTTAAATTGGCCTTTTGCTCGCTTTTTAGATGCGCTTTATGTAACATTAATGAACAACATTTTCATGTTTGTTTTCATTAATCTGCTTGGAGTGAGCCTGCTTCTGTTGCTCTATTCTCGCTTGGTGAAGGCACTGCATAACGAGCGCCGAAAGCAAGAGATAAAAAAGGTTATTGCCGCACTTGAAAAAGAGGATATTCCACTTGAAGAAGTCCAATTAAGGATTAATCAAGCCAATCAAATTTTAAACGAAAAAAATGTTTTTAACAAAACCGCAAAAAAATCATCATTCTTTGAAAAAGTTTTCTTAATATCTGCATTCTTTTTAGGTGGATTAATCACAATTTCCACATTCGTTTGGGGGATAATCTAATGATAAAAATAAATTTAATTTGCCTTGGTGAAATTAAAGAAGCATTTTATAGGGAAGCAATAAATGAATATTTAAAAAGGCTTTCCAGATTTGCTTCTATTAAGATAATTGAATTGAAAGAAAATGTGTCGCGCACAAATGCGGAAAATGATATTTTAAGCGCACTCAAAAAGGACGCCGTTGAAATAAAAAAACATCTTGCTGGGCACACGATTTGCCTAGACATTGAAGGCAAGGCATTTTCAAGCAAAGAGTTTGCAAACCACTTAAAAAATCTGGCATTAACGAACAGTGAAATTTCGTTTGTGATTGGAGCATCAAACGGACTAAGCGATGGGGTGAAAGCCGAATGCAAAGAAAAAATTTCCTTTTCAAAAATGACTTTCCCTCACCAACTTATGCGCGTGATTTTTTTAGAGCAACTTTATCGTGCGTTCACAATTTTAAATAACATTCCTTATCATAAATAGAGTTAAAAATTTTGGCATTGTGCCGAATTTTTTTATTTTTTCATCAAAATTTTATAAAAAACGCATAAAAATTATCGCAACTTGGCAATTTTTTGCATAAAAACTCAAAGGAGTGATTATGACATATCAAGAACTAATCGGCAAAATTGTTGCTTTGCAAGATGACGGTTTAGAACTTTTCAACGCTGGCAAATCAGTGCTTGGCAAAAACTTGTTGGCAACCCATCTGGGCGAATATTCTGGGCCGCAAATTATAATTCAGGGTGGAATTCATGCAAGAGAATATATCACCGCACTTTTGCTTGTAAGAATGGCCAGAAATCTATTTTTAAACGACCTAGTGCACGGCGGCGGAATTTATTTCGTTTTCCTAACAGATCCAGACGGCGCTGAATTGGTGCTTGACGGATTAAACGCTGTGAATTGCAATATCACAAAAACATATTTAACCGCCGCAAATGGAGGCAGTGAAGATTTCTCTCAGTTTAAGGCGAACATAAATCTTGTGGATTTAAACACAAATTTCAACGCAGATTGGGGAGGCGGAAGCCAAAATGTTTTTTGCCCTGCCACGGAAGATTTTGTTGGGTTTTATCCGGAGAGCGAACGGGAAGTGCAATCGCTTATAAATTTCACTTTGCAAACTAGACCCATGCTGACAATTTCATATCACACTAAAGGCGATGTGATTTATTATGGCTTTGAAAATATGCCGGCTGAAAATTTGATGCGCGACCAATCTATTGGCGAGAGTTTTTCGCTCTACACGGGCTACCCTTTGATTTTCACAGAAAACTCAACGGGTGGATATAAAGATTGGTGTATAAACAGCTTAAAAATCCCAGCATACACAATCGAAGTAGGAAACAGCTCTCTTCCCCACCCAATAGGTGAAGAAAGTTTGGACGAAATTTATGAGCAAAACAAAGACATTCCTCTAATTGCGCTAGAAAAAGCAAAAGAATATGCAAATCAAATTGACTTTGCCCTCGCTTTTGTGCAAAATAATGATAAGGGAGAAAAACATGCAAAATCCAATGAAAAAGGCTACTATGCTAGGCTTAAAAGCAGGCTTGATGGGAGAAGTTCCCGTTGGCGCGGTGATAGTTAAAGACAATCGCGTGATTGCTTCCGCTTTTAATTCGCGCGAAAAAGACCAAATTGCCACTCATCACGCCGAAATTAAAGCGATTGAAAAGGCAAATAAAAAACTGAAATCGTGGAGGCTTGATGATTGCGATTTATATGTAACCTTAGAGCCTTGCCCTATGTGTGCAGGTGCGATTGTGAATGCGCGCATTAAAAATGTGTTTTACGCGGTGAAGGATGAAGAAAATGGCGGAGTTTCACGATTTGATATTCTGCACGGCACGATGAACCACACAACCAATGCTATTCAACTTGCTGAATTTGAAGAAGAAAACAAAAAAATAATAAAAGATTTCTTTAAAAGCAAGAGGAAAAACAAATAAAAAAGAAGTGTTTATTTAACACTTCTTTTTAATGTTTCGCTCGCTCTAAAAGTGGGCGTTCTGCGCGCTTGTGCCATGCTGGTTTTTTTAGTTACAAAACTATACATAGGCTTAGACTTAATTTCGTTCACCTTAAACTTGCCGAAGTTTGAGAGAGTAACGCTGTCGCCCTGGCTAAGTGCGTCCTTAATCACATCTAAAATTGTGTCTAGGCACAACCTGCAGTCCTTTTTGGTCAAACCCGCCCTTGCTTTGACAATATCCACAAATTCATTTTTATTCATAATCGTCCTCCGCTTTGATTATCTCCAAGCGAACGATATTTAAACAAATTTTAATAAAAACTCAAATTTTTGCACGATTTTTTAATAAAATTTTAAATTTTATGATGTTTTTTCACACTTTTATATTTCAACATTGCCAAATCTTGCCTATCCACAATTTTAAATGCAAACAGGCTGGCCAGATAAATCACACCCGCCGAGCACAATGATAGCATGCTGAAAAATGCACTAAATGATATGTTGTTTGCCACGGCTAAAAATATAACTAAAACAAAGTTGGCACATATCAGTTTGGATAAAAATAGATTACTAAATTTTAAATTGAAATTCTCGCGTATTTCAAAGTAATTCAATGCCATTGCCACCATATAGCAACTTGT
>CANRGF010000050.1 GCA_947630075.1 uncultured Clostridia bacterium
TACGCTCGCATCATTGCGGAATGAAATTGTGGAAAGCACATTGCTCGTGACGGTAACCGGTGAGAATGTTAGCACTGTTTTGCCAGAACTATTGGAAATGTTGTTGTTATCGCCATGTTCGAAGCTAATATAGTTTGCATTTGCAATGTCATTGAAGCCTATATCTCCATAATTTTCAATAATTCTTTCACCAACTTGCAAAGCCAATCTTCTTGTGTTTGCCACACTATTTTTGCTAACCACATCCGCTAATCCTGTTAACTCACTATCTAAGTTTGTGAATAGATATGAATATAAATCGTCAATTTTATAGTTAGATTGCACATTTTCGTGCGAAATTCCATTTTTTTCTGCCGCCTTTGTGAGATATAGTGGCACAAGATTATCATAAGAGCGATAAACACGCACATAGAAAGGAATTGTGATTGCTGCTCCACCCTCTGCTGTGAATGTGTTATCATTTGACTTGATCGTGAAATTGAATTGAATAATTTTTTCGATTGCTGAGTGTGTGAAGCCTATGCTTAAATAGCCACTTGAAAGCGTGTTGCTGCTCATGGTGGTTACAAACTTTGCATCACTATCATCTTGAAGAGCAAATTCAAGTGTTGCATTAAATGCTCTTGGTGTGCGAATAATTAGTTGGTTATTAAGTGTGCCGATTGAATAGGTTGTGATTAGGTCATCCTCTGTGCGGTTAAAGGTGATTGTGCTTGCTGTGGTGCTTGCATAAGAGGTGTCTGTGAAAGTTGAATCGAATGGCAATTCACTTGCGTGCCCCGGAGCAGAGTCTGGGAATGCGTAATCAACAAAACTTTGCACTGAGATGTCCACATGACGATGGACGGTGTTGGTGGAAGCAATATCTTCAAACACCATATCAAACGACACTGTGTAGAAATATGTTTGAGCTTCAAAATTGATTGATAAATTGCCACCTGTGTGCACAAACTCAACAAACCCTTGCTTTTGATTTGGAGATGCTTCTTGGGACATTTCGATTGACACATCACTCTGCGAAACTTGATTTACTTGCAAGGATGAGATTTTAAGGGTCATGGCATATTTGTTGTTGCTTCCATCCAAGCTGCTATAAGACAAAAATTCTGTTAAATCAAGTGAAGAAACGAAGCCGGACGAGCCCGAGTAGCTACCCACAGTGCGCCAAATTCTATCAGTTGGGATTGTTATCGCTGGCATTATGAAATGCACAACCAAAACAAAATCCGAGCCACTGAACACATATTCCACTTCAAATTCTAGCGTTGAAGTTACATATTTTTGGCGGCTAATTGTGGAACTTGCTATTGTAATGACCGAATTTTCTTTATCTTCGCCAAAATAGATGTTTTTGCCTGCTTCATCAACCGAAAATCCTTGATTTACTTTGACAATTTTCAACTCTGGAAGTGTGAGACCGGTGAATGGATTCGCAAAAGATGCATCTTTCCACTCAATGAAATATCTGCCGTTTTCAATGCCTTCAAGTTCGTGGGTTAGTTTTGAATCAAAATTATAACTTCTGGTTGGCTGAACATAAGCCATAATTGAGCCAACAAACACCTCTGCACTGCCACTCGTGGCGTTATAAATAACGCCAATTTTCAGTGTGGCAAAATTATTTAGTGTCGGCAAAGTTGTTTTGTTTAGCAAAGAATATCTCTTAATGCCTGTTTGCTCGTAGAAATCTGTGCCGTTTAATAGGCTGCCTTCAAGTAAATATAAATATATGTTTTCGTTGGTTGGAGAAATTGTGCCTGGCAAGCTGAACTTGGTTAAATCCAAACTTTCGCCCAACACCTTGCCAGATGAATAAAATTGCAACCCTAATGATGATTTTGGATTAATGTTTACTATCGTGTTTGTGTCTAGTGAAGTTAGGTTTCTATCTCTTAAAGTGTTGTATAAACGAACATAATAGTATGCATAGTTTGATGAAGTGGTTTCAATTTTGAAAGCTAAATATGCGGTTACGAAATCACCCGCTGGGCTAAAGGTGATAATGAATGATTTTTCATCTTTTGAAATGGACACCAAATTTGGCATATTGTTGCTCGTGCCAACAAGCACAACATTTGCTATTGCACCCGGCTCGTCTTGTTCTGTGCGATTTGTGATAATTGTGCGCTGAGTGGACATGGTTGAATCTAAATCAAACCTTATGGTTTGCCCCATGCTGACAGGCTCATAGTTTGGCAAGCTGATTGCAGAGCCAAAATAATCTCTATCTTGTTCATTTGCGTTGCTTGTGGTGGAGAATCTAACTGTGCCCGTGCCATACTCTTCAAAAGGATATTGCATTTCAATGCTTTGGCAGTTTGTGATGATAATGCTGACGCCTTCAAACACGAAATAACTTTCGTCTGTGTAGGTTATGCGGTAATCAACCAAAATTTCTTTTTGCTCGCCATATATGCTGCCGATTGCTATTTGAGCATCCGTCTCATTTTTATCTTCAAAAATATATCTAATGCCAACCACGCGGCTATCGAGCGCCGGAGTGCCCGTTTCAACCACTTTTTCAACAGAGATTGATTTAAAATAATTTTCTTGACCATCTTCTATTGAGAACACATCTTTAATTATATTGAAACTATAATTTGAATACGCAGGCTGAATATTCAAGGCTGGTGAACGCGGTGTGATGGTGATTGACATATCACTCATGTTTGAGTTGCCCGAACTGATGTATGTGAGAGTTTTGCCACTATATGAGAAAGTGAAAGTGAGCACAACATTTGGTGTTGAGAAAATTTCGTTTATTTGAGTGTCGAGCGTGAACTTTTCGCCTTCCATTGAGAAGCTTAAATCTTGCCCGCCTTCAATTCGTCCGCTAACATTGGTTAATGCCCACTCTTCCTCTTCGCTTAAAATGGAAAGTGGTGGATTGTTTTGAGCGCCCACAGGGAAATAGTGGTTGGCTTCAAATCTATCGCCCTCCCTGGTGAGAGTGAGCAAATCTTTATATTTATTTTCTATTCTAATTTCGTCAAACTTAAATGATGTGGTGGATGCGCCAAGTTGGATGTTATCCATGCTAACCACCTTATCCAACTCAGTGAACCAAGATGTTTGGATAGCGCTAGATGAAAGTGAGATGTTTTCATTTTCTGTTAAACTTAAAATTCCATAGATTGAATCAACAGTTTCTGCATAATTCGTTTCTGTGTATAAGTTATCTCTGCCCAAGCCATACACAAATGTGTTGCCCTCTTCACCCTGAGTTTTGAACATATTGATTGTGATGATGTGTGAAAGCTCATATTCACTATCGCTCTGCATGGTGCGAGCATTTGCCTTTTGCTCGTCAGTTTGGGAGAATACCACATTTGGTCGGCAATTAATGTTGTAAACTGCGAGGCGTTTATCTTCGCCGTCATTTGATTTTAAAAGAATTGTGAACACATATCTGCCTTCTTCTAAAAGCAAGGTGAATGAAGAGTCTGTTGTGCTAAAATAGTCGTTTTTGAAAGTTTTCTCATCTGCTCCATTTAGAGAGTAGGTTATTTTATAATAATTTGATGTTTCAAGGTCGTTGATTCTAAATAGTGAATTGTTTGTGAAAGCTGAGTTTGTGGCCTTTTCAACAAGCAAAATTGTTGTGCCAGCATAAACGGTGGCGTTATAGTCCTGATTCAAATCAGCCGTTATGCTATTTGTGAAATATATGCGAATGTTTATTGCATCGCTGGAAGTTTTAACTTGAATGTTTAAATTTAAGGTAATATTTGTGTAGGAATAATCTGGTTTTCTGCTAATTTGCCACTCGCCATCGGTTGCGGTGATTTCCGCCACCACGCTTCCGTCTGTGAGCGACACTTCATAGTCATTGCCCTGCTTGGTGTATCTATAAGTGGTGGTGTTTACTGGTGAAATTGTGAAGAATGTTGAATTTGTGATTTCTTCGCCATTGCATTGATAACTAACCACATCTTTTAGGTTTACTAAGTTAGTTGGAGTGGTGAATAGGTCATGCTCGGTTTTGTTTTGGAAAGTGAAACCTGTGGATGTGATGCTAACCTTTATGTATCTAATCGTTGAGCCACAAATCACTTGAATTACACATTCTCCAATTTTAAAGATTTGCAAGTTTGTGCCGTCAATTTTTGCCACATCTTCGTTTAGGCTGAAGTAAGCAAGGTCATAAGACTTTTTGCTGGTTTGCTCGTTATAACTATACATTGGGCTCGGCGTGAAAAGCGATTGCTCAACCGAAGTAGAGAATATGTCTAGGTCTATTGCACTGCCATTAAACATGCTTGAATATGAATATTGGCTACCACTCACACCATTTATTGTTACATCTATTGTTGGGATATTTGCTGCGTCCTGACTATTGGCAAGCGGAATGCCGTTAAGCGTGATTGAAGAGACTTCACTGCTATCTATAACAACTGCAGGTGAAAGAATTTCATCGTTGCCAAAATTTAAACCAAATCTAAAATATTGCCCCGACCTTAGCGCCACATACTCGCCCACCTTAAAGGTTACAACCAAATCTTGATGCTCAACACCATCTAGGTCAACAGTGTCCAACTCAAACACATTTGAAGAATAAATCGACCTATTGCCGTCCGCCTCATATAGATAGACAAAGAACTTAAACGCATCTTTATCAAATATGTTGAAAAGCATATCGTATGCAGGAGAATGAATGGTTAATGTGTGCCCTTTATCTGTGTTTTCCAAGAAGTGATAAATGCCACCTTGCAAAACGCAATATTTATCATCACCATTTTCGCCTTCATACGCCTCACTCTGATGGAAATTGAACTCAAGGTTATTTTTGTTTGTGAGAGTGTAGTTATTATTAATCGTGATTGCATTTGCAAGCATAACGAAATGTTTGCAATAAACATCGGTTAGGTTTATCACTTCAGTGTCTGCATTGCTGATTAATGATGTGATTAACTCTTCAGCAGTCTGCTGATAACTATTTTTTAGTTGAAGGAGATAAAGTGTGGTGGAAGCGGACGCTGCGCGCCTCGTTGCCCTAACACTATTTACGAAATTGCCCTCTTCATCTAAATATCCCACAAGTGCATATTTTCCATTTAATGCCAAGGTGGAATCAGCAATTTGAATTTGGAGATTTGGCAAAATGTTTACGCTTGCGTTTGTGCCTTCTTCAATTCTTGTGATTAACACGCCAGCAGTGTAGCTTCCGCCTGTGATGTTTACTATATCTTCAAAAGGAATTTCGCCATAATCGGCTTTGGAATTTGGATAAGAAATGTCTATTGAATAGGTGCGGTCTGGTCGAGTGAATTCTTTTTCTAAATCAATCTCGGAAATTGTAACCTTTGTGGAAGCATATTTAATCGTGCCATCACCATTAACCACCAACGCCAATAATTCAAGGTTTTCTGCCGGCGTTTTGATTAATATATTGAAAGTTTTATCTTTGCCGGAATTGATAGGTGTGGTTGGGAAATCATAATCCCTGCCCTGCTCAAAATCTGCCTTGACATAATCGCCACCTTCTTTGGTGAAGAAGTCTAAATAACTTCCTGTGCGAAGAAGGGTTAAACGATGTGTGTCGTTGGTTAAGAAAGCCACGCCATTCACTGCCTTATAAATTTCACCATTGAGTGAAATTGAATTGATTAAAGTTAGGTTGTCTAACTGAATTTCATTTGATGTGGTGATTGTGAACACATCATATTCTTCACTCTCGCTGTTACTTTTCCTCAGGCTTCCGCCAACATAATCGTAATTATAGCTGCCGTCATCGCCCAATTCAAAAGAAACTTTCTTTTTACTATCGCTTACAAATTCAACTAGTTTGTTGCTCCAATATCTTAACCCAAAAGCAAACTCGTTAAATCTTATGCTGGAGGTGTTGCCATTCAAGGTCAACCCTAAATCATTACTATTCACATCAGCATCCACCATGTTGCCGTTGAGTGTGATGAAATTATTTTCGTAGTATAAATTTAATTGGATGTTTGGATTGTTAATTGCCACATTTGTGATTGTTTCGCTTTCAACACTTGCATTTAGCACCGCATAAGTCATATATTGCTCAACCCTATCACTAGCATATAAAAAATCGCTAGCAGGGTGCGCTTCTTGCTCTTTATAACTTTCAAAAACGGCATAGATAAATTCAAATTCGCTTTGGCTGCCGTCTGGCACAAAGCAAACATTTCCACCAATTTCTTCTATAAACTTGTGGGTGGATAAGAAATCTTGATTAAACACTCTTTCATTTTTATATTCACGGCAAATGAGCTGATAGTCATTGATGTCGGTGGAAGTTTCACTCGTGTGATAATACAACTCAACCACTTTGTTTTCATCACGGTTTGCCATTGGGTTTAATGAATAATATGGCTCAATGTGATAAGTTAAAGGCCATGCACTGCCTAGGCTCACTGAAACAGTTTGCGATTGATATTCTCTGCCGTGCTTATTAACAGAAGTTTTTGTGGTTGCTGCACCTTCAAAGCGGATATTTTCAACTGCCATATCCACATAGAATGTTAGACGGTCGGAATAAACTCGCCCACTAGTGGCTTCAAGCACCACCTTGCCTTTGTTTGCTCGTGGGTTGTCTGGGTCAAAGTGGGATGGTCTGCTGCCCAAGGGCTTGAAATAATAATAAGTTGGTTCGTTGCATTTAATTGAATATCTACCCTGATTGTCGCTAATTAGCGCTTCGCCATTTTTGTTGCAAAGAGTTATTAACTCCTCGCCATAGATATTGCCAGAATCATCTCTTGAAATGAAATAAATATAACAATCATTTTGATTCACCTCGCCCTTACCACTCGTGCCTGTGAGCGTGAAAGAATGGAGCGAACCGGAATAGTCATTTTTCACTTCAAAATTATTTTCTGAAAATGTGAGTTGTGTTGGAGCAATATTTTGCTTTTTAAATTTGCCCATTATTGCCATAACGCCAACCACCACGCCAATAAATGCTAGAATGCTCCCCAGCGTGATGCCAATAACTTTCAAAATCTTATGTTTCATAAACCCCTACCTAAATGCAAAACTGTCAGATTAAAATTAGTATCAACAAAATTCTACATTTTAATTATATAATTAAAAAAGTTTTAAGTCAAACAAAAGCAAAAAAGAAAATAAAAAATCAATATTAAAACAAATTAAAGAAATTTTCAAAAATTTTAACAAATAACGGAAAAATTTGGCATTTTTTGCAAAAAAATTTAATTTTTTTTTGAAATTTTGATTGTTTTTTAAAAAATTTGCACGCAAAGTGCAAATTCTTAAAAATTTTTATTTCAGCAATTTTGATAATTCAACAAATTGCTCCACTGATAAATTTTCTGGCCTAACATTAATTTCTAATCCCAACTTTAATAAGGAGAATGAAATTTTGTCTTTGTCAAAATGTGGCTTTAGGTTATTCATCAAGGTTTTGCGCCTCATAGAAAACGCCTTTTCAACGAATGATGAAAATTCATCAAAATCAATATCGTAAAGATTATGTGGAATAAGTTTGCAAAGTGCACTGTCCACTTTGGGGCTTGGAGTGAAACATTCTTTCTTTATCACGCGCGGAATTGAGATGTGATATTTCGCTTGCAGGCAAACTGAAC
>CANRGF010000051.1 GCA_947630075.1 uncultured Clostridia bacterium
TAAACGAAACCGATTTGACGGATAATAGCCTATACTTAAATGATGATGGCAACAAAGTTTTGTCCGACCATAAAACAGGGCAAGCAGCAAGTGGCATCACATTAGACGAATTTGCTCAAACAGAAAGAGTGGGATTTGTGCCTCAATCAGATCGTTATAATGAACAATCTAATAGTAATGGTACATTTATTAAACTGCAAGACACAGACGAAATTCCAGATCGATTGTACCTCGGCTATGGATATATGAAAAATGCTTATTATGCAGCAAACGGAATTCAAACAGTCAATAAAGAAAACTTTGTGGGCACATTCGAATTAGCAGAGAATTTTGATAGCTCTGGCAAGACCCCGGGTGTTGACTATATCACGGTAGACTACACCTATCCAATCGAAGTGGATGACGATAATAACCCAGACACACCAATGGTATATGTCGATGCACACAAAACTCTGATTTATGAGTTCGTGTCAGCAACTTCAGGCACGGGAGATCGAGATGCTCGTAGCGGGAGATTGTCATTGGAAGGCAATGGAGAAAATGGATATCCTCAACAACTAAAAATAAACCTATATCCAAAATCATTCACTAACCCTTATAATGTGCATCAAGATCAGGCAAAACAAGATTCAAACATTATCTATATCAATTCAAATGTATTGTCTAGCCCAGGTCTTGCAAGCGTTTACTTTGAGGTAACCTACTACTATTGGGACGGCGGTTATAAAGTTGGCACAGTAGAGGGAGACGAGGTGGACGATAACGGAAATTCATTTGTTTATTCACTTTATGTAAGAGCTACTGAAGAAGAATTGAATTCAACCCCACCAATCACTCTATATAATTATAATACAAACGAAGCCGTAGAGGTTAATTTTAAAGAATTTATCACCGATATTGAGAAAACTAACGAAAATAGTAAGTATAGGGATTATTACACCGCATCAAAACCTGAAGGCGTAACAAATGCAGACGCATTAAAAGTGAAAATGGTTTATAAGGTGGATAGGACTGACGATGGTGTATATGAAATCTATATGAAAGATAATAATATGATGGTGGAAGGCAATGTGCTTAAAACCACACATGTTGAAACAGGCGCTCAAGATGTGGATTACAATCGAAACAAGTTCTTAATGAACGAAGACTATCAAATTTACACTAGATATAAGTTCGTTGAAGGAATTATTTATGATATGGTGAGAAAAAAAAGCCGAACGGGAATACCATTTGAGGATGGAATTTGGGTGGTAACAACCTCAGGTCAACCAGAATTATATCTATTTAAACTTAATGATGAGGGATACTTCAAAAAACCATATAAAAATCCTAACACAGATAAAACAACTCTTCTAACAGAAAGTTTGCAAGTTACACTTGGAGGAAATAGGAGTTGCAGTTTAGGTGGCAGTCGTAAACAACAATCCGGACAATTCGTGGCAAAATAAAAAAACTTTGCGGTTTCCCGCAAAGTTTTTTAAATGGCCAAGTCTTTACCTCCCAATCCAGGATAGTCTTTATACATAGATATGTTGGAAGTGTCGGAAACATTTGAATATTCACCGGCGAATGTCCCAATTTCAAAAACATTGTTTTCAAAGTGTGCATTCGACAATGAACGGAAATCAATTTTTGTCGTAAGTATTTTTGAGATGTCTGTACTAGAGTCGGTTTTTCCAAAAATTTGCAAATCAATGGAATAATTATTCTCAGGGTAGATATTTGAGATTGAGAATGTCTCTAGACCCTTTTCAATCTTTGCTTTAATTGGATTTGCTCTTCCAAGAGCACTAAGTATTGTGTTATAAGCGTCATATCCAATATTGTAGTGCGACACAACTTCTGGAGTGTGGAAATTGTTTAATTCTTGCACAAACAAACCAGTTTGAATATAGTTGCCATTAATTAACATTTTTAAGTCTTTATATTCTTGGTCGGAAATCTTATATTTCAATAAGTATTGGCTGATATATCTATCTTTTGTGTTGTAAGATACATTCACAAGATTATATAACTCGTTTTCTTTTCCTTCATAAGTATAAGTAAGGGCGGTTATCTCAACATCTGTTGTTTTAAGCTCATCAACGTCATATCCTTCACCTTCTAAAAATGTATATGGAATTTGCCCAAACACATTATTTGCAACAGAATATCCGTTAACTGCGTGAAATTGTCCATTTTTTGCCTTAGTTATCTGTTTATTATAGTAATCGCTATTTAACACTGCTTGTAGTGCAGGGCTATATTTTGCGTATGGGTCCTCCGCACCAGGATTGGTAGGGTTTTTCCCAGGGTTTGACGGGTCATCTGTGCCAGGATTTATAATCGGTGGATTAGGTGTGTCCTGATTGTGTGGTTTGCACGCAGCAAACGAAAGTGCCATAGAAAAGGTAAGCGCACCGACTGCCAACATTCTAACCACTTTACTGTGGCTAACAGAGTAGGACAAATTTTTCAATTTTTCGCCCAGTCTTTTTATTAAATTATCCATAAATTCCTCCAAAATTATAATTGACTTAATTATATCATCAAAATAATGAAAAGTCAACATAAAACCAAAAATTTAAAAAATCTTTAAAAAACCACTTGACAAATCCCTTGCACAACTATATAATAATGCTAGATAAATAAAAATTTCGCCAAAGACCACAAGTGCATTATGCATAATTCGTCAGAGCAAACCTTACTAAGCTCAATTTGTAGTTTGGGGCAGAGAAGCAATCAAGCAAAAGTGCCAAAAGGGTTTCCGCAAGAACTTTGTTCGCAGTGGGATGGAGGAGCAATCAAGCCAAGGCTTACATTTGCGAAATGAAATGGAGCAAATTAGCAAGGGCGCAGATTGCGACGACGATCTTGTGTAGGAGAGAAAAAGAATGTCGAAATAAATTTTCAAATTCCTTTTGTCTTGGCAAGAGGAATTTTTATTTATAAAAAGGAGGAAAAGTGTCAGCAAATCAAGAAGCAAAAAAACTTGCTGTGGAGGACATTAAAAAGCTGATATCTTCATCAAAGTCTGTGGTTTTGGTGGATTACCGTGGCACAACTGTTGCGCAGGACACTGCTCTTCGTAAAGACTTCCGTGAAAACAAAGTGGCTTATAAGGTTATTAAAAACACACTTTTTAAGAAAGCTTGTGAGCAACTTGGCATCTCGGGGTTAGACGAAGCACTGAATGGCACAACAGCCTTTGCTTTTAGCGGTGATGACGAAACCCTTGCCCCAAGGCTTGTGAAAAAGGCAATGAAAGACAATCAAAACATCACAATCAAAGCAGGTCTTTATAATGGCAAAGCAGTTGATGAAAAGCAAGTGGTTACTCTCGCATCTATTCCAGGCAAAGAACAACTTGTGGCTCAATTACTTTATGTCCTCAATGCACCAGTGGCAAGCCTTGCCCGTGCATTCAAAGCAATTGCAGAGAAGAATTAATCTGCATTGTGCCACTTAGTGGCAAATCAGCCTAAAAGGCAAAAAATTTAAAAGGAGAAAAATTATGACAACTCAAGAAATCGTTGCAGAAATCAAAACAAAAACCGCCGTTGAATTAAACGAGTTGGTTAAAGCGTTGGAAGAAGAATTTGGCGTTAGCGCAGCAGCAGCTGTCGTTGCTGGTCCAGCTGCAGCAGAAGCCGCTCCAGCAGCAGAGGAAAAGACAGAATTCAATGTTATCCTTAAAGATGTTGGCGCAAACAAAATTGCTGTTATTAAGGCAGTTAGAGAAGCAACAGGACTTGGCTTAATGGAGGCTAAAGCCCTTGTTGAAACTGCAGGCGCAACTGTTAAAGAGAATGTTCCAACCGCTGAGGCAAAAGCTCTTGTAGAGGCATTGAAAGCCGCTGGTGCAACAGCTGAACTTAAATAGTTCAATAAAAATTTTTAAAAATGCTCATTTTATTGGGCATTTTTTCTATTAAAAACAGATATTTTTGTGCAAATTTAAAAATTTTTTGATAAATTTAAATTTTTATTGTGGAAAAAACTTTATGAAAGACAAAAGAAAAACTCCAAATTTTGAAAAATTTAAAACTAAAATTTTAGATGTGTTTTTCCCGCGCCACAATAGGTGCATTTTCTGCGATGAGGAATTGGACGAATGTTCAATTAATGATTGTTGTGTGCCATGCCTTCGCTCACTGCCATTTATTAAAAATCCGTGTCCGCGTTGTGGGGCTTCAATGAAGGAAAAGGAAACTGGTGTTTGCCTTAATTGCAGCAGGCACAATTATTATTTTGACCTAGCAAAAAGTGTGTTTGATTATGACGGTACGGTGAGGCTTGCAATTCAAAATTATAAATACAACGCAATGAAATTTTTAAGCGAGCCATTTTCAAATTTTATTTGGCAAGTTCTTAAAGATTGGAATGTGCCTTATGATGTTATCACTTTCGTGCCTATGCATACTAAAAAGCAAAAGATAAGAGGATATAATCAAGCCGAATTGCTTGCCTTAGACATTAGTAGCAAATCAAATAAACCTTGCCTGCCACTTCTTGAAAAGGTGGAAGAGGGCACCACTCAAACCGCACTAAGTTTCGAAGAAAGGCGTCAAAATGTGCAAGGAAGTTTCCGCTTCAACAATGTTTATAAAGATCAAATTAAATCTAAGTCTATTTTGCTAATAGACGATGTGTTCACCACAGGTGCAACAACAAGTGAGTTGAGCAAAGTGTTGAAAGAGCATGGGGCAAAGCAAGTGTTTGTGTTCACTCTGGCACACACGAAATTAAAATCACACTAAATTAGCACAAAAAAATGAAGATATGCCACCTTCATTTTTTTATTATTTCACTTGTTTTGCCCTGCCATTATTCACTTCAAACACACAATCTGCCAATTCGTCATGCTCGCCATCGTGAGTGAACAATATCAGCGTGCGCTTGTCCGTTTCGCAAGTTTTTATTATATTTTGGAAAATTTGGCGAAACTCAGGGTTGTCCGTGTCGGGATATTCATAAATCATCAAAATTTTGCACTTGCTTAAAGCCGCTCTAAGCACGCCAATCCAGAAGCGGTCCTCAGGATTTTTAATGTCATCAACTTGCGTGTCTAATCCGTTTGTTTGGCGGGCAATCACTTCGCTTAAGCCAAGTTCGGCAATTAAGTCATTAAGTTTAGATAAATCGCGCTTTGTGGCTCTCAAATTCTCTAATATTGTGCCACTAATAAACATAGGGTGCTGAGAGCAATAATCTATGTGGTTTTTAAATGTTTTTTGCGAGTAGTCAAACAAATTTAAGTTGTCGAGCAGCACAACTCCTTCGGTTGGCACAATATGTCTGCGCAAAATGTCAAACACAAGCCTTTTGCCATTTCCGCGCTCGCCACGCACAATGTTTATTGCGTGCATTTTAAACGCAAGGTTGGCGTTAATTAATTTCAACTTTGGGTTGGATTTATCTTGATAGCCAACATTCACAAAGCCTAGGTTATATCCTTCACACACTTTATTCACATCGCCATAACTGATTAATTGCTTATCTGTGAGAGATAAAATTAAATTTACTCTATCCACATCCACACGCATATTTTCAGTGCCACCAAATTTGTCATACAACTCATTAAATTTAGTGGTGCAACTTGTTAGATAGGGCACAACCACCAAATATAGGGCAATGTCAAACATATTTTTGGAAACCAAGAAGATTAGCACGGCGGTGATGATGTAAACAACCGCATTCCACATTATATAATAGATGTTTTCTTTGAAAGAATAAGTCATGTAATATTTATAATATTCGTCATCAAAATTGTCCACGTGTTTATAAATTTTTTGTTTATATTCGTCCTGTGCACCAAGTTCGGAGATAACATCTTTTGCGTTAATTATGCGAGAATATTCTCTAAATCTATCGTCTTGGGTTTCAAAGCGCCTTCTTAAGCGGTAGCCAAGCTTTTTGTGAAATATTCTATACGCAAAGAAATTTATTAATCCTAGTGCCAAAATAATTAGTCCTGCTAGCCAACTTGTGGAAAACACTGCCACAACCGCCACCACAATAAACACAACTTTTGAAATCATTGACGCCACATATTCTGGGAATTCGCACGCATAAGCGGTGTTGCTCTGCGCAATATTTATGATTTTTTCAGGCGAGAACTTTTTAATTTCAGTGGCGTTGACTGACATGATTTTATCATATATCTTCCCTGATAGGGTCTTATTTATCCCGCCATACACTTTTCCATAGTAGTGATATTCAAAATGCACAATAATGCTTCTAAGCATGATGTCTAAAAATTCCACACCAAGCCAAAAGAAAGCGCCACTCCAATCGCTATTATAAAGGCAGTTGATTGTCTTTGCTGCAAAAATTGCCATAAGGGCATTAATTGTGGCATAAAGCACATAAGTAATGATTTGCATAGTCCAATCTTTTTTGTTTGGCTTGCAGAGTTTATACCACCTTTTCACAACATTATCTTGTTTTTTCGGTTTTTGGTTTAAATTTTTGTCTTTCATAAAAAATAATTTACCATAAAAAACACCAAAAAACAACAAAATTCATACCACAAAGCAACAAATAACGCACAATACACAAAAAAGCACGCTATGGTGCTTAATTTTCTTTAAATTCTTCAATTAAGAAATCTTTTAGCATCGTGTATCGTTTAGCAGTGTAATTATTATGAATCATGCGGGCAAGAATTTGCTTGTTTCCAACCAGCACCACCACTTTTTTTGCACGAGTTATTGCCGTATAGAGTAAATTGCGAGTAACAATGATTGGTGCGCCCGGCACGAGAGGGATAACCACACAGTCAAATTCACAGCCTTGGCTTTTGTGTATGGTGATGGCGTAGGCTAGGGTGATTTGATAAAGGTCGGCAGGAGAGTAAACACACACACGATTATCGTCAAACCTTATGGTCAATTCACGCGTTTCTGGCTCAATTTTAATTATGTAACCAATGTCGCCGTTAAAAACGCCACTGCCTTCTAGCACCATTCCGTTTTCTTCATATCGTGAATAACTCATTTCATAATTGTTCACGATTTGCATAACCTTATCGCCCACATGATATTTAGAAAACTCAGTTGCCACTTCCGCACCACTAAAATGTGGGTTGATTGTCATTTGCAAACGCTTGTTAAGATTGTCAATCCCGCATGGGCCAGCCTTCATAGGTGCAAGCACTTGAATGTCTTGCGGGCTATATCCAAAATATTTTGGCAGGCGATTGGTAACTAAATCAATGATTGTTTCACTGTTTGAAATCAAATCTGACCCTTGCTCATAGAAAAAGTCCTTGCTAGAATTGTTTATAACGGGCATTTTGCCACTGTTTATCAAGTGTGCGTTAGAAATGATTAAGCTATCGTTTCCTTGCCTATAAATGTTGATTAAATAAGTGGTGTGCACCTTTTTGCTTTCAATTAAATCGCGCAGCACATTGCCTGCACCTACGCTAGGGAGTTGGTCCTTATCCCCAACCAAAATTAGCCTAGCCGTTGAGCGCAACGCCTTTAATAGGTGATAGAATAGCGAAGCATCCACCATGCTCATCTCGTCCACAATCACCACATCT
>CANRGF010000052.1 GCA_947630075.1 uncultured Clostridia bacterium
ATGACAAAGCAATTTTTTTAAAAAATTAAAAAAGAAATGGATTAGTTCCATTTCCAATTTAAAATTTCTGGCATATCAATTCCATACTCGCGGATATATGCGTTATGCTTTTCAAGTTGGTGCATCATATCTCGCTCTATTTTTTGCTTTGTGGCTTTATCCATATCCACATATTTTGCGATTTTAAGCATTAAGTGATAGCGGTCAATTCCGTTGCGAACGCGCATATCAAACGGAGTGGTGATTGTGCCTTCCTCCACATAACCGCTAACATGTAGATTTTGATTGTGGCGATTATAAGTCAGTTGATGGACAAGTTGCGGATAGCCGTGGAAATTAAATATAATTGGTTTATCGGTCGTGAACAAATTGTCATATTCACTATCGGTCAGACCGTGTGGATGAGCGTTACTTGAAACGAGTTTCATTAAGTCCACCACATTAACGAATTTTACATTTAGTTTTGGCAGATATTCTTTAATTAGAGTTATAGTGGCAAGGGCTTCGAGAGTTGGTGTGTCGCCACAACTTGCGATGACCAAATCAGGCTTAGCGCTATTATTTTGCCCTGCCCACTTCCACTCGCTAACGCCTAATGCGCAATGCTCTTTTGCCTCTTTAATATTTAGCCATTGGAAAGACGGGTGCTTAGATGCCACAATCACATTGACATAATTTTTTGTGCGTGCGCAATGGTCATAGCAAGATAGCAAGCAGTTTGTGTCTGCCGGCAGATATATGCGCACCACATCGGCTTTTTTATTCACAATATGGTCGAGCATGCCCGGGTCTTGATGAGTGAAACCATTATGGTCCTGCTGCCAAACATTGCTTGTCAATATTAAATTAAGCGAAGAGATTGGCGCACGCCACGGAATTTCGTTGCAAGATTTCAGCCATTTTGCGTGCTGAGAAATCATGCTATCCACCACGCGAATAAAGGCTTCATAACTATCAAACATTCCGTGCCTGCCCGTTAGCAAATAGCCTTCAAGCCAGCCCTCACACATATGCTCGGATAGGAAACTATCCATAACTCTGCCATCGGGCGAAAGGTTTTCATCAGTTGGCAAAATTTTTGCGTTAAATCTGCGATTTTCTGCTTCAAAAACATGATGCAACCTATTGCTCATGGCTTCGTCTGGGCTAAAAATGCGATAATTTTTATTTGCCTTATTTAATTTGAAGATATCTCTAATGTAGGCACTCAATTCAAGCATATCTTGTGCTCGCACGCTGCCATGACCGCTAAATTTCACCGCATAATTTTCAATGTCTGGCAAAATTAAATCTTTCATAAGAAGTCCGCCATTTGCATAAGGGCTTGCTGTGATGCGTTTTTTCCCTTTGGGAATTACAGATTTGATTTCTGCCGTTGGCTTATAACTTTTATCAAACAATTCATCTGGCTTATAAGAATTTAGCCATGCTTTTAGTTGCTCCAAATGACCTTCCCCCTCCATGTTGAGCGGAATTTGATGTGCGCGGAAACTATTTTCCACAATTTTGCCGTCAACGATTTTTGGACCTGTCCAGCCTTTTGGTGTGCGCAAGATTATCATTGGATAGGTGGCAAGTTTGCCCGCCTTTATTGACATTATGTCTTCCACGCATTTATCCATTGCCTCTGCCATTTTTTTGTGCATGGTTTTAGGCTCGCTGCCCTCCACAAAATATGGTTTATAATTCATGCCTTCAAAATATTTTTGCAACTGCGCTTTTGGAGTGCGCGATAAAACGGTTGGATTGTTTATTTTATAACCATTAAGGTGCAAGATTGGCAAAACGAATCCATCCTTTTTAGGATTGATAAATTTATTGGACTGCCAAGAAGTGGCAAGCGGACCGGTTTCAGCCTCGCCATCGCCCACAATGGCAACTGCAATTAAGTTGGGATTGTCAAACACCGCACCATAAGCGTGAGCCAACACATAGCCAAGCTCTCCACCTTCATGAATTGAGCCAGGAGTTTCTGGCACAGAGTGTGAGCCAATGCCTCCCGGAAATGAAAACTGCTTGCAAAAACGAGCCATGCCGTCATGCGTTTGAGAGACTTCTGGATAGACTTCGCTATAAAATCCTTCAAGATAACTATTAGCGGTTAGGAAATTGCCTCCATGACCCGGGCCAGAAAGCAAAATTAAATCTAAATTATACTTTTGAATTATGCGGTTGCAATGTGCATAAACAAAGTTTTGCCCCGGCACAGTGCCCCAATGCCCAACCAACTTTTTTTTCACATCTTCTTTGCACAACTCATGGTCCCGCATAAGCGGATTTTGCTTTAAATAAAGCTGAGCAACAGACAGATAGTTTGCTGCGCGCCAATATTTATTTAGATTGCTTAGATATTCCGCTGAAGAAAATTTATTTTCCATAAAACCCTCTTTAAATATTATATATATTTTAAAACAAATTAAAATAAAAACAAAGCAAAATTTATTGCGTATGAGCAAGAGATAAAAAAATTGCAAGAAATCTTGCAATTTTTATTTGTTAGTTTTTCTTTGCTGGTTTTGAAGGTTTTTCTTCTTTCTTAGGCTTTGGCTCTGATTTAGCGGCTGGTTTTGCATTTTCAGTTTTTTCTTTTTTAGGTTTGTGGATATTAACAGAGAAAGCGTCTAGAAGTGAGCCATGATGAGGCTCTTCCTTCCTTTCCTTTTCAACGCGAGCAGGCAAACCCTTGCCAGAAACAGGCATTTTAACAACGTCTTTACGCTCACGCATTTCAATTTGATTGAATGGAACGGAAATGTTGTGGCGCTTAAACTCGTTATAGACATTTTCCACGACATAATAATAAACATCCCAATAATCTGCATTATCGCACCAGCAGTTTGAGAAGAAATCAATGCTGCTTGAATTCAAAGTTTTTAATCTGCAGAATGGAGTTGGGTCAAGATAAACTCTGCCATCGCTCTTCATAACATCTGTAACGATTTTCTTAACTTGCTCAACATCGCTTTCATAAGCCACTGAGAAGGTGAAATCAACCCTTCTTTTTGGATATGCACCAAGGTTTGTAACATTATTATTAATAATGCTTGTGTTTGGCATTGTAATTTTGCGGTTATCCACTGTGATGAGTGTAGTGAACATAAAGTTGATGTCCGTAATGTTGCCCTCAACTCCGTTCACAATTATGTAGTCCCCTTTCTTGAACATGTGGCTGGAAATGATGATAATTCCGTTTGCCACGTTTGCGATGGCGTTTTGCAGTGCCATGCCGACTGCTAAGATAACTGCACTAAATGCGGTTAGAAGACCGGTGATATTGAAGCCCATCTGGCTCAACAAAATTAAAATCAGCGCTAACCACAGCACAAATTTCAAAATTGTGCAAAGGAATTGCTGCGCAATTTTTTCCATCTTTGTGCCACCCAAAATTTTGCGAATTGCTGCAAGCAAAACTTTGATGACAATTATGCCAATAATTAAAATGGCGAAGAACAAAACAATTTTTCTAAAAGTTTCGTTTTCAAAAAAATTAACCACTTTATCCCAAAATTCAGTCATAATTTCTCCTTAGTTAACTAGATTTTACAACGATAAAAATTTATAGTCAAACAAAATCAATAAAATTTTTTAAAATTTTCACACTTCTTCAAATTGGCTATTATAAAGTTCGGCATAAAATCCATTTTTTGCCAAAAGTTGCTCATGATTGCCCATTTCGACAATATCGCCCTGCTTTAGCACCAAAATTAAATCGGCATTTTTGATTGTGGAAAGGCGGTGAGCAATCACAAATGATGTACGATTTTGGGTGAGCCTATCCATTGCCTGCTGAATTAAAATTTCTGTGCGCGTGTCCACACTGCTTGTGGCTTCGTCTAAAATGAGCATTGGAGCGTTTTCCACCATCGCACGAGCAATGGTTAACAACTGCTTCTGCCCCGCACTTATGGTGGTGTTATCATCTAAAATCGTGTTGTAGCCATTGGGGAGGGTTTTAATAAAGTGATGAATTCCGCACACCTTGCACGCTTCTATAATTTGCTCATCTGTGATGTTTTGCTTGTTGTATCTAATATTTTCAAACACACTGCCTTGGAAAAGCCATGTGTCTTGCAGCACCATGCCAAATATGTCGTGCACATTTTCTCTAGTTAAGTTTTTAATTGAAATTCCGTCAATTAAAATATCCCCCTCCGACACATTATAGAATTTCATGAGCAGGTTGACGAGCGTGGTTTTGCCTGCACCTGTTGGACCCACGATTGCCACCTTTTGCCCACTCTTAATTTTGGCAGAAAAGTCTTTGATAACTAATTTGCTTGGTGAATAGCCAAATTTCACATTTTTAAACTCAACTTCGCCTTTTATTTGCGTTAGTTTTTCACTTAAATGACTTTCATCCGCCATCTCGGGCTGATTTAAAAACTCAAACACGCGCTCGCTTGCGGCGGCAGTGGATTGCAAGTTTGTGAGCGCCTGAGCAAGTTGGCTTAGCGGTTGGGTGAAAAGGCGAATATAAATCATTATGGCAATAATCACAGCAAAGTTTATCACGCCGTTATGCACCAACACAGCACCAACCACGCACACCACCACATAGCCAAAGTTCCCTATAAAATTCATGAGCGGACCCATCAAGCCTGAGAAGAATTGCGATTTCCAAGCGGTGGCGTAGAGTGTGGTGTTTAGATTTTCAAATTTCGACTTTGTGTCCGCTTCGGCGTTATACGCCTTAATTATTTCTTGCCCGGAATACGCCTCCTCCACAAATCCATTTAACTGACCGATTGATTGCTGCTGACGGATGAAATATTTTTGAGATTTGCTTATTATCACCGTCATTAGCAAGAAGCCAACAAGTGTGGCAATGACGCCAGAGAGTGCCATTATCCAATTTGTTACAAACATCATAATGAGCGAGCCCACGAAGAGTGCCACCGCACCGAAAAGCGAACTGACAGAACTATTGAGAGTGAAGCCGATTGTGTCCACATCGTTGGTTACACGGCTTAAAATGTCGCCATAACTTGAAGTGTCAAAATATTTTAGTGGCAAGCGATTAATCTTTCGTGAAATTTGCCCGCGCAGGTCTTTGCTCACCTTTTGGTTCACCGTTGCCATTATAAACCCTTGCAAGAAGTTTATGATATATGCAGTGAGATAAATCACCACTAAAAACATGCATATTTTAAATATGTTATCTATGTTTATTTTCGTTTCAGTGTTCAGCCAAAGTTGAACTTTGCCATTATTATAGCCGAGCGCAAGGTTTTTGCCGTCAAGATTTATTATTCCCTTATCCTTCAATTCTTGATAGTTTGTGCCCTCTCCATTGATTGGAAGGAAAAATTCGTTGCCGTCTTGCTTAACTAATGCGGAGATTACAACATTTTCGCCCACCAAATTGAAGCGAAGAGAAAGCTTTTCTTGCTTAACCTCAACCATTTCGCCCTTTTCAAGCGCTTGCATTTGCTCATCGGTCAAATCCAGATTGACGCTCAGCCCCTCTTCAATTATATCCGTTATCTTGCTCAGTTTGTTTGGCCCAATTAGGGTGAAAACCGTGCTGATTATAACCAACACGATTGAAATTAAAATTGCGCCAACATAAGGCTTTAAGGCAACGAGCAAATTTTTCATTGCCGTTTTAAAATCTTTTGCTTTTCCAAATTTTCTAGGCATTTAATTCCTCCTCGCTGAGTTGAGAGAGGGCAATTTCTTTATAAACCTCGCAGTTTTTCAGCAACTCTTCATGTGTGCCCTGACCGACAATTTTGCCTTCGTCTAACACTATTATTTGATTTGCGTCCTTAATTGTGCCAATTCTTTGAGCCACAATTAGCACGGTTGTGCCTTTAAGTTGATTTTTTAATGCTTGTCGGAGAGTTTTGTCCGTTTTATAGTCCAAGGCTGAAAAGGAATCGTCAAAAATTAAAATTTCAGGGTTTTTAGCAAGCGCGCGAGCAATCGACAAACGCTGTTTTTGCCCTCCGCTAACATTTTTGCCTCCCTGACTGATGCGTGAATTTACGCCTTCACTCATGGCAGACACAAATTCTTCACTCTGCGAGAGGTCAATTGCCTTCTCCACATCTTTTTCACCTTCGCCAAAAGCAACATTTGAGAGCACGCTGCCCGTGAAAAGCACTGCGCGCTGAGAAACATAGCCAATGCGATTTCTTAAATCGTTCAACTTATAATCTTTAACATTTTTGCCGTCAACAAGCACTTCGCCTTCAGTGGCGTCATAAAAACGCGGAATTAAGTTGATTAAAGTGGATTTTCCACTGCCCGTGCTGCCAATGAAAGCAACCGTTTCACCGCGCGAGCATGAAAAACTTATGTTTTCCAGCACATATTCATCAGCATCAAGATATTTAAAACTGACATTTTTAAATTGCACTTTGCCCTTTTCTTTTGTGGAGACAACCACTCCTGCGCCATCTTTTATGCTAGATTTTGTGTTTAACACTTCATTCAAACGCTTGCTCGAAACACTTGCGCGTGGCAGCATGATAAACACCATAACCAGCATGACGAATGACATAACAATTTGAATGGCGTAAGAACTAAACACAACCATATCTGAGAAGATGACAATTTTTTGGCTAATTTCTGCCGCATTTATTAGATAGGCACCAATCCAATAGATAGATAGTGGCAAAAAACTCATTATTGCCGTCATTAGCGGGCTAATTAGCGACATCACTCTGTTTGCCACCAAATTATTGTTTGTGAGAGCATCGTTTGCCCCTTCAAATTTGTTTTGCTGATAGGCTTCTGCGTTGTATGCCCGCACCACTCTCAAACCGGTTAGATTTTCGCGCGTGATACGGTTGATGTTGTCAGTTAAAATTTGAATTTTTCTAAATCTAGGGATAACAACAAGCGTAACCAACACCACGGCAATCATCAGCACCAGCACTGCACAAGCGGTTACAAGCGACCATTTATAACTCTTTCCGCTTATTTTAACAATTGCCCATATCGCCATAATTGGTGATTTTATGAGAGCCTGCAAGCCCATCACTAAAAACATTTGAATTTGGTTGATGTCGTTTGTTGAGCGCGTGATAAGGCTGGCGGTGGAGAATTTTTTTATCTCGTTTGATGAAAAATCTTGCACGGCGTCAAACACTTTGCTTCTAACTGATTTTGTAAATCCGGACGACATGATTGACACAAAAAAACCAACCACCACCGCACTAACAGCACTAGCGATGGCGCAGATTAACATTTTGCCACCAGCAATCAAAATCTCACTGAGTTTGCCTCCCTCGGTTTGCACCAAGATTGTGATTTCACTCATATAATCCGGGATGGTGAGTTCTAGCCAAACTTGCAAGACGATTAAAGCCACGATAACCG
>CANRGF010000053.1 GCA_947630075.1 uncultured Clostridia bacterium
ATCGTAGAGATTGACCTTATGCCCTAAATTTGCCAAATAGAGAGCGCATTCGCACCCTGCCAGACCTGCACCAATAATGTTAATTTTTTTGTGCATAGCCACAACCTTTTGTTTGGCAATAAATGCGTTGTGTGTTGGCTAAAAACTTTTTATATAACTGACCTCCGCACTTAGGGCAAACATCACTTAAAGGCAAATCCCACGAAACAAAATCACATTTTGGATAGTTGTTGCAACCAAAAAATAATTTGCCGTGTTTGGAATATTTTGCGCTAACCACGCCCTTGCATTTTGGGCATACGCCCGTGTCGGTTATCTTATTTTCATTTAAGTTTTTAGTATTTTTGCATTTTGGGAAGTTTGAGCAGGCTAAAAATCTGCCAAATTTGCCTTCTCGATAAACCATTTTTGCCCCACACTTTTCGCAAACCACATCGCTTGGCTCAGGAGCAGATTTCGCGATAGTTATTCCAGATTGTTTGCTTGCATAGTCTAACTGCTTGCTGAAATCAGTGTAGAACCTATCCACAATATCTTGCCATTTAACCTTGCCCAACTCCACATCATCTAGTTCTTTTTCCATGTCGGCAGTAAATTTGATGTCCATAGCCTGCTTAAAATATTCTTCAAGATATTCTGTTACTTGCACGCCCAATTCGGTTGGCACAAGCGCATTTTTCACGGTTTTGATATATTCCCTATTAAACAGTGTGGTGATGGTTGCGCCGTAGGTTGAAGGTCTGCCTATGCCCTGCACTTCCATTTCATGAGTTAGCGTGCCGGCAGTGAACCTAACAGGTGGTTTTGTGAACTTTTGCTCTGAATTGATTTTGTTTTTGATGACAATTTCGCCTTCCACTAGGTCTGGAATGTTTATTCCATTTTTCTCTTCATCTTGCGGTTTTATGAGTTTGGTGAAGCCGTCAAAAATCATTGCTTTGCCACTTGAACGGAATTTATAGTCTTCAGCAAGAATGTCAACTGTTAAGCTATCATATTGCGCCCAACTCATTTGGCTGGCGATGAAACGATTGAAAATTAAGGTGTATAACTTCAAATATTGGTCATCTATTTTGTCCTTTAAATATTCTGGAGTGTATTTCAAACTGATTGGGCGGATTGCTTCGTGTGCGTCCTGTGCGTTTTGCTTGCTTGCAAACTCGTTGAACTTGCCCGGATGATATTTCTCTCCATAGTTATTTAAGATATATTCTTTTGCCATAAATTGCGCATCTAGGCTAACGCGCGTGCTATCAGTACGGATATAAGTTACAAGTGCGGTTTTGCCCTCGCCCTTAATCATAACGCCTTCATATAAAGATTGGGCGGTTTTTGTGTAGCCTGCAACTGTCATTTTGAGCTTTGACAAGGCGTCTTGCTGCAAACTGCTTGTGATATAAGGTGCTGGCGGTTTTGAATAAGCAACCTGCCTTTTGACAGAGCCGACCTTATATTCGGCACCATCTATCACTGCCAAAATTTTATCCACTTCTTCTTTGGAGTGAACTTCCAGCTTTTTATCTTTAAACTGCACTAAATCTGCTTTAAACTTTTTTGCACCCTTTTTTAGTTCGGCAGAAATGTTCCAATACTCTTGAGGGACAAAAGACTGGATAGCCTTTTCTCTATCCACAATTAATTTTAAAGTTACCGACTGAACGCGCCCGGCACTTAGTTTGCCATGAATTTTTTTGGATAGCAACGGGCTTAACTTATAGCCCATAATTCTATCTAGCACGCGTCTGCCTTGCTGAGCATTGACTAAGTCAAGATTAATTGGTTTAGGGTCTTGAATGCTGGCATTAACTGCTTTTTTGCTAATTTCGTTGAATGCTGTGCGCACCAAAGCGTCCGGCTTCAAGTTTAAAATCGTTGCCAGATGCCATGCTATTGCCTCTCCTTCTCGGTCTGGGTCGCTCGCAAGATAAATTGCATCGGCCTTAGAAGCAAGCCTTTTGATTTCTTCAACCGTGGATTTCTTGTTTGGGATTATTTCATAGGTTGGCTCATAATTATTGTTTAAGTCAATAGCAAAAGAGTTTGCGGGCAAATCTCTCACATGACCTTTTGTGGCAAAAACTGTGTAGTCTGCACCTAAATATTTTTTTATTGATTCTAATTTACCTGGACCTTCTATAAATACTAATTTCATAATCTTCCTTACGATTTAATATAACTATTGTTGGCGAGTTTTGTGATAAGCCCTTCCATTTCCATATTCAACAAGGTGGAATTTAACTGATTGATTGGCATGCCTATATGGTCGGCTATTTCTTGGAATGTCTTTTTTTCCGCCATTATATAATCTAATATAATTTGCTCGTTTAAGTCAAGTTGAATTGACTGATTTTTTGAATTTTCTTTTTGTATGTTTAGAGTTTCAAGAATGTCATCTGGCGACAAAACTAAAGCAGCAGAGCACTCTTTTATGAGCCTATTTGTGCCAACCGACATTGGCGAAGTGATTTTTCCCGGAACTACGAAAATTTCTTTGCCATAATTAATTGCATAGTTGATTGTGTGCAAAGAACCGCTCTTTTCTCCCGCCTCTGTTACGAGCACTCCACTAGACAAAGCAGCAATTATTCTATTGCGAATTGGGAAATAATATGATTGTGGAGCAATGTCTGGCGCATTTTCAGAAATTAAAAGATTGTTTTCTGCCATAGTGCGAGCCAACTGATAGTTTGAGGCGGGATAGATATGATTTAATCCGCCGGCGAGCACGGCAATGGTTTTGCCACTAACATCAAGGGCGGCTTTATGGGCAATTGTGTCCACACCAACTGCCAACCCAGAAACTATTGTTATGTCATTTTGGGCAAGTGCATTAGCAAATTGCTTTGTAACCACGATGCCATAGTCTGTTGGTTTGCGAGTGCCAACGATGCCAACGCACAAACTATTTAGAAGTTGAATGTTGCCTTTGCAATAAAGGCAAAAAGGTGGAGTGTCTATTTGCTTAAGCAAGTTTGGAAATTTTTCATCGTTGATTGTGATGCAAATTATTCCTTTTGCCTGATAAGTTGAAAGGATTTTTTCAAACTTCTCATCGTCAACCGACATCATTCTATTTATTTCTTGCTCGGTGAATAACGAACGAGCCAAATCGTTATGCAAAAAAGATTTCTTGATGTCGCTCCCACGAGGGCAAGCATCAAGAAGTTTCTTCTTTTTATTATATGTGGCAAACCCAAACAGGTCTAGCCAAAGTATGTTTTTATCGTCAATCGTCATATTACACCGTGTATTTTTTATCTAGCGACCTATATTGAATTGCCTCTAAAATATGCTGCTTTTCAATGTTTTCTTTTCCGTCTAGGTCTGCAATCGTGCGCGCCACTTTCAAAATGCGATTATAGGCGCGAGCGGATAAATTGAGTTTTTTAAAGGCAACCTCTAAGATTTCAACCGAAGGTTTATCAAGTTTGCAATATTCTTTAAATTCCTTTTCATTCATCTTGGCGTTTGAATAAATTCCACTATTTTTAAAGCGTTTTAGTTGGACATCACGCGCAGTGTTCACGCGCTTTTTAATCTCCGCACTGCTCTCTTCTAGTTTGAAATTCGTGAGTTCTTCATAATCAACGCTATCAACTTCAATGTGCAAATCTATGCGGTCTAATAACGGACCACTAATTTTAGATAAATATTTGTGAATGGCTGCAGGAGTGCATTTGCATTCGTGTGTGGTGCTGCCATAATAACCGCATGGGCACGGGTTCATGCTGGCAACCAGAATAAAATTGGCAGGATATTGCACCGTTAGTGCATTTCGTGCAACGGTGATATAGCCATCTTCCATTGGCTGACGCAATGTTTCGATTGTGTTGCGCGCATATTCGGGCAATTCGTCTAAAAACAACACGCCATTATGAGCCAAACTAATTTCGCCCGGCTTTGCCTTTTGCCCTCCGCCCGTGAGAGCAATCAAGGTGGCGGTGTGGTGCGGACTTCTAAATGGACGCTCGACCACTATGCCCTTTTTGGCGTCTAACACGCCGGCAACACTATGAATTTTGGTTACTTCAAGGCTCTCTTCAAATGTCAAATCTGGCAAGATTGAAGGAAAGCACTTCGCTAGCATTGTTTTGCCCGCTCCTGGTGGGCCAATAAGCATAATGTTATGCCCGCCGGCAGCGGCAATTTCCATGGCACGCTTTGCGCTTGCTTGACCTTTCACATAAGCAAAATCATGCTTGAAATGGTGCTCTTTAAGGGCACTTTCAAAAGTTTTATTATCATTTGGAGCGATACTTATCTCTCCCTTTAAAAACGAAACAACTTGCCTTAGAGTTTCAACCGGGTAGACTTCAATCTTATCTATAAAAGCCGCTTCCATTGCATTTTCTTTTGGAATAATAAATTTATTAAAACCCATTTGCTTTGCGGAAATAAGCATTGGTAAAATGCCGTTTAATTTCCTAACATCACCATTTAAACTTAACTCACCTAGAACCACATAATCTTTGATGCGAGCATTTTCAATGTCCCCCTGCGCCACCAAAATGCCAAGTGCAATAGGCAGGTCGTATAAACTGCCCTCTTTTTTTGTGTCTGCCGGAGCAAGATTGATGATGATTTTGTTGATTGGATAATTAAACGCGCTATTTTTGATGGCTGCACGCACCCTACTTTTGCTCTCTTTAATTGCAGTGTCTGCCAAGCCAACCACATCGTAGCCCGGCAAACCTGCGTTTATGTCTAACTCAATAGTTACGGGATAACCTGTTATGCCCGCAATCCCAAATGATAAAATTTTAGATAACATAATTTGATTTTACAAAATTTGATTAATATTGTCAAACAATTTAAAACATTTGTTCTAATATTATTTAAAAAAAAGTGGCGCTATGCCACTTATGGATTAATTTCAATTTTAACATTTAATTGTGATGCAAGTTCTTTAAAATCTGCAAATCTTGTTACTCCTTCAGGAGTTTCCAAATTTTTGTTGAAATTGCTTGTTGCAAGGAATGCCTTACCTTTACCTTTTTTTTGAAAATATTCTTCAACTCGAGATATAATTCCTAAATCATCATCAATAAAGTAATCCGCATCCACTTCATCGCAAATTTTTTCTTTATCTATTCTGCCTATGAAAACTTTATCATAAGGGATTTTGTTATCGTTCAACCATTTTAATGTTAATTCGTTTGGATGAACATGCCAATCGGTTGCTCTAGCTGTTGCAATAACTATAATATGACCATCTTTATGGAGATGTTGCAATAATTTAACGGCATTCTTTTTGCACGGAAAATGTGCCATCATTTCATCACCATATTGTTTATACCACGATTTTGCAGTGTCCATATCCCAATCAAAATTTCTTTCAGCAAAACGACCTTCATAACTGATTTGCTTATAAGGCCAGTTGTGTTCTTTTAAAAATTTGCTAATATACTCAACACTAAACTCGTGAGTTTTGCTTATAGTGTCATCTAAATCAAAAACAAATATCATTTTGCCCTCCGTAATTAGCAGTTTAACATAAATTGTTCAATTTTTCAATACATTTTTTTATTTTTAAAAGAAAAAAGGCATTTCTGCCTTATTTAACTTCTTTAACTTTTGCCGCTTTACCTGAAAGATTGCGAATGTAATAGATTTTAGCACGACGAACTGAACCCTTTCTAACCACAACAATTTTTGCTATTCTTGGGCTATTCAATGGGAATGTCCTTTCAACGCCAACGCCAAATGAAATGCGCCTAACGGTGAAGTTTTCTCTAACTCCAGCGCCTTTTCTAGCGATTACAACGCCTTCATAGTTTTGAACACGCTCTTTATCACCTTCTTTGACTTTGTACGAAACACGCACAGTGTCTCCAATATTAAAAGAAGTGAGGTCGGTTCTAACTTGCTCTTTTTCAAGTTGGTCGATAATAGTCATTTCTACCTCCTCCATTGACGTTCTTATGATTGGACCACAGCGGACCGCCAATATTTAACTTGGTTATTTTAACATATAATTTTATAATTTGCAAGTGTTTTTTAAAAAATTTTAATAAAATATATCATCTTTGGGGTTAAATGCCGGGCTTGAAATTAAAATCGCAGTAAATTTTCCATTAAACTTATATTTTGTGTTTTTAGGAATTATTATAACATCGTTTGCTTTTACATTAATTTGTTCGTTATTAACAAAAAAAGTTCCTTGCCCACGAATTATATAATAAGTTTTGCTTGAATTTATATTTTTCATTAAAGGATGTTCGCCATTTAGATGTGAACGAACAAGTGAAAAACCTAAATTGTGAGTTTCGTTTATATAATTGTCTATAACATAGCCTTTTTGGACTTCTTTACTATTGCTTTTGTCAAAAATAATTTTTGTTGCTTTCATAATTCTCCTTTAAAAAGCGTTTTCTATGTGGCGGATGTCGGCGTCTGTGTCGCCTAAAACGGCGATGGCGTCAAAGCGGCAAGGGGCATCTAGAAAACCTTTAGATTTTAAAAACATTGTGGCGACCATGCGAATTTTTTGCTGTTTTATCGGGTTGATTGCTTCAAAAGGGTCGCCAAACGCACGAGAAAACCTGCCCTTGACCTCAACGAAAATAATCGTGTTGTTATATTTGGCGATGATATCGATTTCGCCAATTTTGTTTTTATAGTTATTGGCAAGAATTGTGTAACCTTTATGCTTTAAATAACTGGTGGCTTTGGCTTCGCATATTTTGCCATAAGTTAAATTATCCATAAACTATCCTTTACTTGTTTGCTTCTCGGCTAGGGTTTTTAAAAATGAAAGGCGGTGAATTGGCGTTATGCCAAACTTTTTTATTGCTTCATAGTGCTTCTTTGTGCCATAGCCCACATTGTTTTCAAAATCATAATTTGGATAAGTTTTAGCATATTCCGTCATCAATTTATCTCTATAAACTTTCGCAACAATGGAAGCGCAGGCGATTGCATAACTTGTGGCATCTCCGTGAATTATTGATTTTTCGTTTTCAGCAACATTTAATTTGACCGCATCAATTAAAAGCAAGTCGGGTTTGATGACGAGTTTTTTATAACTTTCTTTCATTGCCTCGATTGTGGCTTGAAGTATGTTGATTTTGTCTATGCACTGATTGTCGCGTTCGGTTATTGAAACTGCCAACGCTTTATCTAAAATTAGTTTATTTAACTCTTCGCGCTTTTTATTAGACAGCTTTTTGCT
>CANRGF010000054.1 GCA_947630075.1 uncultured Clostridia bacterium
CAAAATTGTGTCCGCATTTTCAATGGTGCTTAATCTGTGCGCCACAATAAAGCAGGTGCGACCCTCCATCATTTTGTCCAACGCTTCTTGAATTTTCATTTCTGTGCGTGTGTCAATATTGCTAGTAGCCTCGTCCAAAATCATCATTGGCGGTTTTAGCAACATAATTCTGGCAATGCACAGAAGTTGCTTTTGCCCTGCGCTGATGTTGTCCGCTCGCTCGGTGATGATCGTGTCGTAGCCTTGTGGCAATTTTTCAATGAAAGCGTGTGCATTGGCAAGTTTGCACGCCTCAATAATTTCGTCCATGCTGGCGTCCGGTTTGCCATAAGCCACATTGTCTTTAACGCTTGCGTTATAAAGCCAACTCTCTTGCAACACCATGCCATAGAAACTTCTAAATGAGTGGCGAGTTACTTTTCGCACATCTTTGCCACTGACCTTGATGCTACCCTTATCCACATCATAAAAACGCATTAACAAGTTTATAATTGTGCTTTTGCCGCAACCCGTTGGGCCGACAATGGCAATGCGTTGCCCTTGCTTAACTTTTAAATTTAGATTTTCAATCAGTTTAAACGATTTTTCATAACTAAATTCAACATTGTTTAATTCCACCTCTCCATTGCACTTTTTTAAGTTTGGAAGAGTGCTATCGTCAATTTCGTTTTCAAGGTCTAACAGTGCAAAAACTCGATTTGCGCTGGCAACAGCAATGTTTAAGTCGGCAAAAATGCTTGTGATGTCGTTAAACGGCTTTGTGTAGTTTTCAGAATAATTTAAAAATGATGAAATTTTGCCAATTTTAAAGCCTCGCTTTATTGCCAACACTGCGCCCACAATTCCTATGAAACCATACAAGATGCCATTCACCAACCTAGACGCAGGATGCCCGATTGATGCATAAAAAACTGAATTCTCACTTGATTTGCCAAGTTGCTCGTTGATGTCGTCAAATTTTTCGTTTGTGTCAACTTCATCGTTAAACGCTTTGATGATTTTCATATTAGTTATCATCTCTTCGCTATAGCCAGACATCTTGCCTTGAATATCCACACGCTTTTGATATAATTTTTTGCTCTTTTTTGTGATGACTATTGCAAACACAAGCGACATTGGTGCGAGCACAAACACAATAGTGGCAAGTTGCCAATTTAGTGAGAACATCATCACCAGCACCACAATTAATTGAAACACTCCCTGAATGACGGTGGAAAAGCCTTCTAAGAAGCCGTCAGTTACATTTTCAACATCGGCAATCATGGTGTTCATAATGTCGCCATGCGAAGTGTTGTCGATATACTTTATTGGCACGCTATTAAGTTTTTTATAAATTCCCGAGCGGATTGATTGAGAAGTTCTATATGTGAGAATGTTCATATAGAAATCTCCAAGCCACTCAAAAATGGTGCTAGCCACAGTGAGCACGCCAATCAGCACAAGATATTCAAACAGCAAATGAAAATTAACATTACCCACACCTATCATTGTGTCGATTGCAAAACCTGAAAACATTGGAATGAGCATATTCAAAACTATTGCAATAAGGCTGAAAATCACAGATAGGAAAAATGAGCGTTTGTGCGGGCGCACAAATTTCAACAATTTAGGAAACAAATTTTTCACTTCTCTAACTTTCATCTTTTTCCCTTACTCTATTTGCTTTGGCTCAAATATATTTCTTTATAAATATCGCACGATTTCATCAAATCTTTATGCTTGCCCATGCCAACCACATCGCCATTTTCAAGCACAATAATTAGGTCGGCATTCATGATTGATGTGGCACGCTGAGAGATTAGCACTGTGGTGCATTTCAGCGTTTTAATTGCGTCCCTTAAATTTTTATCCGTTAAGAAATCTAGTGCTGAACTGCTATCGTCTAGAATGAGCATCTCTGGGTTGCCTATTAGTGCGCGTGCGATTGTAAGCCTTTGCATTTGCCCGCCGCTGACATTTTTGCCACCCGCCATAATTTGATAATCTAACCCAGCCTTCCACTCGCTCACAAACTGCCAAGCCTGACTGATTTTTAAGGCTTTTATTATCTCTTCATCGCTCGCATTTGCCCTGAGCTGCATATTTTCACGCAAACTTCCGCTAAACAAAATGCTGCGCTGCTGCACTATGCTAATCTCTTGACGGAGTTGCCCAATTGGATAGTCTTTAATGTTTACACCCTTATATAAGATTTCACCACTAGTGGCATCATAAAATCTTGTCATAAGGCTGGCAACAGTGGTCTTGCCACTGCCTGTGCCACCAATTATGCCGATGGTTTGTCCGGGAAGAATCTCAAATGACAAATCTTTAATAAATGACTTTGTGCTTGTGCTCCCCGAATAGTTGAAACACACATTTTTAAACTCCATAATTGAAGAATAGTTTGTTCTCTTCAACCTTTTTGCGTTAGGCTTAGATTGCACGCTTGGCACTGTTTCCATCACTTCATTTAATCGGTGAACGCTTGCCGAGGTGCGCACAAACAAAGCAATAATCCTTGAAAGCAACAGAAGTGAAATTGTGATTATGGACACATAGTCGATGAGCGCAATCACATCACCTTGCGACAAGTGGCCGATATTGATTTGAAAACTGCCAAAATATAGAATTGCGAGCGTGGCAATATCCACAATTAAATAGATGACTGGGTTTAAGAAAGCCGAAATTTTTGAAACTTTAATGCTGGTTGATGTGAAATCTTCGCTTACATCTTCAAAACGCTTTTCCTCGTCCTTTTCTTTATTGAAGGCTCGAATAACGCGTGTGCCAGAAAGGTTTTCTTTCGTTACGCGGCTGATATTATCCAATTTAACCCTAACCGATTTGAAATAAGGTGTGGTTTTTTTGATATAGAAGAACAAAATCAAACTGATGATAGGAATAAACGCCAAAAACACCAGCGACATTTTTTTGTTTATTGCCAAACTCAAACTGAATGCACCCACCAACAAGAAAGGCACTCTTATCATTAGGCGCATAAATATGCCAACAGCGTTTTCCACCTGTGCCACATCGTTGGTTAGCCTATTCACGAGCGAAGCAGTGCCAAATTTATCTAACTCAGCATGAGAAAAGGTGGTGATTTTATTAAACAAATCTTTCCTATAAGAAGTGGCAACTCCTATGCTGGTTTTTGCCGAACATTTTTGCCCAATTATGCTTAATATGAAGCAAGAAACACATGAAATCAATATCAGCACACCAATTTTGACGATATACGACCAATCGGCATTTTTAACGCCAACATCAATCATTTTGGCAACTAAAATGGGGTTTAACAACTCTAACACCGCTTCTAGCATTTTAAAAATGGGAACGATGAGTGCGTACCATTTATATTTTTTTAGATAGCCAAGAATTCTCTTCATTTTTAAAATTTTATCAAATTAGATTTTATTTTTCAAATATTTTAATATTATTTCCACAATAAATCAACTATATAATAAAAAACGGCCAAGCGCCGATTAATTCAAACGCTTGTCCGCAGAAGTTAGGTTGATGTTTAACGACAAATTTTTATTTGCCAAACGGCTAAAAATGCGCTCGTCATATCTTGATAAAATATTTTCCAAACTCAAATTTGTGCTTATGAATGTTGGCAGATTGTGCACTTGGCGTGTGTTTATTAGATTATATAGATATTCAACCGTGATGTTTTTTAGCATTGGCTCTGTGCCCAAATCGTCTATTAGCACCACATCGGCTGAAAGAAGGTCTGCAAAGTCATACGATTTGCCAATGTGATAAAGCCTGGCAAGTTCGTTCAACTCAAAGGCGGTTTTATAGATGACTATGTAATTCCTATTAAGCATCTCGTTTGCCACACATTCAAGCATAAAGGTTTTACCCGTGCCCGCTCCGCCAATGATGTTTATGTTTCGCTTTGTAACCAGCGGATATTTCGTGCACCATGTTTTCACAATGTCGTACGCCTTTTTATCGTTGCTATTAAGTTTGCTCTCATCACATAAATCAAACGCTTTAAACCCCGTTTGCGAACTAGACGAAAGCGAAATCTTTTTGTTTAATTCACTCAAAAAGCAGTTGCAAATCCTGCCACCAACCACGCCCGTGTCATTGCAAATTGGGCATTCATATTTAGGGTTTAGGCGAGATTTGTCTATATTTCTATCGCTTAAATATTTTTCTAATTTTTGCTTTATATCTTGCACTTGATGCTTCAATTCCACATCTTCTTGCTCATATTTAGATTTTAAATATTCAATGTTTTTGCGGGTGTAATCGTTATATAACGAGCAAAATTCGGGGTCTTTTTTTAATTCTTCCACAAAGTCATCACACTCTTCTTGTGCGCGCAAGCGTTTTAACATAAAACTTTGCTTTACATCGGTTATGAATTTATGCTTGTTCATATCACACCTCCACTTCGTCTAGGTTGGTCATAAGGCTCATGATTTGCTCTTTGGTGTAGTTGTTGTGCACAAAATCCGCCTGCTCGCCCGTGCCTGTATCCTTAACTTGGTCTAGCGTCTTGATGCCTTGCGAACGCCAATTCGAAAGCACCTTGTTTAGATAAGCCACAGCGTTGCTCTTGCCACGGGAAAGTGTGGCGGCGCGCATAATCATAGCGTGGCTAAACTCCCATGCGTTTGCCCATGTGTTATAGAAATTTCTATCTTGATTGTTCGCACTGCGCTCTAACCCCAACTCTTTTAGCACTTCGTTTATTAGGTTATCTAGTGAAAGATTGTCTTGCAAATACATTTGATAGCCAGCCAAATTTGTGATGCCCAACTTAAATAGTTTGCTAATAATTCCATTAAATTGCTCAAGGGTTTTGATTGTTGTGCCATGACAATTATTTGCAATGGCGGAAAGAGTGCTTTCATCAAAGCCCATGTTGAGCCAATTCACCACATATTTTTCAATTTCGTTGGTTAAATCGTCATATCTAAGACCTAATTTTTGGTTTACAGTGCGGGCAATGCTTATCATATTTTCTCGCTCTGCTTCAAAATTTTCAATTTCGGCAATAGATAAGAGTTTCATTTCATAATATCTCGACAAATAGTCGTCTAAAATGTTAATATCCAAATGCATGCGCTTATTTTTGAGCATTTTTGCCACAAACACAATCACATTCAATTCAAAAGCGTAATCTTTTAGCCATCTGTTTAAAAGTTCAGCGTCTTCAAGTTGAGGCTTACGCTTACTTCCCATAGCAGTCAAAATCAAGCGCATATTATCGTCCACAAAATTGAGGGATGCAATTTTTTCCTTCACCTCATCAAGCGTGTGAACGCCCTCTTTAAGCCAATTTTTTGCCACCACTATGCAATAATTTGGGCTAAGATTGAAGCCTTTATTATCCACACAAAACTTCACAATCGCAAGCAGTGCATCTTCCGTTATATGAAAATTTTCAATCAAATTGTAAAACTCTGCAAATTCATTTGGCATTATCAGGCGTTTATCAAACAACTCTTGAAGGGTGATGTTGAAACTAGCATATTTATCGACCTTATATTTTTTAATGTTTTTGGCATTGGAAATAACAGGCAAATAGCGCACTTCGATTGGCGTGATGTTTAAAATCTGCACCAAGCCTAAATCTTCCCAATATTTGAAGATAGACACAACATCGTCCTCATTAATTTTGAGAGTTTTGGCAAAATATTCAAGTGTGTTGTTTGGATTATCTGCCACCCCGCACATCCCCAATCCGAGCAAATAAACCTTAACGCACATATCTGGTGCGCTTGGAAGATATTCATTAATAAACACATTGTCCACCAATGTTTTGTTGCCCACTGTGAGGCTAGGGCTGAACTTGCAAAATGACATACCTTTATATTAGCACAAAAAAATTTTTTTGTCTATCAAATAGATTTATTTAAGACCCTTTCTTGTTGTGTGTTTCACGGCTCAGCACCACCGCATATTGATAGGGTTATAATATCTTGAGTTTTAGCATAGATTTTTTTATGAAAAAAACTATTTTGGCAGTGATGTTGTTTGCTTTGGTTTTTAGCTCTTTTGGGTGCAAAGAAAAAAGCAAATTAAACGAAATCAGCGCAAATCTAACCAATTATGAAATAAGTTTGGACTATGACGAAACCGCTCGTTCTGTGAAGGCAAGTGAAAGAGTGGAATATGTGAACAACACAAACGCAATTTTAAAATGCGTGGAATTTCATTTGTATCCTCAATTTTTTAAAGAGGAAGGCGCAAAGCAAGTGGTGGCTCAAACACACCTAAACCAAGCCTATCCTAACGGAATGAGTTATGCCCAATTCGATGTAACCCGCGTACGAGTGGCCGGTGAGGATAGGCAAATTCGATTTGTTGGAGAATGCAATGGCGTGCTCGCGGTGGATTTGTTTTCTAGCCTAATGCCGAGCGAAAAAGTGGAAATAGAGATTGATTTTGGATTCATCTTGCCAAACTGTTGCCACCGCTTTGGCTATGGCGAGCACACAATCAACCTTGGCAATTTCTACCCTATTGTGTGCGTTTATGAAAATGGTGCGTTTGATGAAAGTGGCTACCACCCTAACGGCGACCCGTTTTATAGCGATGTGGCAAATTATGTGGTGGACATTACCGCAAGCAGTAGCTTCATTGTGGCAGCAAGCGGAGAAAAAACTGCCGAAAAGCGTTCTAACGGAAAGACCACATCATCTTTTTATGGAAAGTGCATTCGAGATTTTGCTCTGGTGCTGAGCAAGGATTTTAAGGTGGAAAGCGCAGAAGAAGGCGGAGTGAATTTTCAATATTTTTATTTTGACGATGAAAATCACTCGTCATCATTAAAGGCGGGAATGGACGCTGTGAAGACCTTTTCAGATTTGTTTTTGAAATATCCTTATGCTAGCTTTTCAATTGTGCAAGCCGACTTCGTCTATGGAGGCATGGAGTATCCAAACCTTGTGATGATTAGTGCGGAAGTGAACGACCCTGACGATTATAAAAATGTGATTGTTCACGAAACCGCTCATCAGTGGTGGTATGGCATTGTTGGAAATGACGAGTGGGAGTTCCCTTGGCTAGACGAATCGCTTGCAGAATATTCTTCCATGCT
>CANRGF010000055.1 GCA_947630075.1 uncultured Clostridia bacterium
GTGCTGAGAAGGATAATCATGCTAAAAATTGAATAGTGATATTTGATTTTTAATTTTTCTTTTTTGCAGAAATTTAATAATATAAGACCAAACACAGCGATTGATAAAAACACTGCCACTAACTGCAAAATTATGGAAATATACACAAAGTTCGCTGTCATTGCACGGTTTGCTTCTTTAATTAAAAGGAGCATATCCATTGAAAACAAATCTTTATAGATATACGAAAGTGAATAGTTTAAATATAAAAATATGGTCTGGGCAAGCAAAATGAGAGTGTAAATCACATATTGTGCAGTGAAATTTGGAATGATATAAACAAACAAACCGATTGCCATAATTATGGACAAATTGAGCATGAAATATTGGGGCATCGTGCCCAAATTTAACACTCTAAATGTGATAAACTCCAAAGCTAATGCGCCAAAAACAAAATATAGCACCATTAAAAGTTTGTTTAAAACCGCTTTAATCATTTTTTATATTATAATAATATCTCGTTAAATTGTCAAGTCAATGTTTGACATTTTATTTTGTTCACAAAATGCCAATTTTAAAATAAATTTTAAAAACTATTGACTAAAAACGAAAGAGTGATATAATATAATTAGGAGTTTGAGATGAAATTTAAAAAATCCGATTTGATAAGCGATGTTCTTGAAAAACACGAAAATGGGGCTGAAATTCTTGAAAAATTCGGCTTTGGATGTGTGTTTTGCCCAATGTCGCAAATGGAAAGTTTGGAAGAGGCTTGCATTGTGCATGGCATTAATTTGAAAGAACTTTTAAAAGCCTTGAACGCATAGAAAAATCTACGAGTTAACCCGTAGATTTTTTTTGCCTATTTTCTCTTTTTGCGGATGCGAGAATTCTTTTCTAATTCTTTTTTGCTCTCTTCCATTTTAGCATTTTCTTCCGCAATCTGGTTATCTATCTCCTCTAGATATGTGTCGAGATTTTCATAGATGTTTTTGTCATCTGACAGGCTAACAACGGCAACATTCTTAGCCTTCTCACTCTCTCCCTTCTGCCCGCTAGTGCTTGCAGATGGCTTATTATTTTCTGCCTCTTCTTGAATGATAATAATCTTTCTTGGTCTGCCGCGCTTTCTCTTCGGCTTATTCAAAGTTGCCGGGTCAATCGGCTTTCTTGGCCTACCAACCTTACGCTTCGGCTTATCTGGCTCAGTTTTTGGCTTTCGAGGACGACCCCTCTTCCTCTTAGGCTTGCTTTCGTTTTGAACGGTGGAGACAACTTTTTCACTTTCGTTATTCTGCTGAGTTGTGGCCGCAAGGCTCATGTCTGTGCCGGCAGGTTTATCTTCAACTGCATTTGCAAAATAACTTTTATTATTTAGCACGTTTAAATCATCGTCATTTGGATGTGCTGTTTGAGAAACGGAATAAGGTTGGAACGAATTGGTAGAATTAATATCTTTCTTTGCCTCATTATTGACAGGTTCTTGCTTCGCTTCTGCCTCGCTAACCATTGTTTCCCTGTGTTGTTCGTCTTCTGGCTGAGCAGGAATTTGCTCTGGTGCTGGCTCTGGCGTAGGCTCTGCTGTGCCGTATGAAGGTTGGTCATCTTTCGTGGCAATATAATTACCATAAGGAGCATATTCTGTGCGGTAGTCATAAGAGTAGTTATCGTTAGTCGGATAATTATTGGAATAGCCGCCATATTCACCATAACTTGCAGGTTGGCTTGGCTCTTCTTCGCCATAAGTTGACGGCTGTTCTTGAGTTTGAGTTTCAGCTGGATTTTGAGTTGTGTACTCTATCGGCTGCTCGCCTTTGCCTTCGTTCTCATCCTTTTTGTGCTTTTTATCTTTTTCTTTCTTCTTATCCTTTTTATTTTTACGTCTTTCCTCTTCCTTCTCTTCTAACTTTGGCTCTTCGTATGTTGGTGCATATTCTGGCTTTGGCGTTTCATATATTTGAGAATATTCTTGCTGAGGCTGAGAATAGTAGTCATTTTCTTGGTATTTATCTTTGCCATCTTTTTGTGGCTGCTGAGATTTTAACGCTTCAATTTCTGCCTTCAACGCTTCAATCTCTGCTTTTTGCTTTTCTATTTCGTCCTGACGCCTTTCTATCACAACACGCTCAGCATCTGCATAAACTTTCTGGCTATAAGTGTCAAACTCACTCATCATGCCTCTTTCAAGCGAAGTGCGAGCATTTTTTAATTCGGTGTTTACAGAATCTAACTCTTCTTGCAAGGTGCGCATCATTTGGTTGTGGCGCTCGGTGGCTGTGTCATAATCACGCTCGAGATTACGCTGACGGTCTAACTCTTGCTGTTGCTGTTTCTTTAAATAGTTGGCTTCAATGGATGAGCCCGCATCATTCAACTGGGCTTTGAAGTTATCAAATGTTTCTTTGCTGACTTGCATTTCGCGCTGATACTCTTTGGTGATTTCCCTAAAGTTCATTTCCTCTTGGGTGATTTCAGCATTCACTTGCTCTGTATCTTGCAAGAATTTGCCACGCTCTGCAATGTAGTTTTCCGCTTCTTGCATTGCGCGCTCCAAAACTAAGGATTTGGCAACGCCTGCTTCATCAAAATTAAACTTTTCATGTTGAACATTTTTAAGCCTTGCACGCTCCAGCTCTTTCTTTTCTTCTTCTTGACGCCTTTGCAAATAAGTGTAAAGAACAGGGATGCCACGCTTGATTTCATTTTTGTCAAAGAGCAATTCATAGTCAACATACTCTGGAATGGTGCTGGAAGCCTTATCCATATTCACTTCAAAATACTGATAATTTTGGTTAAGGTCGCCAACAATTGCGTTGTGCCTAATCTCCAAAAAGATTGTGATTAAATAATTCAAAATCAGCAATAGCACTGGGCACAAAACTGTGTGTTGCAACACAATTGAGAATGTTACCAAACTTGAAGAGGATTCATAAGTGGATGCATAAAGGTTTGCAACGAAACTCATAATGACCAAAATGTAACAAATAAAATTCAAAATTCGCACATCTCGCTTATAGGTGCTATTCTTAATTGGAGAGGACACACAAATTTCAAACGACATATAATCGCTCGCACTCTTATCTCGATATAACACAAATTGCTGCCACTGCTTCCTTAGCTGCTTAGGCACTTTTCTGGACTTCATTTTATTGTTGAACTCAAGCAAATTTTCAGCCGTGATTTGCGGATGATTCATGAAATAATTATTAAACATATCAATGGCTCGAATAAGCTTTGCTTCGTATGAATTTGAAGTGGAAATTAGCACCACAATAAATGCCAATAAAAATATCACCAAAAATAACACTAAAATATAATTATAATTTAGATAATTATTTATTGAGCTAAAGAATTTATCCACATTATTAAAAACATTCATAAACACCCCTAATGAATTTTTAATTAATATTATTATAACACATTAATTTATTAAATACTAATATTTTTCGATATTTTTCAAAAATTTTTTTATTTTTTTAAAAATTAAAAAAAACCTCTATAAATAAGGGGTTTTTAGATTTTTTATATAATTTTTTGATGTTTTTTATTGTGTTTTTTAATTTTTATAATTACAAATTAAATTTGCAAAATAAAAATATGAAATAAATATCATTAAATTAATTCACAATTATTTTTGCTCTAATTTTTGAGAATTTTGTGCAAATTTCATATTCGCTTGTGTTAATATATTTTGCATATTTTTTTAAATTATTTTCTTTGCCCAAAATTGACACATAATCTCCTTCTTTAAGATTTGTGTTTGACACATCTATCATGAAGCAATCCATACAGATATTTAACACCTTGCATTCAATATTTTTAACTTTTAAATTCATGCCCAAAAAACTTAAGTCAAACCCATCTGCATATCCCACTGGCACAACTGCCACCTTCATGCGTTTGTGTGCAACATAGCGATAGTCATAGCCAACCAACTCGTTAGGCTCAATTTCATTAATTTTTGCGGTGCGCGATTTAATTTCCACAACGGGAGCAACGCCATTTGATTTATTAAACAAATCAAAGCCAATGCGCACCATATCCAAACCGTGGCAATGATTTTCACTTGCAAAACTATTATCCGCATGAACAATCGGATTAAACCCCATATCTTTACACGCTTCCACATATTTAGTGAAAACCTGCATTTGCTCATCCATGAAATTGTCCGTTGTGGCAAAGTGAGTGAAAATGCCTTCTAAAATTAGATTGCTATTTTTGATTAATTTAAGAGCATCACAAAAATCTGCAAAATCTTTAAACCCATATCTATTCATGCCTGAATTGATTTTTATGTGAATTTTGATTTTCTTTTTTGAGGCAACCAAACGGCTCACTTCTGCAAGAGATTGGACAGCCTGAGAAAAATCTTCATTGCACTCATCAAGCGGACCGACAATCAAAATGTTGTTTAGGCAAAGCCTTCTCACCTGCTTTGCCTCGTCAAAGCAAGCCACGCCAAAAAAATCAGCGTAAGGTGAAAGAATTTTTACAGTCTCTTTCAACCCCACGCCATAAGCGTTTGCTTTAACCATGGCACATACAAGTGCGTTTGGAATGCGTTGCCTGACATGGTTTATGTTTTCTATCAAAAATTGTCTGTGAATGATTTTAAAATTAAACATATTTTAATATATGCTTAATTTTTGGCTTTGCTAAACTCACACCCGCAATAATCTTGCCTATATATACCACGCTCTTTGCAAATTTCAATGCTCCTTAAAAAGCCATTTTCTTTTTTAAAATCAGCGTGGAGATATTTAATATTAAATTGTTTTTCAAATGCTTCGCCAACAGAATTTATAAATTCGGCATCTTTATGCGGGCTTATTGACAGAGTGGTGGTTACCAATTCAAAATCATTTTGGCTTGCAAATTCAAATGCCTTTTGCATTCTATAAGCAATGCACATCTTGCACCTCTCTCCGCCCTCTTTTTCTTGCTCTTTGCCCTTCACTAAGGATAAAAATTCGTTGTGATTATAACCAACATCAACAACCTGCACTCCCAACTTTTCAAATTCATTTTTCCTTATTGAAAACTCACTTTCGGGATATATGTTTGGATTGAAGAAGAAATATGTGATGTTAAAATGCTCTTTCAACTTTTCAATCACTGCAGATGAGCATGGCGCACAGCAGCAATGCAAAAGAAGCCTTGGTTTATAGCCAAGGCTTGCTATTTCTTCATGCATTAACTTGTTATAGTCCGTTTTCATGCTAATATTCTAACACAATTTTGAAATTTGTCAATCTTTAATCAAATTAAATGTGTAAGCAATCTCTGCCAAATCATTAAAGTTGAAGTTGAGCGAAATTTTGGAGATTGCACTATAAGAATATGTTACGCTATCTTCTTCCACTCCCTCAACCTGACTAGCGATTGCTAAAGCGAACAATGCAACAAGTGTGTGAGCGTTTTTGCTCGTTAGTTGACCATCAGGGCCGGAAGTGATTTTAAAATGCTCATCGTCAATCGAGCCAACATCTTGCATATAGCCAATATCAAACACGATTGCATAATAAGGGGTTATGTCTGGCTCAAACTCAAGTATGTCGTTTGTGAGAATGTTATAGTCTGTGCCATTTGATGAATAGATGTGAATTTTATATTTATCCCTTTCATCTATGCTTGTTAGAGGTGTGAGTTCCTTTTTCTCATCTGCCTTATATGCACACAATTTTAATTCATTCACGCTATCGCTTGTGATGATAACCATTTCATCAGAATATGACCTAGCCCAAGTGTTGAAGGCAGTGATTTTTGCGCCCACAACATACATAATATTCGTGCCAGAAATTCCGCCAACTGAGTTGATAATGTTTGCAAAAGGTGTGTCATACACCGCTCCGCCTAATGATGCGTTATCCACCATGCCGACTGTGTCTATATCAAAATCGCCATTAAACACCATCAAGCGATTTTCATCGTCATAGCCATATTTGGAGATATAATTATTTGTGGCAAACTGATGAGTGAAATCGTTAGTTTGAACTGTGCCCACTGCAATGCCTAGCACGGCTTTGCTCTCTGTGGCGAGATTTAGATTTGGACGCCCTTCAGTGAATGTGTAGAAATCCTTAAGATTGTCCAGCATGTAGGTGAGTGTGGATAAGGTTATTGTGGAATTTTCGATGAATTTGATTTCTCTATCATTCACAAGATATCTCAAATCTTCACCCGGAACGACTTTGTCGTCCCTGCACTCACTATTAATTGAGCCAGCTCCGGCAGTGGACGATGTGAACACGGTTTTATCTATTGCTGCGCCTATTAAGCCGCCTGTGAAATAACCTTTAAGTTCGCCAGAGAATGAAGAGTTTATCACATAGCCATTCACACTTCTGCCAACAAGCCCGCCAACAGTTGTGCCGTCCATTGCCATTACGATTGTGGCACTTGCCCTGCTATCTTTAATAAGCCCGCCCAAATTTAAGCCGACCAAACCGCCAGACACATATTTTGAGCGTTTAAACACTTCTTGTGAAGCTTCAAACGAGCAGTTTTCAATAACACCACGATTTTCGCCCACAAGTCCGCCAGAGATTTGCCCACCTTGCATGCTTCCGCTAGTTAGAGAAGCATGGCTATTGACGAGTTTTACTCGCTCTCCCACTAGACCAACAAGCGAGCCAACCGTCTTGCCGATTACTGTTATATCACCATTAGCAGTAAGATTTTTTGCCTCTATATAGCCAGAGTTTACATTTCTCACCGCATTAATATTAAAGTTTGAATTTGAAACGCCGTCTAAAATTCCTGCCACTGCGCCAGCATAATAAACATCTTTAAGGTTAGATTCTTTGCCATTGTTTGTGGACATATAAATGCTATATGAGTTGCTAACAAGTTTGCTTTCGCTATTCACACTAACATTTGCCACAACGCCGTCCAAATCGAAACTGCCTCTAATTAAGCCGGCAAGACCACCGACAGCATTTCTTCCCAAGATGACAGAGCCATTTGAATCTAGCTCAATATGATAGATTCTAAATCCGTCCACAATGCCCGCCAGCAT
>CANRGF010000056.1 GCA_947630075.1 uncultured Clostridia bacterium
TGTGCGGGCGGCGTTGTGGCTCGTCAGGATGCATCAAGTTCGGCAAGTGGCACAATAGTTCTAAATGAAGTTACAGTTTATGAAGATTTCGTAATCGGTTCGGCTGCTTCCACAATGAGCATTTATGCAGGCGGATTTGTGGGCAAGTCGGCAGGTGAAGTGAATGTGCTTAATAGCATTGCTGGCGGAAGAATTGTGCCAATTACAAAGCAAGTTGCACCAAGTGAAACGGGCAATTATAATGTGTATGTTGGCGGGTTGGTTGGCTTATCGGCTTCCGTGTCGTTCAATAAAGCAATCAGTGCTTCAAGTTTGATTGCGGATAGCATAGCATCAAGTTCAATCAAGAGTTTGAACATTCATGCAGTGCTTGGTGGCATAGAAGGTGATGGCAGCATAAATTGCACTGAGGTTTACTACTCAAGCGATGTTTCGCTCTTCCCAGAAGAACTTTGCACAGAAGCATATAACCTATCGGCAAATGTGTTGCTTCACACTAATTCTTGGCAAGAGAGTTTCATTGCGGATAGAGCATGGCAGTTGTTGGATAATAATTTGCCATACTTAATTCAAACTGATGACGAGTTAGTAAACTATGGTGTGCTCGACCTAGACTTTGAAAATAAGATAGGCTGTTATCATGACGGCAGCGCATTCAATCCAAAGCGAATTAATCCGGGCGCTCTTAATAGTTTAGAGGATGAATACACCTTCTATATTATAGAGGCAGACCCTCTTCAAACTAACTTGTTGCCAGCTGGCAAAACCTTAAATGGCGTGCTGATTGGCGGTGAGATGGAATACACACTCATGAAGTTAGATCCTAATGTGGGTTTGGTAGATGAGGTGTTGAAGCATTCTGCAGTGTCCAACATTCATTTAGTGATGAAGGCAAATGATGCAAGCAGTTTCTTTGCCTCTAACGGCGGAGCAATAACTAGCGTAAATAATGGTGCAGTGTTCAACTGCTCAGTGCAGGGCACAGGCATCACCACACAGGGCAACGCAAACGGCTTAATTGTTGGTTCAAACCAAGGCTTTGTGGCTTACTGCTATTCGTCTGCAGAAATCATCAAATTGACAGGCAGTTTGGCAGGCATAGTTGGCACCAACCATTCAAAAATTATGTCTTGCTATTTCACAGGGTATATAGACAATCAAACCGCAGAAAATAAGGCTGCCGGCATTGTGTTGAATAACGGAGAGAATAGTTATATCTACAACTGCTATATGGCAGGGCTTATCACAAATATCACAAACAATGCTTTCTCAGCCACTTCAATGGTTGGAGAGCCTTCTCAGGATGGCACAATTAGCAGAGGCTTTGGCGAAAATAACTATATTGATATAAATGTAAACAAACAAGAAATTGAAGAAAAATACACACCAAGCGAAGGCTTGCCTTCTGCACAAATAACCGCACTCAAAACGGTTGAAACTCAATTCTTAATGGCAGGCGCAGACGCTAATAACAATCAACTTTTGGCAGGTAATTGGCTCACAACTGTCAAGTCATTTGTGAAAGATTATAATCAATATTATGTTGACCTTTATAGTTTAACTTATGGTTATAACTACTTATATCCAGTTTATAATTTCTATAAGAGAGATAGCGAGATGCAATTAAATCGCATCAACTATCAGCTCTACACGGGCACAGGCACAGATAAAGCATATATTGACCCTAACAGTAAATTATATGAGAGTGAGCACGAAGAAGCGGCTGCATTAATTTTTGATTATGATAACGAATTGAAAGAGCCAAATTATCTTTACACACATGCATTTAAAGTTCCTCACCTTGGTGTTTTGAAGGCTATTCAAGGCATTGCAAACTCTGTAACAATAGGAGCATCGGGCGAAGCAAATAACTTATACACAAACTTTAACTATGTGCTGATTTACGACCTAGATGGCACATATCGCGTAACAAATCAAGATGGCGAAATTGAGGAGCAGTATTATAGTTGGACGGGTGTCGGTTCATCTGCACAAAATGGGAGTTCCACTCCAAATCGTTTCCATTACACAGACGCACAGTTCAATGGTTTGTTCGTTTCAAACAAATATTATGATTTCACTCCTAAAAAGAGTGTATCTAGCGAGATTGATGACGACCCAACAGAAACAATGTGCAGGGTTGAAAATCTAAGCACGCAAGGCTTGTTTGACAACATTAATGACGCATATTTTGGCAGCATCTTGTTTGGCAACATGTATGAATTGAAAAATAGTGGTGCTCTGGGCGTCAAAGTTGATTCTAGTTCAAGCAAGTTGGTAAAAATAGACAAAATTTATTTCGATAAAGAAGCGTCATATTCAGGTGATGCTGAAGCGGAAGGATATGTTTCCGCAATGCTTGGCTCAGTTGTTGGCAGTTCAAATGTGGAAATTTCAAATAGCGGATTTGTTCAGCAGCAAAAAGAAACAGCAATCAGCCTCACTGGTTCAACCTATGCAGGTTTAATCATAGGCAATCTTGTGAAGGGCAATGTGTCATTCACTGGGGGTAACAATTTCAGAGTGTCATTCGATGGCGTCAACTATGGTGGCGGACTAATTGGCATTATGAATGCGGGCACAGTGCACGGCAATAATGAATTAAACACTTCAATTCACATAATCGCAAGCGCAAATGCGGCAGAGAACGGAAATTCCATAACTAATGTGGGCGGAATTGTAGGCTTTGCTAGACCACATCAAAACGATGATAGTTCGCAAGATAATAGAAGAGAAGTTTCAAATATCAAAATCTACTTCTCAAATGAATACTCAGCTGCAGGGCTGGGCGGCTTGGCTTATGAGGTGCAAGAGGCTGCTTTCACCTTCTCCAATTGTGAATTGAAACCCGAGAGTGGAAACAACTTTGAATTAACACTAACAGGGGATAGATGTTATTTTGGTTTGATTGCAGCAGTGCTAGATAAAGGTGGCAAAAACACAGATAATTCCACAATCGCTTGTGCAGAACACTACACAATTGATGGTTTGGGAATAGATATCACCAACGAGGGCGACAAAGCAGAAGCAAATTCAAATTGTGCTTATGGCGCACTTATCGGACATCAAACTGGTGGCACAGTGATGGTGTTGCCGGGGAAAATAGATCAATTAGGCACAGATCAGCCTGCTAGCATTTCTTTGTCTAAATTCTCAGTTAAAGGCAATAATGTGGGTGGATTTGTTGGCTTGTTTGAAGGCGGCAAAATCATTCTTGACAAGGATATGAATGGCAAAATCACCATTGGAGAGTTAAATGGCTTTAATAACGTTGGCGGAGCAATAGGCAATTTCGTTGATGGGGCTGTGAACACTCTCATAGAAAACACCACTAGCCAAGATCTTGAAGTTTGGAATTTCTTAGAGGAAAATGATTTCGTTACACTTCGCACTTTCACAAAACTCAAGACGACCGAACTTGGTTCAAATGGCTTTATAAACTGGGGTGGTTTATTTGGTAAATTCACGGCAACTAGCCTTGATTGTGGAGACAAAACAATCAGAAATGAAAACAAAATTGAAATCAGCCCAATTTCGGTCGAAATTCTAGATAATAATGGAGCAATTTCATTAACAGAAGTTTTAACTTCTATGCCAAGCATTAAAAATGTGGGCGGAGTTATTGGATTCGCAGAAAATGTTACATTCAATGGCACAATCAAAAACGAGGCAGAAATTAAAACCAATTCTGCCAATGGCGACAAAGCAGACTATAAGGTAACCTTAGGTGAGCAAGGCTTAGATAACGGAAAACCGGTTGCCTTTGAATTTGCTTACAACACTTACGATCAAATGTCCGGTAATGATGTTTATTATGCGTTCTTTGCTCAAAATGTTGGTGGCATAATTGGTCATGCAACGGGTTGCACATTGGCTGGCACAATATCGAACACAAAAGAAATTTGGGGATATTCGCAAGTTGGCGGTTTAATTGGGTTGTTTGATGGCAAATCAGCCATTACAGCCACAACCACATCCACAAATGAAGGTCAAATAGTTGGCGTTATTAGTGTGGGTGGAGCAATTGGAAAAGTTGAAGGCAATAGCAGTATTCAAAACCTTTCAGTGAATAAAGGCATAGTGTCCGGCAACTTCAATGTTGGTGGCATTGTTGGATATATCACGAACTCCACAATGATGAACTGCTCAGCAGGCAAAGTTGAGGTTAGAGGCATATATTTTGGCATAAAATATCAATATTATGACGATGAAATTTGGCAACCAAGCCCACAATTCGTAGCATATTTCTTACCTTCGAGTGTGGGTGGATTAATTGGCGCCACAGGCGATGACTTGTCCATCACAGGTTGCTCTGTTTCGAGCACAAATGTGCTTTCAACACAAGAAGGTTATAACGAGCAAGTTATTTCCACAATTTCTAATAATTGCATTAACGCAACAAAGGGCGAATTCAAAGATATTGGTCAGCTCGTTGACGTGAAATTAGGCGTTAAATCCACGGCTATAATGAGATTTGACAATATGTCCACAGGCTTTGGAGGATTTATAGGCACAACTTCAGCAAGAGTGGTGCTAGCTAATATTGAGGAAAACACCATGAATGGCTCCACAGTAAATGCTCCAGCAGGCATCAATGTTGGCACATTCTATGGCTACTATTATGCAGACGATCAAAAACAAGCCACTTCGAGTGAATCTGGCAAAATGCACTATATCGAAACTCCAACCTTACAGGCGGGAACTTTCTATACCACAGGAGCATATCAAGTGGGAGGAATTGCGGGTTATATTTCTGGGACTAGAGCTCCAATTCAGTTTGAAACGAAATATGACGCTGGTTATGTGCACACCACAGGCACTCCAAACATAACAATCATGCTTCAATCGGCCACAAACAATTCGGGCATTTATGTGGGTGGATTGTTCGGTAAAGCAGATGTGAATTGTGATGGCTTAAAAATTCAGGGTCCAAATTCATTAAGGATTAACATAAACAACTCATCTTCTTACTATGTTGGCAGTTTGGTGGGCAGATTGGAAGCTAATCTTGGAAACCAAAATAGTGTGTCTGCTTCAAACATTGTGTCTGCAGATTCAAATGTGTTTAATGTTGAAGGCGATGATAAAGAAAACTTTGGCGGTTTGGTGGGAATGCTTAAAAAGACGTCTAGCCAGTCGCAAATCGCCTATGTTATAGGTTGGCATCAATATGCCTTCACGGTCAACACAATAGAAAACCAAAACTATGCAGATGGCGACTCAATCTATGATTACAACAATAGTAACGAGTCTCAACTTTTCTTGATTGCACAAGCGTATTATGTCAACCAAGATAAATTTGAAATCTCTTATTCTCGCGGTGGTGCAACCGAGGGCGAAGAGTTTTCTGAAGAAGACACTCCAACATGGTTTGGCGCAGGCAAAAATAATCCTTTAGATGAAAGCTCCACAGGTTGGGCTAGGGATTACACCATGTTTAAAACCATGCAACGAAACATCCCAGCCGGAGTTGGCAGCAACAATTCAGGCACTTTAGAGTGGGATGCAATCACTCAAGTGTACGATGCAGGGCGCATCACTTATGTTGCAACCACAGCAAATAGTAAAACTTGGTATGGCAGTGAAATTACTGAAGACTTAGCAAGCAAGATAATTTATAACCAGCAAGGCGAAGCAAGTAACACTCTTAAAGATATGTTTATGGAAACCACAGGCGAGTCTGTTGCCGGTGAGTTGGTTACAAAATTCAATCAGGACAAATTCAATAATTATGTGTTCTTCACCGTTTATGAAAGCGAAGAGGGTAAGTCTGCTCAACTATATTCTCGCATAGGTGTTGGCGACTTACTAACAGACGAGCAAGGTGAGGTTTTAACAAGCGTGCAAGATGACGTGAGCGATGATCCGATTTGGCATGGCACAACATATATTGATTTGAAAAATTCGGAAATGAACTTTATAGATAAAGATGAAAATAAAGTTACGGAGATTTATAGCAATGCCGCTCACACCCTCATATATTTTGGTTGGATTTATCCAGGTGCAGATATGTTTAGCGCCTTCGACCAATTTAATAAGGATAGTGAACCAAATAAAAACAATGATTCATATTATACAACAGTGGGAGGGAAAAGAGTTAACGCTTCAAGCCATGCAATTAATGCTTATGCAAATAATGGCAGCAACACAAACTATCCAGTATTCAAGAAGTTTATTTACTCTCTAAATAACACTGTTTATAACACCTCTGGAATTGCCTACTTTGAATTTAAAACCATATTCCAAAACTACACAACTAGCGGTAAACCAGAAAAACTAGACGACAATGGAAGTCCTACTGGGGAAGTTGTCGAAGACGAAAGTCAACATAAACATTATGATGACCTTTCGTTGTCAGGTGATGGCTCAGTGTTAAATGTTTCTGGCATGATAAACAAAGAGGCTTTTGACTTAGTTAATAGCAATCAGCAATTTGTGAGAGAATTAGCATGGTGGGAATGGTTGCTCATTGGTGCTGGAATCGCCGCCGCAATTGCCTTATTATTTGTTTCTGGTGCGTTTACAGGTGGCGCTACATGGATCGGCGCACTTATGATGTTGAGCGGAACGATAGGTTTTAGTGTCGGATTAAATTTCCTAATATTAGGCATTGACGCGATAATCTCAAATCACTATGTGGGGCATCAAAGTGCACTCAACACATACTTCAACGCAAAAGATGTTTCTTATGGCTACATGGCATCTACTTACACACGCACGGTTGAGTATAAAGAAACAGATACGGGTGGAGAGATGCTAACCCAAATTGACTCATCCACTTCAGATCCGGTCAATAACGAATTATATGTTTATTATTCATCAGTTCGCCCATCAACATATTATAGTAGATACTATCTATTTATGAAGAGTGGCAACATCGATCCAAATACGGATTTAGACATCAATGTTGTGGAAAAATCGGACATTCAAGTTGAAGATG
>CANRGF010000057.1 GCA_947630075.1 uncultured Clostridia bacterium
TTACGACATTACTGTTATCCGACATAATGGCAATTTTATTGTCCGGCCTAACAGTGAACGAAACATTTTCAAACAAGCCCTTTTTTGTTAGGTTTTTAACCATAAGGATGTCGTTGCCTATGCGCTGGTCGAACTTAAAGTCGATATACGGATATTTTCTGCTGGACGGCTTAATATCCTCAATTGTTAGGCGTTCCAATTCCTTTTTTCTGCTTGTGGCTTGCCTAGATTTCGAAGCATTTGCCGAAAAGCGCGCAATAAATTCTTGCAATTCTTTGGCGCGTTGTTCAGCCTTTTTGTTTTGCTCTTTTTGCTGCTTTAAGGCAAGTTGGCTGGACTCGTACCAAAAATCATAATTGCCTAAATATAGGTTGATTTTGCCATAGTCAATGTCACAAATATGAGTGCAAACCTTATTTAAAAAGTGGCGGTTGTGGCTGACAATTATAATTGTATTTTCAAAATTTAAAATGAAATTTTCTAGCCATCTAATTGTTTTGACATCAAGATTATTTGTTGGCTCATCTAAAATTAAATTGTCTGGATTGGAAAATAGCGCTTGCGCGAGCAAAACTTTCACTTTAATTTTGCTATCAACATTTGCCATTAGCTCACCATGCAACTCTTTTGGAATATCTAGCGAATTGAGCAGATTTTCGGCATCACTTTCCGCGTCCCAACCATTAAGCTCCATAAATTCTGCCTCTAACTCACCCAATTTAACGCCGTCTTCCTCAGTGAAATCGGCCTTTTGATAATACATCTCTTTTTCGTCCATAATCTCAACGAGGCGCTTATGCCCCATTAAAACTGTGCGAAGCACTGTGAACTCATTATACTTTTCCTGATTTTGCTCTAAGACGGATAGCCTCTCTTTCGCTGGAATTATCACCTCGCCTTTATTTGGCTCTAAATCGCCAGACAAAACTCGCATAAAGGTGGATTTGCCCGCCCCATTTGCGCCTATCACGCCATAGCAATTGCCTTTTGTGAATTTTAAATTTACTTCGTCAAAAAGTTTCCTGCTCCCAAACTGCACTGCAACATTATTAACTGTTATCATAACTCTCCTTTGATTTTTGTTTCGCTAAATATAACACAAAAAATTATATTTTGCAATAGATTAATTAGTTTTTTTATCTCGCTTTTTTAAAACAAATTTTATATAAATTATGCTAGATAAAATCGTGATTGCCCAGCCAAGAGTCAGCCCCGCCAAAATATCCGAAGGGAAATGAACACCGAGATAAATCCTTGTGAAGCCGACAAATATTGGCAATATGATGAATATAGCCATCAAGGTGAATTTTAGCGGCTTATTTTTAACTCTCATTGCAAGCAAGGCGGCAAAAGCTCCAAAGAGCGCGGCAGAGAGCGCAGCATGAGCAGATGGAAAACTAAACCCAACCTCATCAATTAGCATAAACCCAACCGGGCGCGCGCGGCGAACAATATATTTAATTATCGTGCATATCACTGCCACTATGGCGAAATTAAATAGCGCAAAAAATCCATCTTTTTTATTTTTATATATGAGCAAAAAAATTAAGGATATCACCCCGAGCACGACCGCCGAGCCGAGATGAGTCAACACCTTAAATAATTTTGTGAGCGCGCTTGGCCTATGGCGCGAAACAAATGGCAAAAAATTATCAATCTTGAAATTATGCTTTGACATCACCAAAATTGCCACGCACAAAAACGCTAAAAAGAGCATAGCCATTAAAACATATAAAATTATCTCTGACATTAATTTATTTTTATTTTCCATATCGTTTCCTTTTATCTATTAATAAATCTTCTCACGCCGTCAAAACTGTTGCAATCAGTGTGCTGCGTAAAATAAACCAAGCAAGCCATAGCACTTAATTCAAGCAAAACATCGATGGCTATGCGCACAATATCTTGCGTGGAAATCTCTTGCTTTTGAAGAGCAAAAAGTTGATTTTCAATTTTTGACACAATTTCGTCAACTGACGATTCAATATCCGTGCAGTATGTGGCATGACGAATGCTATCACGCAATTTTTCCACCTTAAATGGCTCACGCATATTATCCACATTCGTAACCACCATAGGATTATTTTCAACCGTTTCATAAGTGGTGAAACGCTTGCCACATTTCAAGCACTCCCTGCGCCTACGGATGGAACTATCTTTTAAATATCTGCTATCCACAACCTTACTTTCGCTATTTCCACAAAATATACATTTCATAACTAACTCCTAACACTATTATTGCACAAATTAAAAATTTTTACAAACATTTTTATGGGATATTTCAAATTTTATAAAACAAATTAATCAAAATGTTGTGTTTTAGAAGGGTCAATCGCCTATATATGGATTTTTACACGGCATTAACAAAAATAAAAAAATAGGCTTAAAGCCTATTATTAATAAGGGACTTGTTTGTTTTCAAGCGCAATCACATTTGGCTGTTTGCGTTTTGGAGATGGTGGTGGTGGATTTTCGTTCACATAAAGTTCCACCAAAATCACATCAACCCCAATTTTACACACGCAATTAAAGGGAATAAAAAGGTCTTTATTGCCCTTAAACATACCCCAAAAGCCCGTGTTTGGCTGAGGGACAATAAAGCCAAGTGCATTTGCCGTTACAACATCAAAAATAATGTCTGTGATATGCCCCAGACATTTGCCGTCCACTGTGTTGATGACTTGCTTCCGCCTTAGTTCTAGGAACGACGCTTCCATATTGTAAAATATGAAAGAATTTGTAAAAAGTTGTCAAACTTTTTGAAATTTAAGTTTTATTAATTTAGATATAATCCCACTTCTTTAAGGGCAATCTTAGACTTTTTGATGAGCGGTTTGCAAGCGCTTGTGCGAGATTGGATTGGAATGTCGTTTGTGTCCACCGTTTGAATTTCGCCGTTTTTATCGCACAGCACCACTTCGCCCGTAACTATTGGCGAAATAATTGCAAAGATTTTTTCTTTGCCAACGATTAGTTTTAAGCCCTTTCGATTTCTTGCTCCGACAGGAATTTCATTCAAACTAAATTTCTTAGCGCACGCATCAGGCGTTACAACCAACACCCTATCTAGTGTGCTAACCTGACTTGCGAAAATCACTTTGGCTTTTTCGTTTAGGCTCATGCCGATAACACCGCCACTATTGCGCTTGGTTAGTGGCACAGAGGCATATTCCACATTAACAGCCATGCCATCATCCGCCACCATTAAAATTGACGGCGTGTTGTCATTCACTTGAACGGACACAAGACGGTCAAAATCTTTCAATTTAAGCGCAAGGCTGCCCGACTTCAACCCATCATATTCGCTCGTTTCTATGCGCTTAATATAGCCATCTTGCGTGAGCATAATTAATTCTTTTGCTTCTTTCAATTCGTTTTCGTCAAATAGAGCCACAATCTTCTCTTTGGTTTCTGCATGAGCAATTTGACTAAATGCCGTGCCCTTTGTGTTGAACTTGGCATTTGGAATTTCGCGAACTGCCACGCGGAAGAAATTGCCAAAATTGGTGAACGCACAAACCGAACTGTTCATGCTTGTGTGCACGATTGTTTTATGCAGGGCATTGATGTTGTCGTATTTATAATTTGCGCTTGCGTTTTGAATTTGCTTAATATCTAATGTTTTTAACCTCATGCCATCGTTTGTGAGCGCAACGGCACACTCTGTGTCGAGCAATTTTTCGATTGGAGTGATGTCATAAGTTTCAAACGATTTGACGATTTTGGTTTTTCTTGGTGTGGCATATTTGGTTTTTATTTCAAGCAATTCTTTCTTTATAACTTCATATTGCTTATCTTTGCTATTCAAAATAGCTGTCAATTCTTTGATTAATTTTTTTAGGTCGGCAAGTTCTTGCTGCAATTTCTCTGTTTCTAGGCTGGTCAATCTGCTTAGGCGCATATCTAAGATTGCCTGAGTTTGAATGTCCGTTAGATTAAAACGCTGCATTAACTTGATTTTTGCATCTTGAGTGGATTTGGAAGTTTTGATTATCTTCACCACTTCATCAATATTTTTTATTGCAATGCACAAGCCTTCCACAATGTGAGCGCGTGCCCTAGCCTTTTCCAAATCAAATTTGGTGCGGCGGACAATCACATCCAACTGAAACTTAATGTAATAATTAATATAATCTAGCAAACCTAACTGCTTAGGGCTGCCATCTGCAATTGCAACCACATTATAGTTGAAATTGAGTTGCATATCTGTGTGTTTCAACAAAAGCGCGATGATATTATCCACATCAGCGTCTTTTTTCACTTGAATTACGGCGCGCATGCCGGTTTTATCACTTTCGTCTTGAATTGCGGAAATATCGGCAAGTTCGTCTTTCAATTTGTCTTTAAGGTCGCTAATCGACTTTAAAAATTCCGCCTTGTTCACCTGATATGGCAGTTCTGTGATGACGATGTTGGTCTTGCCATTTTTGTCATCTTCCGTGTGGAAAACTGCACGCATCATAACCTTGCCACGACCAGTTGTGTAGGCTTCGACCATATCATTTGACGCACAAACCATGCCGCCCGTTGGAAAATCTGGACCCTTGACAATTTTTAACATATCATGAAGTGTGATATTTGGATTTTCAATAAAAGCAACGCAACCATCAATCATTTCGCCCAAGTTGTGAGTTGGGATGTTGGTTGCCAAGCCAACCGCTATGCCAGACGCTCCATTAACAAATAAGTTTGGAAAGCGGCCGGTCATATAATCAGGCTCTTTTAATGTGTCATCAAAGTTGAAACTAAAAGAGACTGTGTCCTTATCCAAATCTCTCATCAGTTCAAGCGCAAGCGGGGTTAGGCGAACTTCAGTGTATCGCATTGCGGCTGGTGGGTCGCCATCAATAGAGCCGAAATTGCCGTGCCCTTCCACCAAGCGCTCACCCATAACGAAATCTTGTGCCATTCTCACCATTGCGCCATAAACCGAACTATCGCCGTGAGGATGAAATTTGCCGAGTGTGTCGCCCACTATACGCGCAGATTTTTTAAAAGGTTTATCTGGCGTGATGCCCAATTCAAACATATCAAATAAAATGCGGCGTTGAACGGGCTTTAAGCCGTCTTCCACACGCGGAAGCGCTCTATCCATGATGACATATTCACTATATGGCAACATGGAAATGGACATGATTTCTTCAACTGTTTTTTCATACATATTGCCTGTGGTTTGCTCTATTTTTTTCTCTCTCATTATTTATCCTCGCTTTCTGGTTTTTCAAAAGTGTCTAATTTATTGAAATTGGCAAATTTATTGATATAGTCCTTTCTTGGGCCCACTTCATCACCCATCCACATTGTGATTTCTTTATCTGCCAGCACAGCGTCTTCAAGAGTTACCCTAATCATGCTTCGTTTTGATGGGTCCATAGTGGTTGTCCAAAGTTGCTCGGCACTCATCTCTCCAAGCCCTTTATATCGCTGAATGGTATAATTTTTCAAATTTTTAGTGTAGTCTGCGAGTTCTTCATCCGAATAACAATATTTTTGTTTGCCCGCAGTTTCCACCATATAAAGTGGCGGCATTCCCACATAAATATTGCCATTGGTGATGAGCGGACGCATATAGCGGAAAAAGAAAGTTAGCAATATGCAACGGATGTGCATACCGTCCTGGTCCGCATCACTTAAAATGATGATTTTGTTGTATTTTAAATTTTCAAGTTTAAAGTCTTCACCTATGCCCGTGCCTATTGCACCGATGATTGTGCGAATTTCTTCATTGGCAAGCACTTGGTCAATACGCTTCTTCTCGCTATTGAGCGGCTTACCCCTAAGTGGCAAAATGGCTTGATAATATCTATCTCTGCCCTGCTTTGCCGTGCCGCCCGCACTATCTCCCTCAACAATAAACACCTCGTTGATGTCCGCATTGCGGCTTGTGCAGTTTGCAAGTTTGCCAATGAGCATGCTGCCTTCAATCGAGTTTTTGGCACGAGTTAAATCTTTGGCGCGTTTTGCAGCAGCACGCACTCGCGCTGCACCCTTTGCCTTTTCTATGATAATGTTGCCAATGTTTTCGTTTTTCTTGCTTTCAAAAAATTCTGTGAGCCCCTGAGTGCACACACTTTCCACTCTCGACTTGGCTTCTGTGTTGCCCAATTTGGTTTTAGTTTGCCCCTCAAACTGAACATTTTTCATTTTGATGGATATAACCGCCACCAAGCCTTCTCTAAAATCATCGCCTATAAAGGTGATGTCCTTATCCTTACTGGATTGGTGCTTCTTTGCAAAATCGTTTAGCACTTTTGTGAGAGCAGATTTAAAGCCAACTTCGTGTGTGCCGCCCTCTGGTGTTGGAATATTATTCACATAACTGAAAATACTTTCAGTGTATGTGTCCACATACTGCAAGGCTACGGACACATAAGTGTCTTCAATTTCATTTTCAAAGAAAATTGGT
>CANRGF010000058.1 GCA_947630075.1 uncultured Clostridia bacterium
ACAGCCGAATATGATTCATCTTTTGTTTGTGTTAGTTCAATGTTTATGAATGAGAAACTTGCATTTTCAACTTCAACAACATTCGTTTCAAAAATTCCAGATAGTTTTCCAAAAATTCCGCCACTTGCAGTGTAATAATAATTCAACTGAATTCCACAATAACAAGTCCCAGCAATCATTATCACCATACATATTGTTCCAAAAAACCACTTGCCTTGCGGTGATTTTACACAAATTGCAAGAATAATGAGCAAAAGGACAATGCCTAAAACCACATAAATCACAGTGTTCATAGTTGCACCTCCACACGCTGAATTTCACCATTGACAGTTTCTGTGGTATAACAATCTAAAACGACAAATTTTTCCAAACCAGAATCGTCTGCAAAACCAATAAATTCAATGTTTTTTTCTTTTAAAACATCTAAATCAATGTGAATAGATAAAACCAAAACATCTCTATTTTCGTTATAACTTTCAATAAAAGAATTTTTCAATTTTAAAGCGTAATAATTGTCTATAATATTTAGAAATTCAAAATCATAAATATCGCATTTTAAAACTGTTCTGCCAACAAAATAATCATCAACATCATATTGACCTGTTGTGTTGTAATTTGCGTTTCCGTGCACCATATTGAACAAACTGTCACTTGCTTTTTGCACACCATCATCTACAACTTCTACATAGATTGAATAATAAGATTTTAAATTTTCGATAACACTATCCGCATTTTTTAATGCTGTATCACTATACGAACCTTTTGACGCATCATATTTGTAATAATTGAATATATCACCAAATTCAAAGACAAAAGCTTGTTTCGTCCCGGGCTTTAATGTTTTTACCGCGTCATATAAAAGTTTTGAAAAGTAATACGAGTCATAATAGGCGTAATAGTAGTTATAGTTGTCAACTCCCCAGAAAAAGTAAAAACTATATCCTCCATATTCTTTGTAAACGAAGTTGTCGTCTTCCATTTCAGTTGATGTGCCTTTGAATTTCATATTGAATAAATCATCACCAAGCTGAATTTTGAAAACTGAATCATTATTGATTGGATTTGTAGAGATTGTTGTCGTTTTATAACTGTTGCCAGAAGCATAGTTATAAACCTTTGAAGTTACATCTTTCGTTCTGTATGAACCAAAAAATCCATAATTTCGATCTTGATTATACCACGAGTCCGCAACATAACTCATTTCAACTTTTGTAAAATTGGCGTCAACATAGTATTGCCAATCAATTTTGTCCGTTTTGGTATTTCCCACAAATTGTAAGCCTTGTGAAAAGAATGCCGTCTTATTTTCGTCTAAAAGGTAATTGAACTGAACATCAAAACATTCTAAACCGTTTTCATTTCTATTCGAGTGATATTTTATTTTTGCGAAATAATCTGTTGTTCCATCTTCCAAAACTTGCAAACCCACTTCATAGGTATTGTCAATCAATTTGTCAGGAGCATAATAGAATACATATAAATACCAACCATCAATACCGACGCAGACAACGAAAAGCAATGCACTAATAATGACGAGAATGTTTTTAAAAAATCTCATTTTTTAGCCCTTAAAATAAAAAGCACTATAAGATTTTTCACTTGTAGTGCTTTTTCGACTTTTTAAATCAAGCCGTTCCATCCAAAAAAATTCAAAGCACCAGCAAGCCATTTGAACGCTATGCCAATATATTCAAAAATTATGGATAGAACTGACAATGGCCAAGTTCCAACCAATATAACCAAGACAATTAAGAGAATTGTCAGTATAATTGTTTTCATAAACATTAGCCTTTTTTGTTGTTTATTTCAAAAGCATATTCAAAAACAATTTATCAGATGTTCTGAACGGTTTAATGGTGCACTCATAGATTTCACCATCTTCTTCCGTATGCACTGCATAAGTTTTGCCTTTGACAACATTTCCTGTTGCTTGATCTTTAAATTCAAAAGGTCTTACAACGAGATCCGCTTTCATTGCATCACCAAAAACGACATCCAAAACTGCATATGCACTTCTGTCTGGCGGAACAACTGCAATGCGAACTTCTTTGCCTCGAATTGTGCCTTTGATAAAATACGAAAAATAAGTTTTTCCATCTTTTTCGTAGGTGTCTCTTTCAACCATTATTTTCTTTGTTTCTGTGTTTGTTGTTGTGTTTGTTTTCTTATCCATTTTTCTTTTTCCCCTTTCCAATTTGTTTTGATAATTTGCGTGCTTCTGCTTTGCTTAGACCTCTATCCAGAGCATCTTTATATTTGAAAGCACCAGCGTGATCGCTTTGACAAAGTAAATAGCCAGAACGCAAACCTTTGTCATAGTCAGTCAATTCTTCGCCTTCTTTGTCACCACGCATATGAACTTTTGCTTTTCGTTCTTCTGCGTAGCCTTTGGCCCTTTTGTTAGGCGTGAGCCATCTTCTTTCTCTTTTTTCACTGTCAGCCATAACTTCTCTCCTTTTTAAGATTTTGTTTTGTCCGTATTGCCGTTAACAAAGCATTTTACAAAATATTAAGTTGTAATTTTGTAGTCTTTGAAAAAGTGCCATTTGAAACTTTCCGTTTCCTGCGATTATGCGTAGGTGGCCACCTTTACTTTGCAAAAACGCATTTTATCGTAAAATTTACTCTTGCCTTTTCCTTGCAACTACACTTACATTTTAGGACAGTTTAAAAATTTTTACCAGAAACTTTACCTATACCGGAAGAAAAAAAGCACGTTGCAGTAGAAAAAGCGTATCGACCTATAGTAAATCCCAACAGTTTTGAAAATTTACCCAAACAAAACCCAAAATAAATGAAACAAAAACAAAAGAAAAAGCAATCTAAAAAGACTGCTTTTAATCAATATAACTTCGTGCGCTGTTAGAAGTTGTAATTCTTTTACCATCAATATGTTTACGCTTTTTGAACCTTCTCTCATATTTGCGATCTCGATATTCATCTCTTTTATAGAAAATATCGTAACTGACCAGCTCATTGTTGTCAACATCATTCATTTTTAGATATAAATTTTGTTCAACAATATAGCATCTTGTGCGATAAACATTGATAACTTCTTGTGCCACAACTCTCTTTCTCATAATCTCTCCTTTATTCTTTAATTTTTGATTGCAAAAACTTAAGTAATTTCTTATTAAGCATTTGCACATACTCTGGTGTAAAACACAATTCATCTGAAAGCGACTCTTGTGTGTAATTTTTGATATAAAGGGAGAAATACAAATCATACAATTTAGGTGATGCACTTTTCATTGCTTCATTATAAACTTGGACTTTTTCTACAACAGCATTTTCGCCGGTGCACTTGAAAGCCTCATCAAACATTTCCTTTCTTGCATAATAATACCTAATGTCTTTCAAATCCTCCCTTATAGTAGATAAGCTTAACATTAAAAACTCCTCCCTTTTTTAATGTCGGACAATATCCGCGGACTTATCTTTTGTAAAGGTCAAGCCAACTTTTTGATAACTCTAACTGCAATACCAAAAATTTGAATATCAGAAACTCCTTTTCTATACCTCACAAAAACCATACTTTTATTTTCTTTCAAAACAATAATTTGTCCTTCTTCAGCGAAATGTTGTTGCTTCACTATTATAAAATCACCATCTGAAAACCCAACACTTATATTCTCGTGAACTTCAAATATGAAATAATTTCCTATATCAATCAACTCCTTTGAAATTGGCAAATATTTTGAAATGTTTGTTGTTTCTAAATAGGACTCATCAAATAAGTTTTTGATAACAGGCAAATAACATATATCGTGTGTTGATTTACAAATAAATTCTGTGCTAACCCCTCGCCAACAGTTGCTTTTTTCGACCAAGTTTTTGCTTTTCATTTCCTTTATATAATTGCTTACACAACTTTTTGAAATCTTTAATGATGCTGCAATTTCTCTCATCGTGGGCACTCTACCATGTTTGCAATATTCGCTATCTATAAGTTTGACTATTTTATCCATCAAAGCTGGACTTTTGCTACGCATTTTCTTTTTACATCCTTTTATCGTGAACTTTTGTCCACGATAGAAAAATTATAAACGAAAATTCTTTTGTATCAAAACCTATCCATTGTCAATATGAACAGCATTTTGTAATGTTTTGTCGATTTTTCTCACCCCCTTTCATTTTACAAATTCACTATACAAAATTTCGGGAGAGAAGAACAGAAACTTTACCTAAACAAAACCTATAAAAAAACAAAAATAACAAAAACAAAATCCAAAGTAAACCCCAACAGAACCCAAACAAAACCCAAACATTTTGCTTTCTTTCGGTTATAGGTTTGGCATCAAAACCATAGAAATGTCAAAAACCTAAAATTTGAAGACACAGGACGAAAAAATATTGTGAAAATCAAAAAGAAGTTGCTTTTTTACAATTTTTTTTCTCACACGCTTTTGACATTTCTCTGTTTTCGCTGCCTTTTTCAGTTTTACCGAAAGAAAGCAAAATGTATCGGTTTAAAAGGAGAGAAAGTTTAGAAAAACATTGGAAGAAGTTTGGGAAAAGTTTTGGAAAGTTTGGAAATTGCTGGGAAACAGTTGGGGAAAATCTTCTAATCTTTATCCAAAATTCTCGCTATGATTGAAGTGTCAATTCAATTTGGAGGTGAAAATGAAAATTGAAGCTTTAATCAGTGCAGAAGTTGAAAGGTTGAGTAAAAAATTCAACAAAGACTATTTAGAACTTAAAGATGTGATGGAGATAACTGGACTTGGTAGAGATAAGGTTAGAGAAATTTTCAATTCTAAAGATTTCCCACTTTCTTCCTATGGACACAAGAAAACTGTCACTATTATGGCTTTCGTAATATGGCAAATGAAAAATAACACCAATGGAGGAATCTATGAATAAACGAAAAGGACAAGAAAGGCGTGAAAGAAACTTCGGCTGCGTTTACAAAAACAAATCTGGGAAGTGGATTGGCCTTGCTGATTTAGGACTTGATGAAAATGGCAAAAGAATAAGAAAGCAAATTTATTATGGAAATTCTGAAAAAGACGCCATTGAAGCGGTCGAATTGGCAAACAGGCAAAAAAGAATTCTAAACAACGAAACATTTATAAAATCATTTTGTGGAATTATGAAGCGTTGGATGTTGACAACAAAGCAAAATTCAGTAAAATCCAGAACTTTTGAAATGTTGATGCAACTATACAACAACCACATTTATCCATTTTTGAAAGATATGGAAATGGTGCAAGTGAATATTGATGTATTGCAAAGGCTTTTGAAAAGTATTGACCACAAAGAGCCAAAGCGAAAAACAAAGTATTTGCTTAATGAATTTCTAAATTATGCAGTGACGATGCGTCTAATTGAATTTAATCCAATTCTTTCGATTGAAATTAAAGAGAAAAAGGAAGAAGATGTGCTGAAACAAGAACAAAAAGAAACATACAAGGCAATTAAGCCGGAATATAGAGAACAATTCTTTACTGCACTTGATAAAAACGAATTTTTGAAATCATTGTGTTTAGTTGCATATTATAGTGGAATGAGAATTGGAGAAATTCTTGGCTTGCGTTGGCAAGATGTGGATTTTACAAACAATATTTTAAGCATTGAACACGCTATAACTTTTGAAGTGACTTATGATTTTGAAGGGCACAGAGAAAGCAAAAAGACAATTTTGTCGAACACAAAAAGCGAAAGCTCTAAAGCGAAACTGCCTATGTCTAATAGATTGGCAGAAACATTCAAAGATTGGCGATCTATCCAGACAAAAAAAGGAAAGAAAAAGAACATAAACTTTACAGGTCCAAAAAATTTCATATTCTGTAATGATAATGGAGAAATGAGAACTTATCACGGAACAAGAAACATTTTAAGAAATTTTCTTAAAGCAAACGGACTTGATAATAAAGGCATTCACTTTCACGCTATTCGACATACATTTGGAGATGTGCTTCGAGAGAAAAATTGGAGTATATACGATATTCAAAAGATGCTACGTCACTCCAAAGCCAGCACAACAGAAATTTATCTTTCAATGGAACACAACCCAGCATTAAAATTGCAAAGCAAAATAAACGAAGTTTTCTAAAATTTTATGCCAAAAAAGAAAAAGACATCTTGCAAAAGGTGTCTTTTTTCATGCCATAATTTTATGCCTAACTTTATGCCTAAGTGGTAGTAATTGGTCAGTTTTTAGTTAGGGAGAGTTAGTAGAGGCGATATTCGACAGCATGCGATTTCTTTCTCATTTTGAACAAAAATCTTTGGCATAAAGATTTTTGTTCAGCATGCGATTTCTTTCTCATTTTGAACA
>CANRGF010000059.1 GCA_947630075.1 uncultured Clostridia bacterium
TGCGGAGATAATGTGAAGCCGGAGCAAATCTTTGCATAAACATTTGCCATTTGCAGTTGGGTTACTGCCACAGCGTGCCCAAATCCAATTCTCGCCAAATCCACTCTTCTAACTTGCTCTTTAGGCATGATGATGCCGGCGCTCTCACTAGCAATGTCCACCCCCGTTTTTTGACCAAGACCAAATAAATCTAAATATTCATAATATTTATCGATGCACACTCTTAATGCCAATTGCACGAAAACGCAGTTGCAACTGACCTTAAAAGCATCAGCAAGGGTTAAACTTCCGTGCCCAACTGTTTTCCAACATTTAATAGTTTCGCCGTCAACGGTTATTCGCCCTCCACAATAGAAATGCTCATCAAGATTGGTTAATCCTTCATTTAAAGCCGCTGCAAGAGTGATTAATTTGAAGGTGCTCCCTGGCTCATACACATCAACAACTGCTGAATTTTTTGTCATGGCTTGCAAAAGGGGCAAATTATTGCGAGGAACATTGTTTAAATCAAAACTAGGCAGACAACTCATGGCCTTTATGCCACCCGTTTTGGCATCCAAAATTATGCCACTTACCCCTTTTGCCGAATGCTCAACGAAGGCTGTGTTTAACTCCCTTTCCAAAATTGATTGAATTTGCACATCAAGTGTGGTGTGGACATTAGCACCCGGTACACTTGGAATGTAATAACCCAGTGAATTTTCTATTTCTTTGCCCTGAGCGTTGGTTTGAGTTAAGCTCTTTCCGTCAATGCCTTTAAGATATTTGTCATAATATGCTTCCAAACCTGCTTGGCCAATGTTGTCTATCGTGCAATAGCCTAAAACCTGAGTTAGCAAATTTGAATAAGGATAGACCCTTGCCACATTTTGTGATAAATACACGCCTTTTAACTTTGCCAGATTAAGAGCGCTCTTTTCTTGGACCTGCATTTTAATGAGCACTTCGCTCACATTTTTATTTGTGATTTTCTTTAAAGTGGTGGCATAATCCAGGCCTAATTCATCCGACAAAAATTTGGCAACTTCGTTTGGATTTTCCACATTTCTAGCGCGCACATAAATGTCATAAGTGGTTACCGTGCCGGCGAGACTTACACCATTTGCATCTATAATTTCACCCCTTTTGCTGCTCAAGGGCAAATCTCTCAACCACTCATCTGCGGCTAGCACTTGCAAACTTTTTCCATTTATGATTTGCAGATAAAAAACTCTAATCAGCAAGGCAAAAAAAATCATTACAATTAGTATTATGCTTGCCAAAAATCTTCGCCCAATGTTATAGACATTGTAAAAAGACTTAAACTTATTCATATAAGATAATATTTTTTATGGGCAAATTTTAGAATAAAAAATAGCCTTAGCGGCTATTTATCCAAACAAATTTCTAAATAAAATTGAAAGTTTGTCGAAGAATGTGAGTTCTTTTGTGTCATCACTATAATCGCGAGGCTCATTTAGAGAAACGGTGAATTCACCTTTCGCTGCATCATTTGCATCTTGCTCTTTCCAAACACTCACGTTTTGAGATTCACTTTGAATTGTGTTGGTGTTATCACGAATGTCCTTAGACAAAACTGCAAGTGTGATTGCGTTGGAGAAAACAAATAAAAACAATAAAGCCAAAACTGAAACGTACACACAAGTTGCCACTTTCACTCTTTTTTTGACATAGGATTTATTTTCATCTTTTTTCAAAGTAAATGCTTTGTCTTCATTCTGTGAAGCAACCTTAACTTCTTTTAGACCTTTAAGACCTGTGGATGTTTTCACTTCCTTTTCGCTTCTTAGCAAATCTTCAATGCGAGGCAAATCGTTTAAGCCTTCAAGACCAACTTTTGTTTCCTTCTCAGGCTCAGCCACAGTGGTAGAAATTTGAGATTGCCGCTCTAGTTGTTTTTCTTCTTCATTCTCCATAACGCCCTCCTTTGTGATATTAATTTTAGCATAAAAATTTTAAAAAGTTAAATTTTTTTGATGTTTTTTGCAAATTTTTAGAAATTTATGCACTGTTTTTTATAATTTTATAATTTTTCAGCAATGCGCAACTTGGCAGATGTTGAGCGCGAGTTGGCAGATTGCTCGCTCTCTGTGGGCACTATTGGATGACGAGTGATGAGTTTTATATCCGCATGATGATTGCACACACATTTTGGTATTCTTGGCGGACAAATGCAATCGGTGGAATGAAGTTTGAATTTATTTTTAACAATCCTATCTTCAAGCGGATGAAAAGTGATTATGCACAGCCTTCCGTTTTTATTTAACGCACTCAACATTTTTTCAACAGCGATTGGCAAATCGTTCAATTCGTTATTCACTTCAATCCTAATGGCTTGAAACACTTTGTTTGGCAAAGTTGTTTTATTTTGAAACTTTGGCGGATAACTATCTTTGATTATATCGCGAAGCTCAAATGTGGTTTCAATTGGCTTTAAAGCTCGCTGCTTAACAATCTTTCGTGCAATCTGGCGAGCATTTCGCTCTTCGCCATAGTCAAACATGATTTGTGCGAGTTGATTTTCTGGATAGGTGTTTATCACCTCATAGGCATCTAAACTTTGTGCTTTATCCATGCGCATGTCAAGGCGTGAATTGCGCATAAAACTGAACCCGCGTGAAGCCTCATCCAACTGATAACTGCTAACACCTAAATCTGCTAAAATTCCATCAACCTTATCAATTTTTTGCTCTGCTAATATGTCATCAAGGTTTGCAAAATTGTCATTTACAAAGATTATTTTTTTTGCGTGCTCTTTTAAAACTTGCTTGGACTTTTTTAAAGCGTCCGTGTCTTTATCAATGCAAATGAGTTTGCCTGAAGTTAGGCGTTTGGCAATTTCAAGCGAATGACCGCCTCCACCCGTGGTGCAATCCACATAAACACCATCAGGGTGAATGTTTAACCCTGAAATGCTTTCATCTTTTAGCACAGAAATGTGATTAAATTCCATATTAAACCTTAATGCCTTTTATATTTAAAAACTTAGTCATAAACACGCCGTCTTCATAATGCCCATCTTCCATTTTAAACGAATGCATGATTGTTCCGGTTGGCTCAAACCCAAACGATTGATATAATTTGAGCGCACGCTCATTAGATTTTAAAACCACCAAATCTATTTGTTCAAAGCCCATTTGTGAAGCAAGAGCTATAATTTCAACCATCATTTTGCCGGCTATTCCTTTGCCCCAATGCTCTTTTAACACACCTATTGAAAACTCACATCTATGCCTTAATTTGGCTTTTGATGATTTTTCGTTTATCACCGCATGCCCAATAATCTGGTTGTTTAAGGTGGCAATAATCATAACATTTCTAGAATTTTGCTGAGATTTCAAGTGGGCAATTTCACTTTCTAACACAATGGGAGCGTCCTCTTTGCCCCGAGTGAAATTGTTTGTTTCAGCAAATAATTGATTATAATAATCCACCAAATTTTGTGCGTCTGCTAATGTTGCCTCACGGATTGCTATCTTTTCGCCCGTTTTTAACTCCACTTTCTTCGCTTTCATTCGCACCTCGCTTAATCTATTTGAATTAGACAATTTTTTAACGCATCGCAACTCGTTAAATAATATGGCACATCGTTTATAACATTATAAATCATTTTTGGATTGATATACCCATGCAAATGAGCAAAAACAACTTTATAAACGCCATATTCTTCAATTAAGCGAGTGTATTCACTTGGCTCAATTTTATTGTTGAATGGAGGATAATGTGTGATGAAAATGATTTTTTCATTGTTCGTTTGCAATTTTTTTGCTGCTTTAAGCGATAACTCTAACCTTATCACTTCACGGGCATATAGTTTGCGATTTTCTTCCGTGTCGAACTTGCCTTGTGGGATAAGCCAACCGCGATTGCCACAGAAAATGTATTCACCAATTTTTATGGCATCATTTTGAAGGGCAAAAGTGTTTTCTGGCAGTTTTTCACGGACGCGCGCCACACTGCTCCACCAAAAATCATGGTTGCCACGAATTAAAATCTTTGTGCCCGGCAAGTCTGCCAAAAACTGAAAATCTGGCACAACATCTTCCAATTTCATTGCCCAAGAATAATCTCCCGCCAAAATCACAACATCTTCTGCCGATACCTTTTCTTTCCAATCCGCTGCGATTTTATTTTCATGCCCATGCCAAACAGGGCCAAAAATGTCCATTGGCTTAGAATTATTTATATCTAGATGCAAATCGCTGATTGAAAAGACTTTCATATTTTTATACTAACACATAATTTTAAATTAGTCAAATTAAAACTAGTGCGGTTTAGTGCGTGCCAAAAATTCACAAATAATTCTTGCCTAGAATATTATGTTAATAGTTATAGGAGGAAAAAATGTCATTTTACACAGATGCTCGACCCGGCATATTCCCTGGTCAAACAAACAACGCCATGAACGGCTTGTGCGAAAGAATTTGCATTCAAACAACCAAAGTTTTTGACGCTTGTATGAACCAATCTCAAATTGAAGAATATCAGCTCACATTAACCAACTTTAACCCCGCAAACCCAACCACCCCACTAAATTTTGTTAGCGGAAATTCGGTTGGCGGGAGCGCAACAGTGAGCAATTTGGTGGTTACAAGATTTGAGGATAGACCAAATTTTGCAAGAGTGCAAGCAAATATAAACATTCCGGTGGTTGTTACATACACTGACGCAAACAATGTTGCAGGCACTGCAACGGGCACAATAACCCTGGCTCAAGATGTGATACTATATGTGCCACAGCCATCACTCACACCTATTGATGTGATTGCTTTTGGAAGCGCAGTGATTTCAACGGGCACATATAACCCTACCACGGGCGGATTTACCATTAGTGCTTGCGTAACAAGCATATTAAAAGTTGTGGCTGTGGTTGATGTGTTAGTGCCAAGTTATGGATATTGCCCAATCCCACCATGCACACCTTACACAAACAGTGATGTTTGCCCAGGAGTGTTTGATTTGCCACTATATCCAACCGCTGTGAGCCCACAATCAACAAATGCTAGATAAATAAAAAACTGCCATTAGGCAGTTTTTTATTTCACAAATTCGTCTAATAAGTCTGCAATTTGCTCAACACCTTGTTTTTTTAGTGTGCTTGTGGCAATTATTCTATTTTTCGCAAATCTTAATTGATTTGAGATTTTTGCGATGCTATTGTTTAATTCGCTTCTTGAAATCTTGTCCGTTTTCGTTAAGATTATTGCCACAGGGATTTCAAGACTGGCAAGGTAATCAATCATTTGGACATCTAAACTTGTTGGAGCAATCCTGCAATCTAAAAGCACAAGCGTGAGTTTAAGTTGTGGATTATCCACAAAATAGTCGTTCATCACCTTATCCCACGCACTTGTTGTGTTTTTGCTTGCCTTGGCAAAGCCATAACCGGGCAAATCAACCAAATAAAATTGATTGTTTATGTTAAAATAATTGACTAATCTTGTTCGCCCCGGTGTGGAACTAGTTTTTGCCATTTTGCTATTGTTGGTTAAGAGATTTATTAGGCTCGATTTCCCCACATTGCTTCGCCCAACAATTGAAATTTGAGGGAGTTCATCCACTAAAAACTCCGCTTTTTTGCTTGCGCTCTTGATAAATTTTGCATTAATAAATCTCATAAAATTATTTTGAAATCCTTTCAATGATATCTCTTGCAGAAACAAGGCCTGTGGCAGCCGCCACCACAATGTTTCCCGCCTTGCCTGCTCCATCGCCGATGAAATATATGTTTTTATCCTTGGCTTTGAAATGATTATCAGTTTCTATTTCATTGCTAAAGAACTTAATTTCTGGGCCATAAAGTAAGGTTTCGTCATTGTTCACGCCCGGAATGATTTTATCTAACTCTTCAAGCCCTTCCAATATGTTGGTGATAATCCTATATGGCAGCACGAGAGCTAAATCGCCAGCCACACAGTCTTTCAAAGTTGGCTCGATAAAGCCTTTTTCTATCCTATGCCACTCACTTCGCCTACCCCCGCGCAAATCCTTAAGAGTTTGAATTATTGGCTTGTTATCTCCCAAAACATTGGCAATTCTTGCGATTGATTCGCCATACTGTCTTGTGTTGGTTACCGGCTGAGTTAGAGTAACTTTGCTTATGAAGGCAAAATTGGAGTTGCTTGATTTCACATTTTTTAGTGCGTGTCCATTCACACATATATAGCCATAATAGTTTT
>CANRGF010000060.1 GCA_947630075.1 uncultured Clostridia bacterium
GAGTTACAGGGATTTCTTTTGCAAGCGCATCAACCACGCATGGCACACGGGTTGAGCCACCAACAAGCACAACATTTTGAATGTCATTTTTATTTAGCCCAGCATCTTTAAGTGCGTTACGAACGCAAACAAGGGTGCTATCCACCAAATCACTAATCATACTTTCAAATTTAGCACGAGTTAAGGTATATTCAAGGTGTTTAGGGCCGGTTGCATCGGCTGTGATAAATGGCAAACTGATTGTGGTTTGAGTGAGTGTGCTTAATTCAATTTTCGCCTTTTCTGCAGCTTCTTTAAGGCGTTGCTTTGCTAGTTTATCGTTAGACAAATCAATACCATTTTCCTTTTTAAATTCGCTAATTAAAAGGTCCATAATGCGGTTATCAAAGTCATCTCCGCCAAGGCGAGTGTTGCCGTTTGTGGAAAGCACTTCAAACACGCCATCACCAATTTCTAGGATTGACACATCAAATGTGCCGCCACCCAAATCGTAAATCAAAATCTTTTGATTTTTTCTGTCGCTCTTATCTAGGCCATAAGCAAGCGCGGCTGCTGTTGGCTCGTTGATGATGCGCAAAACTTCTAATCCGGCAATTTTGCCTGCATTTTTGGTGGCTTGGCGCTGGCTATCGTTGAAATAAGCTGGCACAGTGATAACTGCTTGAGTTACAGGCCCGCCAAGATATGCTTCTGCATCTTGCTTTAATTTGCTTAAAATCATTGCGCTAATTTCTTCTGGGCTATATTGCTTGCCACCAATGTTGACTTTATAGTCTGTGCCCATCTCACGCTTAATTGAAATAACAGTGTTGTCTGGGTTGGCAACAGCTTGGCGTTTTGCCACTTGACCCACTAACCTATCATTATCTTTAAAACCGACAACGCTAGGGGTTGTTCTGCTGCCCTCGCTGTTTGGGATAACGGTTGGCTGACCGCCTTCCATAACTGCGACACAACTATTTGTTGTGCCTAAATCGATACCAATAATCTTTGACATAATTTAATTACTCCTTTAATTTATGAATTTTATTTTTTGTGGCTTGCCACAAATTTGGCTTTTACGAGTGAATTTGAAATTAATTTCGATATTCACTCACGGAAAAGCCAAGAATAATGAGTGAAACGAATTAAAATAAAATGAATTTATTAAAGAGCAAGAAATTTGGAGAATATTATATGTTTGCGAGTTTAGGAGCAACATATAATTTTTGGCATATATATAATTCTCCTTTAAATTGTTAATTTTTTGTTCTTTTTTACTTTTCTTGAAAAAGTTATTTCTTTACGATAACTTGGGAATATCTTATAACTTTGCCTTTATAAGTAAAGCCTTTGTAGGCTTCTTTAACTATATATCCGCTTTCCACATCGGCGGTGCTATCCGTGTCTATTGCCTGATGAAAATTTGGGTCAAACTTGCCGGATGCGTCAATCACTTCCACACCCATTTTTGAAAGTGTATCCAAAATGCCTTTTTCAATGAACTTTATACCCATGAGAGTGTTTTTATCCGTTATCATATCCGCTGCCATCTTAAAACTATCAAGAGCGGGCAGGAATTGTGTTATTGCATCCATAAAGCCATCTTGCCTAGCATCGCCAAGTGCGGTAACCATGCGTTTGCGATAGTTATCAAACTCGGCTTGCACTCGCAATAAGTCATTTAGATAGTTTGGCGTTTCAATTTTTTCTTCAGGTGGTGGAATTGGCTCTTCTTCCACCGCTTCATTTATGTTTTCATCCGTTTCTTCAACATTTGATTGCTCTTCGTTATCCTCAGTTGGCTCACAATCTTCATTCTTTAGTGCGTCTTCATCCGTTTCGCTCATTTCTCGCCTCCTTTTAAGTCAATTTGCCCAACAATAAATTTAAGTGCGGCGGCTATGTTTGCATAATCTATTCTTTTTGGTCCAACAAGTGCAAGGCTTGCTATTGGCACGCCATTAATCACTATTGGTGCACTAAGCATCATGCCACCTTTTAAAGCCTCGTCCTCACCGCCAACCGTGTAACTTAAATTTTGGGTGTCCTTCACCGCATCTATAATCTTATCTGCATCTTGAAGGAATTCAAACACATTTTTGGCATCGTCAATTTCGCCACTAGTTTTGCCGTCTAGAAGTTTTGTTGGGTTTTCGTTTGAAATGTCGCATTTCGTTTTAATAACTGCCATCAACACCTCTGCCACATTTTCGATTAAGTCCTTAAACTCAGCTATTTGCGCCCCTGTGCGCAAGCAAATGCTGGCTATGTTATCCACCATATATTCAATGGTTTTCCCCTTAAACTGACCAACAAGATAATTGCTCGCTTCCTCGCAGGTGGCCTTATCTATGCCTGCATCCAAACTCATATTGTCGTCTATAATGCCGGCATTAGTTTCCACGAGCAAAAGTGCGTCTTTATTAATTAATGGAATGATTTGAATGTTTTCAATTATCAAATTTTGAAGCCCATGTTGAACTAAAACTGCTGGGCAGTTTGTAACCCTACTAAGACGCTTTGCAAGGCTTGAAAGTGTGCTTATTAGGCTAACAGAGCGATTTTCATAGTTTTTAACAACATTTTTCACTTCCTTATAGTTTAGCCTTTCATTTTCCAAAATGTTTGCAACATATTCTTTATATGCCTGCGCTGTTGGAATTCTGCCACCAGAAGTGTGCACTTGCTTAAAAAAACCCATGCTTTCAAGCGCATTTAACTCGTTTCTAAGCGTTGCCGAACTCAAATCTTTAAAATGCACATTAAGCGAGCCACTAGTGATTGGTTGGGCGTACTTGATGTAATCATCCACCGCTTTAAGCACAATTTCGCGCTTACGCTTGTTTTTCTCATTATCCATTTAACTTAATCCTAACTGGCTATTAGATAATTCGACTTTTATCTATAATGCAACCATATATTATAACTGCCCCCAAGAACGTTGTAGGCTAGCACTCTTATTGTATGATTGCTAACTCTATTTTATGCGCATTGCTAACGAATGTCAAGAGAAATTGACAAGAATTTAAAAATTTTTTTAAAAAAATAAAGGCTTTAAGCCTTTTTGAAGATGGACTCGTCAAATTTTGGAATTGAAGAGATTTTATTGAACATATCTGCCCTAACTTCTGGCAAGAGCAAGAATTTGCACCTATTTTTGAATCTTGGGAATTCAAGCAAACCCATCACTGTTTGATAAACATCTTTTCGTGAACTTTCCTTGCTGATGGTGTAAATTTGATTGATTAACTCTGGCTTTTTGATCACTGCTTTATACAAAAATGAAATGCTAAATTTGAACTGGTCAGGCAAAAAACACAAAGGCGCGCTCCTTTCCACAACTATATACTCATAAAAATCTTCAAGCGATTTGAAGTCCGAAATCTCTGCAATTAAGTTACTCTGCCCCCTCCAATATTTGCTTTCCATCCAAAGCAAGATTGTGCGTTTTGCTAAAATTTTACTAGTGAAATCCATATAATTTATCCTTTTAAGCTCTTTATTATAGCATATTTTTTTTGAATGTCAACCAAATTTTATCAAAGATTTACAACAATTCTAATATTATGGCATTCGATAGATATTGATTGCCTTCGCTAATCTTTAAAAAACCATCTTTTATCTCTAGTTTTTTTAATTCTATTAATCTTTCAATCTGTTTCTTTTTGCTTATCAATAGATTTTCATTAAAGTTGGCGGAAAACTCTTTTAATGATAATCCCTTGCTTGTGCGGAGCGAAAGCATTATACACTCTTCACGCTTTTGAGCGGATGTGAGAGTTTCGCTATCCTTAGTTGGCAGCCTGCTGTTTTTCAATAGATTTATATATTCCGTAAAATTAGAAGTGTTGCAAAAGCGAGTGCTGTCAACAAAACTATGTGCGGCAACTCCTATGCCGAGATAGTTAGAACCGTCCCAATAGAGCTGATTGTGGCGGCATTCATATCCAGGTTTTGCAAAGTTTGAAATTTCATACTGATTAAACCCTGCGCGTTTCAAAATTTTGGCAGTTTTTTGGAAGAAATCTGCCACCATATCATCGTCTGGCAACTGCAATTCGTGAGATTTTACTCTCCTATATAGCGGAGTGTCCTCTTCCAACTGCAAGCCATAGACCGAAATATGCTGCACGCGAGATTTCAAATAATTTGCCGTGCGGATAATTGACGCATAAGATTGATTTGGCAAGCCAACAATTATGTCTGCATTCACATTTGAAACGTGTAATCTTTTAAGCAATCTAAATGCACGATAGACATCTTTTGGCGATTGAGTGCGATGAATTGTGCCCAGCACCTGTTGGTCTAGGCTCTGCACACCCAAACTAATTCTATTCACTCCGCATGAAAGATATTCTTTGAGTTTATCTTCTGTGAGAGAGTGCGGATTTGCCTCGATTGTGAATTCCAATTTTTTAGATAACTTAAAGCATGAATAGAGCTTTTTTGTGAGTGCCTTAAAAAAGCCGTCAAACACAATGCTAGGCGTGCCGCCACCTATAAATATTGTGGAAAATGTGATTGCCTTATATTTATCTTTAACCAAGTCAATTTCTCGGCAAAGGGCTTCTAAATATGATTTTTGGGCGTTTTCGTCAAGCGAAAAAGAAACAAAGTCGCAATAATCGCACTTTTTTGAGCAAAATGGAATGTGAATATATAGTCCAAAATCTTTCATTAGTCGTCTAACTTTAAAATTGTTACAAATGCTTCGCTAGGCAAATCCACACTGCCCAAGCGCCTCATTCTCTTCTTGCCTTCTTTTTGCTTCTCTAATAGTTTGCGTTTTCGCGTTACATCCCCACCATAGCATTTTGCAAGCACATCTTTACGCATGGCGGAAATAGTTTCACGCGCAATCACTTTGCCACCTATCACTGCTTGAATAGGGATTTCAAAAAGATGGCGAGGAATGACTGTTTTTAACTTCTCGCACAGCGCACGCCCGCGCGGATATGCTTTGTCCTTATGCACAATGAGTGAAAGAGCATCACAAATTTCACCATTTAGCAAGATATCTAGCTTAACCAAATTGCTCTCTTGATAGCCTGCCAACTCGTAATCCATGCTGGCATAACCCTTGCTTAGCGATTTGATTTTGTCAAAGAAATCATAAACAATTTCATTTAGTGGCATAGTGTAAATAAGGCGGGTGCGGTTTGCGTCAATATATTGCATATCGTGATACACTCCGCGCCTATCCGAGCACAAATCCATTATTCCGCCCAAATACTCTTTTGGTGTGATTATCTCCATCTTAACGATTGGCTCTTCCATCTTTGTGATGCTTGCCATTGGTGGCATTTCGCTTGGATTTTTCACGTCATATTCGCGATTTTTATTATCCCAAATCTTATATTCAACGCTTGGTGCGGTGGTGATGATTTCGAGATTGAATTCTCGCTCTAAGCGTTCGGTGATAATCTCCATGTGCAAAAGACCCAAAAACCCGCATCTAAATCCGTGTCCAAGCGCGAGCGATGTTTCTTTTGTGAAATGCAAGCTAGCGTCATTTAATTTCAACTTCTCAAGAGCGTCATTTAACTCTTGATATTTATCGCCATCTAGCGGATAAATGCCACAAAAAACCACGCTTGTGGCCTCTTTATAGCCGTCAAGTGGCTTTTTAACCGGATTGCTTTTTAAAGTGATTGTGTCCCCTACCTTTGTGTCTGACACATTTTTTATTGACGCGGCAATATAACCCACCTCGCCAGCTTTGAGATTTTCGGTTGGTGTTGGCTGCGGAGTGAAAATCCCCACCTCTGTAACCACAAAAGATTTTTGCGTTTGCATAAACAAAATTTCATCGCCAACTTTCACGCTTCCATCAAAAATGCGCACCATGCTGACCGCACCTTTATAACTATCATAATAACTATCAAAAATTAATGCTTTGAGCGGATCGTCTTCCTCTCCCTTTGGGCAAGGCATATTTTTAACCACGGCATCTAGCACGCTGGTGATGTTTAGCCCCGTTTTGGCACTAATTTCACACGCTTCATCACACGGAATGCCTATCACATCTTCAATTTCTTTTTTTGTGCCTTCAATATCTGCACTTGGCAGGTCAATCTTATTAATGACAGGCACTATTTCTAGATTTGCGTCAAGCGCGAGATAGACATTCGCAAGCGTTTGAG
>CANRGF010000061.1 GCA_947630075.1 uncultured Clostridia bacterium
TTTGCCTTGATATGTTGATTTGATGGTTACTTTATAGTCGTCTGCAACGGTGAACTTATAGCCACCAGCATAAGAATCAGGCTCAACACCGGTTTTCACACCAACAATTTCGATTGTTGTGTCTGCCTTAGAGGTGATATCCCCTTCCTCATTTTCAACTTTATAATCAAAGCGAACAACAGAATTTATGTCTGCTTCATAAATGCCACCAGAAAGTGTTGCACCCTTCACATTGATAGAAGTTAGTTTAGGGCTTTGAATGTTTTCAACTGTGAATGTGTAGGTGAAATATGTGGTGTTGCCAGCGGAATCTCTAGCGGTGTAAACAACATAATATGTGCCGGCTTTAGATGCAGAGATTTTTGCGTTTGAAATTGTGAAAACGCCGTCTTTCACTGTGGTCTTTTTGCCAACAACTTGCTCAAAATCGCTTGGACGAATGGCTGGGTAGCCTAATTCGTCTTCAGAGATTGCGTCCAAATCCTCTTGAGTGATAACATAGTATTGCAAAGAGATATTTAGAGTTTTATCAGTTGTGTCCTCAAAAGATACTGTTGGAAGAGCAATATCTTTAGGAGCGCCGTCTGTGATATAGAATGTTTTGTCGTTAGAAGTGATGTCATCTTCGCCTTCAACTGCTGTAACTTTAGCGGTTGGAGCATCTTTTTCAGAAGTGTTATCCACGCTAAGAGTTTTGAAATCTATTGCAACAGTGTTGTTGTCATTAATTGCAACTGCAACTAAGTGAACAAACTTTTCATTGTCTGTCTTTTCAAATGCAACTTCAAATTCGCCATTTGAAACTTCTTTCATTCTTGTGATGTTGTTGTATTTGCTTAGAGCGGACACAAGATTGTCATTATACAAAACATTAGTTTTGAAATTGTCGAAATAATTTGTGGAGTAATCTGGAGTGGTTTCATCTCCTTCCAAAGAGCCACCATGCTCTTTATTTACATTGCCCCAAGAAGCATCTTTTTCTTGCAACAACAATTTAGCAATTTCGGCTTTGATGTCTTTTTCAAAAGCCTCGGCTGTTACTGTGGCAGCATCGCCAGACTCTGTGAACAAGAACAAAGCATTGCGAACATTTGCATCAACATCATCTTTTGAAACAACTGTGGTGTTGAATGAAGATTTTTCAGCGATTGTGTCCTCATTCAAAGAAAGGCTAACAGTTAAGTTTTTGCTAACGCCTTCTGTTTCATCGCCAGCAACATTGCCAGCCAATGCACGATCTAACACTTTGAACTTATACGCCCTTGTGCCAGATTCATAAAGGGTTTTTCTTTGAGTGATGATATAGTTTCTGCCTGTGGTTTTGTTGAACACTTGATAAACAAGGGAATAATCTTTGCCTGTGTAGTATCCAAGTTTGAAACCATTATAATTAGTGTTAAATTTGAAGCGAACAACTTTGTTCATTTTGCCGATGTTAGGGTCGTTTGAAGCATTATAGCCTTCTTCCGTGTCTTTAACGGCAACAACGCCCGTTTCATCATCATTTAATTTGATGTTATCAATATAGAACTTATCTAGAGAGTTTGTGTTGCTTTGGAAATAACGAATGAACACATATTCATCATAATCGTAGATGCCCTCAGCAAAAATTGCTGGGAAGCGAAGCTCTGCATAGCCATAGTATGGAGCGAACTCGTAGATATAATCTTTATTCACATTTTCGCTATCAACAACAACTTCTTTTGCAACATCTTCACCTTTTTTAAGCACAGGCAAGCCTTCGCTATCCTTCTCCCAAGAAACGGTTTCAGGCAAATCATAGGTGTATGCCCAAGAAACATCAAGAGAATTTGAAGGTAAGGTTACGCCCGTAACATTAAATGTGGCAGATGCGGTTAAGCCATAATAACTCTCGATATAATAGGTGATTTTATAGTCATCTGTTAAATCTTTATAACTCTTTGCATTTTCAAAATTTGATAGGAGCAAATCGAAAGTGCGTTGGTTATCTTCCAAAACCAATTTGATGTTTGAATTTTCTCTTTTGGTGATTTCAATCTTTTTGATTGTGTAGTCAACATTAGTGCTCTTGTTTGTGTTGGCAGTAACGTTAGGGAGCTCAATGCCCTTCTGCCCCAATGCCATTGATGGCATTGCAAGATTTTTATCTATTGTTAACTCTGTTGGTGCATCAAAATCGCTCATGACATTGATTGAAAATTCATCATTAGCGTTGTTTTCGCCACCAAGATATTCATTTTTCACTCTATATGTGGCACTATACTTACCATTTAGGTTGGCAGTAAGCACGCACTTGCCATCTACGAGTGAAACCTCAGGATTGTCATTTTCCTCTGCTGTTGGGTCGTAAATCTTTGCGCCATTCTTATAGATTGTTGGAGCAACGGTTACATACTCTTCTTCCACGCCCGAAGTGAGATAATCGTCTGTGCCGGCGATTTGAACATAAGCATTTGGCAAAGTGATTTTTGCGCCATCACCTGCTTGAGATGGAACTAAATCTTTTGCGCCGTTTGGAGCAACGAATGTGAGTGTGTATTTAACGCTCTTAACATACACAGACACTGGGCTAGAGAAATAATATTTGCCACCCTCCACATAGCCATACATAACCTTATAATAACCGCTATTTAAAGACTTAATACGAATTGATTGGTCGCTGTCTTCGTATTCAAAATATTCTGTGGTGGATTTATCCGACTTGATTTCACAATCGTGAATTACACCACTGCCGTCTATAACGCGGATGATATAGTCAGTTGGCGCTTTTGAGCCGGTGAGAAGCGGAATTGATAAATTATCGTCCGTTTTATCCTCATTGGATAAATCTATAACTGAATTTTCCTTTAATAATTGAATTGCGTTGAAGTCCACTGTAACGTCCGTTGGATCGCTAGCGACTGCAACATTTGCGGATATGGCAAAAGGATTAATTGCAAAAACAAAAGCCATAACCAAAAAAGCAAGAACTAGAACAATTTGCTTTATGTGTGATTTGAATTTAGTCATTTCTTTCTCCTATAATAAGTTTAGTCTTGTATATTGTAATAAATTTTTGGAAAATTGTCAATTAAAATAAAGCATTTTTCTAAACTTTTAACACATTTAGTTTTAGTTTTAAACATAAAAATATTGAATGAAAAAAAACTTGTTATGTCGAAAAACAAAATTTAATAAAAATAATTGCGGTTTTTATCACATTTGCAATAAAAAAAGATTGGGCAAGCCAATCTTAAAGTTCTAACTGCTTTTTTGAAGTGTATTCCTTAGGCAAGAAGTTAAATTCTTCACTGCTGGCAAGGAAATATTGCTTTTGACGATGGGCTTTCAAGCGCTCTAAAAATTGTGCGTCTAGCAATTTATATCTTTCAAGCAAAATGGTGTTTAGTTTCGCAAAATCAAGAGTTTTTGAAGCGAGCAAGGTGTTTTTGGTTTCAACCGCCCATGTGCTTGGGTCTAGCAAGCCGGAATTGCTGAAATTGCAAAGGACATTCATATCTTCGGGCGAAGTAACCAATCGGGTGATAACCGCCACCTTCTCTTGCACTGTGCGGGGAAGTTCTTTAACGGCGTTTGCGTCCATATAATAAAACTCATAAAGTTTATCAGGCTCGCCAAATATTGCGCTTGCATGACGCGGACGCCTTAGCACAACTCTATCGCCATATATTCCCCTGCCTCGCTTATACTCAACTATTTCATAAAAATTATTGATTAGGAAGTCTAGCTGAGGCCAATTCTGCACATTTACCTTCGTCAATCTACTCCCACCTTTTAACGCCTAATTAATTTAGCGCATCAACCAACAAGCAAATTTGCTTTTTATACTTCTTTTGAAATTCTTCAAATTTGGTTGGCTTTTCCAACTCGCAATCAAACTTGATTGCGCAATCCACCATTGCGCAAAGATATTCTTTTGCTTTGATGAAAGCCATTTCAATGCTTTCACCTTCCGTTACGATGCCAACATCTGGAATATGAATAGTGTACCACCCCGTGTTGGTGCCTTTTTCGTCATCTTTATATAAAACTGCAGGATAAACTAAATCTTCCATAAACCCCCACTTATGCTTATTTTATCATATTTGATTTTAAATGTAAAACAATTTTAACAATTAAATAAAAATTGATTTAATGCATTTTTACGCCTTGATGAGAAGAACAAAAGTGCCTATTTTATCTATGTATAAATTGCTAAACTGGTTCATTTCATATTCACGCACAACTGAATAATATTTTGAAATTAGCGCTTCATTTTTTAGGTAATCGCCCTTCTCACAGAGCAAGAAATCCGCCGATTGATTTTCCACTTCATTATCAAAACTTGCAAACATTTCAGGGAAAGCATCTTCTTTAAACACATTTTGAGCAAAGAACCTTGCGTTTGGCGTGATTTTGCAAGCGTTATAAAAGCCGTAATCATACATTTTATAGCAAAATAGGGTTGGATTTTCAATGCCGTTTTGCTTAGCATAATTAGATATGTCGTCCGCCACAACTAGTTGAATATAGTCACTCTTCTTATTTATTGCGCGGGTGGATGGGCAAAGGAAATAGCAATAGCCTAAGCCAACAACTAAGCATAGCAGCACGCTAACAACTTTGAAGAAAGCGTTATATTTGATGTGGCAAAACTGTTTGAAAATCATGATAAGACCAAGGCTTGCAAACGGATAAAGCACAACGAAATAGTATATATGGCAATTTTGAAGCATTAATATGCCAAGATTTATAAACAAAACTAAGAAATATAGACATGCTTTTTTGCCCATTTCTTTGAAATATAAAAACATTCCAACAAACATTATAGAGCAGCAAACATAATCATAAGCAAACAATTTAAACACATTGACCATCACGCCCATATATTTGCTATTATAGGCAAAAAGGTTTAAGTAGAAATATGCCCAAAACATATCTTTTAGAGCATGATTGATTATATAATATAAAACGCTTAGAAAGGTGATGATGGCAAAGCCTAAAATCATAAAGCCGATTGAAGCAAACATCTTTTTGAAATCTTTATTTTTGATGCTTATTATCAGCCAAATTAAAAGCATTGCCACCAAGCCAACAATGGCGGTGAATTTCACCCAAAAAATTGCTGCCACGCTTGCCCCAATGAGCATGGAGCGAAGCGGTGAAAACTGCTTTTTTTCTTCAATAAACTCAATGAAGCAAAGCAAAACATACATAATTAGTGGCAGAAAAAATTCTTCCACAGCCCCGCCACCAGCAAGATTATATGGTGAAGAGATGGCAACGAACAAAACTGTGATTGCACAAACCACGCTTGCAAAAGGCGAAACATATCTGCGTGCTAGTTTGAAAGTGAGATAAGCAAACACGCCCAAGCAAACCACTTCAAACAAAAGCACCATTATATATGGATTTTTAAACAAGCAAAAGAAGGCGAACACCACATAAAGCAACGGACCTTTTTGCTCAAACAAATCTCGATAAGGGGCTTTGCCGTTTACTATGCCCCGCCCGACTGTGATATACCAATTCACATCTGTGTTTGTGTTGAATTTATATAAAAACGAGTTTTGGCTGCAAACTGCTAAAAAGCCAAACGCCACCAACAAAAAAAATAAGATTAAAGCAACGGTTTTCAAACCATTTAAAACCGAACTTTTTTTGCTTTCCATGCAAACAATATAACACTTTATTTGGATATTTGTCAAATAAGTGAAAATAAAAAAACTCCCAAAAGGGAGTTTAAGATTAACCTATCTTTTTAATATCTTGCTCGATTTCGGCGCGAGCAAGTTTATCACGCTTAGAAATCTCTTCGCTGAATGGCTCTGCACCCATAATTGGGCGAGCCTTTGAAAGGGTTTTTGCAGTTTTATTAACCAAATTTAATTTGTGCAAATACTTTTGATAAATCTCGAAAAACAAGCTTGAAGTGTGGGTTGAATCCTCGCGGAACTCTTCCCTTAGAGCAACCATTTGCTCCGCATTAATTGCGTTTGCAGGCTCTTTCAACTGGGCAGGCGTAACCTTTATTGCCTTGATTTCCTTCCTAAACGCTTTTCTACTCCTTGTGTATGGATGTTCATTGACACTTTTCATATGAGCCTCCTTTAAATTCAACTTTATATTATCACAAAATTTAAAA
>CANRGF010000062.1 GCA_947630075.1 uncultured Clostridia bacterium
CTATTTGTGGCTGCCACTGCACAAATTGAAAATGCTAGCGCACACAATATTATTATTGTTGATCTTATAAAAACTTTCATGCCCCCCCCCCCTAGAGTTTTAATTTAAAAGTGCAATTAATTCCATTGCACCCTCTCTATGTATATTTTAACTCTTTTATTTAAAAAATACAAATAGTTTCGACAAGTTTTTTGAAATTTTTAAAATATCGTTTTTTAATTGATTAAATCAAAATGCTTTTACACTTAAAAATGATTGTTATTAAAAATTTTCCAGCGATGCAAAGAGAAACATGCAAGCATTAAAAAAAGCGGCATACGCCGTTTTTTTAAACTACAATATTGAAAATTCGATTTGGAATATACACAATTTTTTTATAGCCGTTTGTTAGATAAGATTTCACTTCTTCTAACGCCTTATCTTTAATTTCTTGTTCGCTTGCCGCTTTGCTCACCTTGATTTTACCCCGCAATTTGCCGTTGATTTGGATTGGAATTTCAATCTCGTCCACAACCAGCTTGCTCTCATCAAATTTCGGCCAAGGCTCGTAAGCAATTGTGCCCTTATGCCCTAAATTGCTCCAAAGCTCTTCTGTGATGAATGGGCAGATTGGATTTAAAAGCTTTAAAAACCCTTCAGCATAATTAAGTGGGAAATCGTTCGTTTTTGATAGGGAGTTTACAAATATCATCATCTGCGAAATGGCCGTGTTGAAATTGAGCGTTTCAAAATCTTCACTAACCTTTTTAACCGTTTGATTATAAACAAAATCCAACTCTTTATTTTCACAATTAGAAATGTTTTTTTCTTGATAAATTCTATAAATTTTATCAATAAATTTACGCGCACCATTCACGCCATTATTATCCCATGGTTTAGACATTTCGAGTGGCCCCATAAACATTAAATAAAGCCTCAAAGTGTCCGCTCCATAATTTTTAACAATAGTGTTTGGGTCAACCACATATTCTGGATAGCGTTTGCCCATTTTTATGCCGTTTGCACCAAGCACCATGCCTTGATGAACAAGTTTTTTAAATGGCTCTCTAACGGGAGATAAACCTTTATCAAACAAATAATTCGTCCACATTCTGCTATAGAGCAAATGGCTAACAGCGTGCTCTGGACCTCCCACATATAAATCCACAGGAAGCCAATGTTTTAGAAGTTTAAAATTGGCAAATTCATCATCATTGTTTGGGTCGATATATCGCATGAAATACCAACTAGAGCCAGCCGTGCCAGGCATGGTGTTAGTTTCGCGTTTTGCGGGTTTTCCATCAACAACCACATTCACCCATTTTGTGGCACGCGCGAGCGGACTGCTGCCGTCCTTCGCCGGCTTATAATCATCTAAATCGGGCAAAACAAGTGGAAGTTCACTATCTGCAAGCGCCTTGGTTGAGCCGTCTTTAAAATGGACAATAGGGATTGGCTCTCCCCAATAACGCTGGCGGGCAAAAGTCCATTCACGAAGCCTATAATTAACCTGCTTTTTGCCAACGCCGATTTTTTCTAATTTTGCAGTGATGGCAACTTTGGCTTCTTCAACTGTCATGCCTGAAAATTCTTCACTATTAATCAGTTTGCAACCCTTACCAAGATAGTCTTGCTTTTCAAAGGCGTGCTCGCTAACATCTGCGCCAGAAATGACTTGGACCATTGGAATGCCGTGTGTTTGAGCATATTCAAAATCGCGCTGGTCATGGCTTGGAACTGCCATAACCGCACCCGTGCCATAACTTGAAAGCACAAAATCACCCAAGAAGACAGGCACTTGCTTGTTGTTCACCGGATTTATTGCCATTATGCCTTCGAGTTTGCACCCAGACTTAGACTTATTTAATTGAGAGCGCTCCAACTCGCTTTTCTTTGCCGTTTCTGCCCTATATTTTTCCACTTCTTTCCAATTTTTTATGCGTGGCTTCAACTCGTCCACCAAACTATTTTCTGGCGCAAGCACCATGAATGTGATGCCATAAATCGTTTCTATGCAGGTGGTGAAAATTGAAAACTTGCCGCCACCCACAATTTTAAATTGCACCTCAACGCCCTCGGATTTGCCACTCCAATTTCGTTGCATTGCCTTCGTGGATTCGGGCCAATCAATTTCGTTTAATCCGTTAAGCAATTTATCGGCATATTTTGGAATGTCGATAACCCACTGCTTCATATTTTTTTTCACCACAGGGAAACCGCCACGCTCACTTTTGCCGTCTATTACCTCATCGTTTGCCAACACGCAACCCAACTCTTCACACCAATTCACGGGCACTTCTTTAAGTTGTGCAAGTCCATCCTCATACAGACGCTTGAAAATCCACTGCGTCCATTTATAATAAGAAGGGTCGCTCGTTCTTATTTCCCTATCCCAATCAAATGAAAAGCCAATGTTTTTTAACTGCCCAACAAAATGCTCAATGTTTTTTTCTGTGAAAATGTTTGGGTGGTTGCCCGTGTCGATCGCATACTGCTCTGCTGGCAAGCCAAAACTATCAAACCCCATAGGGTGCAAGACATTAAACCCTTGCATGCGCTTCATTCTGCTCACCACATCTGTGGCTGTGTATCCAATTGGGTGCCCAACATGAAGCCCTGCGCCAGACGGATATGGAAACATATCAAGAGCATAAAATTTTGGTTTTTTAAAATCCCACACATCGGTTTTAAAAGTTTGATTTTTTTCCCAATAATTTTTCCATTTTTCTTCAATCTTTGAGTGGTTATATTCTTTCATCTTTTCTCCTAGCCTTAAAAATATTAATTAAGTAAATTTTAATATAAAAAAGCATTTTTGTCAAATGAATAAACTGATGGCTTTTATAAAAAAAGGGCTATCGCCCATCAAATTAAAAATTAAATTATCTTGGAGCAAAACTATTGCATGGTGCTTGTTTTTTTTCGCTGCCAACAAATATGCCATTAGAAAAGCACTCGCCGTTTTTATTGAAAATGCAATTATCCGTATTGCAATTTATATTCATCGTTTTGCAGTGATGATAAGGAGCAACATCTGGCTCGTGCTCAAACATATCGTGTGAAACATCTTCCACCAATTTGCTATCGTCAATTTTTAAATCGTTACAATCCGCATCTTCATCCACTTGCAAGTTTTTTCTGCCGCACTTCGCTCTGTCGTTATAAACACAACTATATTTTCTGCACATCACATCCATATTGCCCTCCAATAAGAAAAATTTTAAAATTTTGGCATAAATTTGCTAAAATTTTGTGTTTTTCATTGTTATTTTGGACTTTTAAAAAATTTTTATTCAATTTTTATAAAGTTATGGACAATAAAAAAGACGGCAAATTAGTCGTCTTTTTTCGCTCCAAACAACAACTTTCTATAATAATAGCGTTTCACATCTTGAATGTCATCAACTAGAGAGTACGCCAAATGGCTTGTTAATGCCAAACGCCTTGCTTGCAAATCTGGGTTGTTTAGATCGGTTTCTGTGAACGGAATTCTTTCATAATTTAAAGCGTTTTTCAAATCAAAAACTGAAATTTTGTGTTCAAACACCAATGACATATCTTTGCAGAGCCTAGACAATTCCACATCGCCAAAAAGTTCTTGCAAAGCATTCATATCGTTATTAAGATAAAGTGTTTTAATTTGTTTAATTTGGGCTAAAACAAATTCTCCAATGATTGGAAGTGCCGACATATAGCTATTTAGCACGCTATAATCATTTATATCCATTTTATTTGTGAGTAAAGCGAGCAACTCGGTGATAAATTCGTTTAATGCGGTATCATTTTGGGAATATTCAATGCCGCTCATGCCTGTTGAACTGGATGTGGAAATTGTGTGCACCAACTCGTGGGTTAAGCCATAGCAATCAGCAGGGACAACCACAATGGAAATCCATTCCCCCGTGCTTTTGCTCCTTATTGGCTGCATATAAGCACCCCAATTAAGAGCGTGTGTGATAAATCTACCAAGATCTTGCATTTCAACTTCGTCTTTACCCATGCAAAAATTTTCTGTGATAAATTTATAAAATTCACCGATTGGCGTGTGCAAGATTTTATCTCCTTGATTATTTTCTTGCATTGCTTGTTTTTCAGTTGTGTATTTATCTATTGCCACTTCAATAAGATTAATTATCTCTGGAGTGAAATATTGCTCATATCTCAATTTTTTGCCAGTGAGAAGAAATAACATATTTTCAAATTGACTTTTTGTGTTTGCATCCAAAATTTGCCTAGAACGAAGGCAATTCACAAATTTTATGAAAATTGCGGAAATATCTTCTTCATGATTTGGTGTGTTTATTTCAATTTCTCTTAATCTGCCAAGCGAAAACACTTCACCTAAAATACATCTAGTCATAACTTCTTCTTCTGTTAGAGAGAAAGCTATGTCATTATAATAATTATTTGCATTGCTTTGTTGCAAAATTTCATATTCTGCTGCGATTGAGTTTGTGTAGTTTTGATAAATTCTTTGCAAAAGAGATTTTAGAGAATTGTCATCAAAATTTTCTAGCAAAATTTTTCTCAGCTCTTGTGTGGAGAAATTTTTTTTGAAAATTTTTAGCTGCAAACTTCTCAACTTTGAAAAATCTTGATTTTTCATCAAATAACTAACCAAAAATGGGAGCATAACTTTATTTTCACTTATCGCTTGCAATGGGTGATCTTGCTTAAGCAACCATTTGAAAGTAACGATAAAATCCGTGAGCAAATTATAGCCTATTGGATAGTCAATGTCCATATACTTATAGGCGGTGCCAAATTCTTGGTCTATAAAGCCTTGCACCAACTGTTTTTCTCGCTCTAAATTAGCTGAGCGAAAATTTGCAATTCTATCAACAATAACGAAAATCGTGGAATTTATTTTGTCTGTGATTTGTGCCCTAAAATTCTCGCCAAAAAAGGAAACCAACTTTTCAGTTTCAATAGCTATTGTTTTTTCAAATTCTGCACGAGTGTGATTTGAACCTCCGAGTTGGAACGCTAACATATTTTTGCCTCCTCTAAAAGATTTAAAAATTCACCGAAATTATTTGGAAATTTGTTTTTGCCAACATACTTTAAATTGATATCTCCATCTTTAATCCAGACAGAATAAGAAATTCCGTCATGCCCATAAGGGTTTATCATTTCCTTTTCCCAAGAAGAAACAATTTTTAATAATTTTTTTGAAAAATTTTGGATGTCTAGCGAAAAATATTCACCATTCAAAATGGATTGATTTGTGGAGGTGTTTATCTCCAATCTTGCAACCTTTTTCATGGTTGCCCAGTTAACCAAAATTTTCATTTTCACCTCTCAATAATATTCTAACATAATTTATTAAAATTGTCAATATTGGCAAAAATTAAATCAAAAAATTACTTTTTGCACTGAATTTTTTATTTTTTTAAAGATTTTTCACTGTTTTTATTATTTTTGATTGATTTTTTATTATGGATAAATTTGACAAAAAATGAAGATTATGTTAGAATAATTATAGAGGTGAAAATGAGAGTTATTTTAATTAAGGAACTTAAAGGCAAAGGTAAGGCAGGTGAAATTATTGATGTAAACCCAAATTATGCAATGAATGTGCTGTTTAAGCAAGGCATCGCAAAAGAGGCAACCGCAAGCAATTTGAACGACCACAAAGGCAAGATGGATGCGCAGGCTTTCCACCATGCAGAGATGGTGAAAGAATATCAAGCTATTGCAAACAAAATTAAAAACAAAGTTTATCATTTCACGCTTTCTGTTGGCGCAAATGGCAAGGCCTTCGGCTCAATAACTAAGCAAGAGATTTTAACCGCGCTAAATAATGATGGCTTAAAGGTGGAAAAGAACATGATTAAAGATTTCCCAACCATAAAGGCCGCCGGGCAATATAAGATAACAATTCAATTTATTAAAGAAGTGTCTGTTGACATTATCGCTAGTGTGAATATAAAATAGGGTTGTATACAAAATGAAGGGTAAAATTTATCATGTTTCATCAACGCCAAACATAACAGTTTTAGAGCCAAGAGTTTCCTCTCATGGCAAAGCGTATGTTTATGGCACAACAAACTTAAATTTGGCACTGCTTTTTGGCAGCAAAAAGAGCAATGGCGACTTTGACGG
>CANRGF010000063.1 GCA_947630075.1 uncultured Clostridia bacterium
TTGAATAAGAAGTCTCTGATGGGTGTATGCCAGTAAGACCTAGATCTGTTTCACCCATTGAAGATATATCGTATGCACAATTATTTATAAAACAGTTATCATAGTTTGGCCCGCCGGTGGCAGACACTGCAATAGCGTGAGTGGGTTGACCAGGATTATAAAGAGATCCACTATAGAAACATTTGCTAATTTCTGCTTGACCTTTATAATCCATATGCATTGTGCCTACATAACCTATAATTCCACCAACCGGCCTACCAAGTCGATTGCTTGAGGGTGCCCCGCCTATAAAATCTCCTAGAAAATAATTCCAGCCACTAAACTTTGAAATTTGACCATAACTACCATTAAAAGCATCAATGTCGCAATCCACTGAGCATTTGCTTATATTAACCTTACCATTTACCGAACCAACCAATCCACCAGAGGCATTAATACCTTTGTTGTCTTCATTAACAACTAACCCTGTTGCGCTGTTTGTAATCTTAGACCGAGTAACCACACAATTTGTTATTGTGGTGGTTGAATCTTCTTCCACTTTCCCGACTAAGCACCCTATGCTAACAGCTTCTGGATAAGCATTCTCTCCATTAAATTTGCCTCCAGAGATGCTAAGATTCGCTCCGCTCATCCTAACATTTTCTATAACTGCATTTTTAACAAAACCAAACAAACCTATTGTGGCGTGTGTGTCGGTATAATATGAATCTTTGTTCGCATCAATTTTAAAATTAGTGATTGTGTGATAGTTTCCATTAAAAGTGCCCATAAAACAGTTTCTAGTATCTTGTGTGGCGTGATTGTAATTACCTATTGGGTCCATATTTGAATTAACTGTGATGTTTGCAGTTAGCTCAACAACTTTGCCTTCAAATGTGGGAGCCCAGTCCCAAGTAGGGAAAATATAGTTTGTCCACCTCTTGCCATTTACACACTGGGCAAGCTCTTTCAAGCCATCTTCATCGTTAATGGAGAAATAAGTGTTAGCATCGTATGTCTTCTCATCTAACCCGCCATTTCTATAGGCCTCACCTAAATCCACATACGTGGCAGCATTGGGAGAGACTTTCTCACTCCTTTTATTCAAAAAGGCGGTTAAAGAAATGCCTGCACTTAATGTTAGCAGTGCGGCGATTAAAACTATCAACACCTTCTTTATTGCTAAATGCTTCATATTCACCCCTTAATCACATCTTAGCCTATGGGGCGGCTTGCGCGCGGCTGCGCGCAATGGCGCAGCCATAGCGCAAAAACTTTTGCGCTAAGCCGCCCCCGTCCGTTGCAAAATTAATATTTCTTAGAAATATTATAACACTCCAATTGCATTTTTACAAACAAAATGGCACATTTTGCCGAAAAAAAATAGCATGAAAAATGAGAGGCAAAAACTCCTCTCATCTTAAAATTATCATTTTGCATCCTTTCCACAGCAGTTTTTATATTTTTTGCCAGAACCGCATGGGCATAAATCGTTGCGGCCAATATGCGAAGAATTTGAGCGTGTTTGTGAGCCACCCTCTTTATTTGTGTTGCCCACATTTATTGGGCCGACCGGCCTTTTTGGCACGATTTGCACTTGCACTTTCATTCTAAATAGCGTGCAAGCCACATATTCGCGCATTTCATCAATCATTTTATCAAACATCTCAAACCCTTGGTTTTTATAAGCCACCACAGGGTCTTTTTGTCCATACGCCAAAATGCCGATTTCGTTTCGCAAAGTGTTCATTTCATCGATGTGCTCAGTCCAGAATCGGTCAACAATTCTAAGCAAAGTGTCGCGCTCTGCCACAGAGAAATCAAAGCCGATTTTCTTCACTTCTTCCACTTTTTGCTCATATTTATTTAAGATTTGCTCAAACACTGCCTGGCTCACGCCTTGCACATCTTGGCCATCTACCATTTCTTCGGTAACAAGATTTTCGCCACGCTCTAAGAATTTATCTTCCAGCGCTTTATTTAGTGGCTCTAACTCCCACTCATAACTTGGCTTAGTTTCGTCAAGATAGGTTGAGCAAAGCTCAAACACAAGTTCTTTAATCATTTCAACGATTTGTGGGTGAACATCTATGCCATCAAGCACTTTATCACGCTCGCCATAGATAATTTGACGCTGTTTATTAAGCACATCGTCATATTCAAGCACATTTTTGCGGGCGGAGAAATTAATTGCTTCCACTTTCTTTTGTGCAGTTTCAAAAAATTTGGTTAAAATGCGCGATTGAAGTGGCATATCTTCGTTGCCGCGGAAGGCAATAGAAAACCAACTCTTCATTCTATCTTCGCCAAAGCGCTGAGGCAGGTCATCTTCAAGCGAAATGAAGAAAATACTGCTGCCCGGGTCACCTTGACGACCGGCACGGCCGCGCAACTGATTGTCTATTCGCCTAGACTCGTGCCTTTCTGTGCCTAAAATGTGCAAGCCACCTAGCTCAATCACTTTTTGCTTTTCTTCGTCTGTGGTCTTTTTAAAATCGGCATAATATTTATCGTATTTATCTTTTATTGCTTGCTCTTCTTCGTTTAATTTGGAATTATAAGTGGTAACCTTATCTATCAACTCTTGGCTAACATTTTCATTTAGCAGTTTTTGCTTTGCCAAAAACTCTGGGTTGCCACCCAGCAAAATATCCGTGCCACGACCTGCCATGTTTGTGGAAATCGTAACCGCTCCCACTCTGCCCGACTGAGCCACGATTTGGCTTTCTAGCTCGTGATTTTTGGCGTTTAAAAGATTGTGAGGGATGCCAAGTTTTTTAATCTCTTTGCTTATGCGCTCACTCTTCTCCACCGAGGCAGTGCCCACCAAAATTGGCTGACCCTTTTCGTGTTTTTCCTTAATTTCTTCCACTATCGCCTTATATTTTGCGTCTTCAGTGAAGAAAATCATATCTTGCTCGTCTATGCGCAAAACGGGTTTATTTGTTGGAATGCAGACCACATCTAGATTATAGATTTTGTTAAATTCTGTTTCTTCTGTTTTTGCCGTGCCGGTCATGCCACTAAGTTTATCATAAAGTTTGAAATAGTTTTGCAGTGTGATGGTGGCAAGGGTTTTATTTTCGTCCTTAATCTTAACATGCTCTTTTGCTTCTATTGCTTGGTGAAGCCCGTTTGAATAGCGTCTGCCCGGCATAATGCGGCCGGTATATTCATCAACAATCAAAATTTCGTTGTCTTTCACAATATAGTTAATATCGCGCATCATGATATAGTTGGCGCGCAAAGCGTTGTTGATGTGGTGATTAATTTCAAGATTTTCAATGTCCGACAAATTTTCTATCTTAAAGAAATTTTCTGCCTTGCTGACGCCCGACTCGGTTAACCTAATCTGTTTGCGCTTAATATCTATTTCATAATCTTCTGGCTTTAAGCGTTTAGCAAAGCCGTCTGCCGTGCCATAAAGTTCACTAATCTTGCCACCTGGTCCGGAAATAATGAGCGGAGTGCGCGCTTCATCAATCAAAATTGAGTCCACCTCATCCACAATGCAGAAATTGTGCCCGCGCTGCACTTTATAGCGCTTGTCCACTTGCATATTATCGCGCAAATAGTCAAAGCCAAACTCACTATTTGTGCCATAAGTGATGTCGCACTCATAAGCGTGTTTTTTCTCTTCTGGCGACTGATTAGAAAGCGTAACACCAATGGTTAACCCCAAAAATTTATAAAGCCTGCCCATCTGCTCTGCTTGATAGGTTGCTAAATATTCGTTGACAGTGATGACATGCACATTTTTGCCCGTGAGCGCGTTTAAATAAACCGCTGTGGTGGCGGTTAGAGTTTTACCCTCACCTGTTTTCATTTCGGCGATACGCCCTTGATGAAGCACCACGCCACCAATTAATTGCACATGGAAGTGCCTTTGCTTAAGCACGCGGGTGGACGCCTCTCGCACAAGCGCAAACGCATCAGGCAAAATGTCTTCTAACTTTTCGCCATCACTGAGCCTCTGCTTTAAAATAGGCGTCTGGGCCTGCAAATCGTCATCGCTCATCTGCGTATATTTATCTGCCAAAGCTTCAATTTTTGCCACAGTTTTTTCAATTTTTAAAAGACTTCGCTTATTATCTGAAGCAAATAGATAAGAAAATAATCCCATAAATCTCTCCTAGAAAAACAACTTTATTGCCATAAAGCAAATTTTACACAATAATTCAGCCTATATAATAGCATAATTAAAAAAATTTGTCTAGCAAAATGCGCTAAACAAATTTTTTCATCAAAATTTGCCAAAATTTTAACTATTTTCTTGTGAAAATATAATATTCTTGGTCGGCATCATCTTCAGATTGTGTGAAGTTATTTTTTAAATAGCTTGGCATTGGGTTAGCCTCAGTGTCATCAACTATAGACTTAAGCACTTTAACCATTTCTCCAGAGTCAATATATCCTAATAACCCCCCGCAAACTTTAGAGCCAGTGCCAGTTAACATCTTATAAACCGCCGAGCTCTTCACAGTTACGCTAGATAATTTTTTCAAGCCGTAGAATGCATCTTCCCCAACAGTGGTTACGCTTGAGCCAATCACTATACTGGTTACATTTTCGCTTGGCTTATGTCCATAACTATAATAACCACCTAGAAAATATTTTGGAATGATTTTTACATTATCTCCTATAATCACCTCTATTCCTTCTTCTGCCGAGCCCGAATTATAACATAACCCATAAATATAATTATAATCACCTACTGTAAGTTCAGAAATGTTTTCAGCATTATAAATCACTTTTTTTAATGTTCTGCAATTAGGAAATAGCCCACCAGCAAGTGATTTTACACTGCTAGGAATAGTTACTTCTGTCAAAGGCGTACCATCTCCAAAAACAGCATATCCAATTGTTTCAACTTGTTTTAAATCTATTGATGTCAATTTTGGGCAGTAACCAAACGCGCAGCGCTCTAGGTTTTTCACAGTGTCTTGCAAAACCACACTTTCAAGTTCTTCGCACTGATAAAAAGCCGAATTTCCAATAGTTTCAGCACCCACGATCAAACTAGTTATCTTTGTTACGAAAAAAGCACTATTCCCAACCTTAGTTACGCTCTGAGGGATAATTAACTCACCATTTATAGTTGTATCCATGAATGCTTCTATACCTATGATTTTGACACCATTTGGGATAATTAATTCACCCGTTAGTCCTCTACAGTAAGCAAATGAATATTGTTTTATTACAGTTGTGTCCTGCTCAAGCGTAATTGTGAAATTTCTATCTCTATCTCCTACTGCCACTTTTTCATTATCGTATTTATAATAGGTTACTCCTTTTATATCTTCAAAAGTGCCTTTTTGAGATTCATCTGTTATTACTCTGTGTGCATACGAATATTCTTTATCAACTAATGAAGATTTATCTATTACTTCTGTTAGTTTATAACAACTGCTAAAAGCAGAACTACCTATTTTAGAAACATTTTCACCTATTGTTACGCGAATAAGACTATCACAATCTCGAAAAGCATATTTTTTTATTGCTGTTGTATCTTGCTCTAGCGTGAGTTCAGTAAATTGATTTTTATCCCCCGCCGGACCTACTGCAACCATTTCATTATCGTATTTATAATAGGTTACTCCTTTTATATCTTCAAAAGTGCCTTTTTGAGATTCATCTGTAATTATTCTATGTGCATAATATCCTATATCTCCATCTGAGTAGGATGATCCGTCTAACGAAATATTAAGAGATGAAGATTTATTTATAACTTCTGTCAGTTTATAACAGCTATAAAAAGCATCACTACCTATTTTAGAAACATTTTCACCTATTGTTACTCGTATAATACTATCACAACCATAAAAAGCATACTTACCAATGCTAGTTATGCCATCACTTATAACTAATTCTGTAATATTTGAGCATTTATAAAATGCCCCATTTGAAGAAGAGGAATCATCTGGGATAACAACATTATGTTCGCCATTTTCGCCGTCATTATATGTGGCGGGGATGACTATTTTGCCTGAGATATTTTTATTTGCCGCTCTCACTTCATAATGGTCGGTTACGAATGTGTAAACAAGAGGTTGCGCAACTTCTTC
>CANRGF010000064.1 GCA_947630075.1 uncultured Clostridia bacterium
ATCAAATATGGCATGATTCCTGAATTTGTGGGCAGATTGCCAATTGTTGCCACTCTAGATAGTCTCGATCAATCCGCACTTGAGCGCATTTTGATTGAGCCTAAAAACGCAATCACAAAGCAGTATGTGGAAATATTTAAAATGGATGGCATAGATTTGTCGTTTGAGCCGGGCGCAATCACGGCAGTTGCTAAAAAGGCAATAGAGCTCAAAACAGGTGCGCGCGGCTTGCGCACAATCTTAGAAGAGCGTATGCTCGACATTATGTATAGCGTTCATTTTGAAGAAAACATAAAGAAAATCACAATAACTGCTGATTTTATCAACAAAACGGGCAAACCTAAAATCATAAAAACCATTGCGAAAAAAGATAAAAAAACTGCCTAAATTCGAAAAGGCGGTTTTTTTTTATTTTCTTCTTGACAATAACGCTATTTTGTGCTAAAATATTTTTATATGGAGGGGAAAATGAGTTTAATAGATAAAATTGGCAAGCGCAAAGCGTCTACTGCCACAAAAAAAGTAACAACGGGCAAGTCTGCAAGGCGGGTGTTTGCCACCTTAGGTGCCTCATTTATGTTGGGCGGTTCAATGTTAGGTTTAGCGGCCTGTGGGAAGAATCAACAGGTTGAAGTTAATCCAGTAGAGCAAACTAATTCTCAGCAGGCGAAATTTAATGAGTTGCAAGAGCAAATAAAGCAACTTCAAAACGAAATGGAAGACCTAAGAGATGACGTCTCTTCGCTAAAAAAGAATGATGTTGCCATGTTGAAACTTATCACTGAAAATATGGCAATCGTTCAAAACTTAATTGCTGATTTGCAAGAGAAAATTTCAAGCATTAGTTCACAAACCACAGAAAACAAACAAGATATTGATAGCTTAAAGCAAAGTCAAAAGTCAATTTCAAGCCAACTTTCAACCTTGCAATCTAATATGCAAAGCTTTGAGAGAGAGCTTGAAACCTTAAAAGGTCAAACTACCGATGCTGCCGATAGTAAAACAATTAAAGATTTGCAAAAAACTGTTGCAGAAATGCAAACACAAATCCACAAATTAACCTTGCAAAACGCTATTAATTATAGTTTTAACACTCGTTATAGTTACTTAACCACTCACGGTTTAGAAGGTGGGAATATTGAGTCATGGATAGCTCCTAATGGCGAATATGTATATGAAAAAGGCCATGATGCTTTTGCGCTTTGCGAAGATGAACTTACTTTTGTAAGAGAAAATGGAGAAGAACAAATTTTCTTAGATACTGTTGGCAACGGGGATGCGTCAACCCCAATGAGTATGCTGTATTCTTCAGTTGTAAGAGCAACAAGTATCGTTCTAGACGAAAGTCAAGGCTCTTTAGACTATATAGTTACTGATTCTCTATCAAATGTAGATTTAACATATTCAATTGATAACGGCTATCTAGTGGAAGTTACCCAAGGCGAAACAAGTTTTTTATTGTATGATGATAATATACAAAACTATAACACAAACAAAATACTTGTGTCTTCTAGCATTGGAATGTATCAAAAATATAAAGATTTAAAACAGGCTTTTGGCAACACATCTAAACATAAATATGGGCAAATTCAAACAGACACAACAAAAATGGTTTTTGCAAGTGATGGATATGGAATGTCTCAAGAAGTTGGTGGCACAGATGGTGGAGTAGCAGTAGGATATTGCGAAGATGGCAAAGCAGAAGTTGCTTATGATTATAATGATGGGGCATTTGAATCCGAAAGTTTTGATAATCAAGCACAACTCTCTTTTAAAGATTATATTGAAGGGTATTTCACTGAAATTTTCTGGGGGCATAATGGAGATACTGCCACAATCAGTTATAATAAAAAACAAAACTCTTATTCTGTAACTGTAAATTCTAAAGATTCTGAACAGTATGTTTATAGTTTTGTAGTAAATGAAAATGGTGAAGTGTCTAATTTCACTGGCGAATTCCATTATTCGGATGGAGATGTGGATGAAACAAAATTTACAATAAGCAATTTAACAAAAGCCCAAGCCCAAAAAATTTATGACGAAATTAAAGCACAATATGAAGATTTGCTCGCAAAGAATGACGAAAATAAAACGGGAATTTAATTAAAAGCCTAGAAATAGGCTTTTTTCTTTTGACTGTTGACAATATTCCATACTTGTGGTATAATATAAATATATTTTGGAGGGACAACATGAAAAAATTGAAAGCATTAGGCACAACAATTTTATTAGGGATTACAATGTTCGGTTTTGTTGGGTGCAAAGGGCCACAAGAAGTAATTGTAGAGCCAAGTGATGAGCCTCAAAATAATGAAGCTACAATAAATCCATCTACAGGTAATGGTGGTCATGACGGAGGCACACAGAGCAGCGAGCAAAACAATGGTTTTCAAAATCATCCACAAACAGCACCTTCAACTTCAGACGATAAAAAACCAAGCATTCCATCAACTGATGAAAAGCATGAGCAAACCACTCCACCAGCTATAGGAGAGGAAAATTTGCCAACAAATCCAAACCCTGATGCCGGCAAGCAAGAAGAGATTGAGCAGGTTGACCCTATTGTGAAAGAAATGAATGATGCTTATGGCAAGATTGTGGCAGAATTAAATAAAACAATCAAGGGCGTTGAAGATGGCTCAATAACCCTTTCAAATGCAATTGATAAAATTGCCTTATGTTCACAGACCCTTGACGCTGCAAATAAGAAATATGCTTCAGTTAACGGCAACGAAGAATTATATAATTCCACAAGCGAAATGGTGGCTTCATTAAACGCAAAAATTCAAAGCTCTGCAACAACAAAGTTTGTGTTTGATGATTATAATCATGTGGTATGCGAGCAAAAAGGTGTGGGCGAAGGTCATTTATATTTCCAAAATTCTTCAGCAAATTTGCCTGTGTCTTATGCGGTTGAAACCCCTAGCTATCTTGCTTATTTGGAGGATGGCACAATTTATAATTACGATATTAATCATCAGCAGTATACTGAGTTTGGTCAGGCGGAATCAAACACTTCAATTCCAAATCAGGCAGATTCAAATGCTTCAATTTCAAATTGGATTGAAAGCCTAAAATCAGTAACGCAAATCATCAGTGAGCAAGAGGGTGCAACCACCACACTTGAACAGTATAATGAAAACAAGGTTTCAAATCTTAAAGGCGTTAAAGTAACCATAGAATCTCAATCTGGCGAGAAGATTGAAATCACAATCAATAGTGCGGATCGAATCGTGGAGTATAACTATACAAACAAAGCCGCCAACACCACTGTTGAATATACATTTGCTAGTTTAAATGAAAAAGAGTATAAGGATAACTTTGAAAGGATTAAAAACGCCTTGCTTGATTTAACAGTTGATTTAAGGATTTAAAGAGCGCAAGCTCTTTTTTCTTTGCAAAAATTTTTCTTTGTGTTATAATTAATTTGTGCAATTAATAACAATAGACATTAAAAGTGATGCTCAAACAGTCAATCAAGCGTTGGCTGAGTTTTTGGTGGAATTAGAGAGTTTCAAAAAGGGCGGATTTAAGGTGATGAAAGTCATCCACGGATATGGCAGCCATGGAGTGGGTGGAGCAATCCGCACTGCGTTTTTAAAAAAGTGCGAAGAACTCAAAAGAAGAAAGATAATTGAAGACTATGTTTGTTGTGATAAATGGAATGCTCAAAGTGTGGTTAGAAAAATTGCAATTAATTATTGCCCCGATTTGCTTGCGGATAGAGAACTGCTATCAATCAACCCAGGGTGTTCAATAGTCATTATTTAGGGGAGGGGGCTTTTCCGCGCTCTGCGCGGGCGGGCATTAGCCCGCGCGCGAGATAAATCTCGCGCCAAAGCCCCCGCAGTTTTGATAAAAATTTTTTAAATTAATGCTCAATTTTATTTTATTTTTAAATCAAATTGTGCAATAATATATTTATAGGAGTTATTATGAATAAAATTGGTCAACCAAAGGCAAAAACAAAATCTGGCAGAGTAGGGAGTTTTTTCCTTGGCATTTTTATAGGCTTGTTGCTCACAATCTTATTAATAGGTGGCACAGGCTGCTTTATCTATTTTAAAGTTTCACCCACATGGATAAATAAGCATTTCAAAACGAACATCAACCTTCCTTATGGGCTTAATGATTTCACTTTGCAGCGTTTGGTGAGCGTTGCTTATGGCATAGGCAGCAATTATGAAACCTACACTTTAAACGATTTAGATAAAGATTTTGGCATAAAAATTGATGATGTCCTATTTGGCATAGATATTAAAGATTTGAAGAGCGTTGGATTGGGAGAGTTGCCTTCCAAAGTGTCATCAAAAATTGCAAACATCAGCCGCCGAGAGTTATCTAGCATTAGTTTGCCAGAAAACATGGAAAAACTGTTTGCCATTAAGCAAACTTTCACTGTTGACGGCAGCACTTTGAAGGACGATAATGGCACTGTCTCATTCGAGCACAGGGTTGAAAATGGCAAGGTGTATATCAAATCATTCGACCCATTCTCTGTTGAAGAGGGCAACATAGTGCAAATCCCTCTTGAAGCCCTTCCTCTTAAGGACGCTTTTAAATATCTAAATCTTTCAAAAGATATTTCACTTAAAAAACTTAAAGAATATTTTAGTATAGACAAACTTCCAGATTTCTTAGAGCGCTTAGACCCAGAAACCACACTCAATGAGTTAGAAACAAAAATTAAAGAGTCTCCGGCTGCCGATTTGTTGGGCTATAGAATTGAAGGCGATAAAGTGTATAATGGAGACATTGAAGTGAAAGGCATTCAGGCATTCATTGCGAAAAAGACCATCGGCGAGTTGTCTAGTGGCAGCCTAGTAATTTGCTTAAACAACATCTTCACGGAGGAAGATTTCAGCTCAGGCTTCTTATCTTTAATTGATGAGCAAGATAGAGGTTGCACCCTTCAAGAGGTGGCTTCAGTGTTAAATAAGAGCGTTAAAAATGCCACATTAGGGCAGTTGGTTGACGCTGGCGTCATTTCAGGAGAGGAAAATCGAGAGTTGGCAGATAACATTAAAACTAAGAAAATTAAAACCACACAAAATCCAGATGGCGTTGAATTATCTAGCCTTAAATTAGTGGACTTTTTAAATCTTCTGTTCACAGATCCTTCAATTAGCAGCGTAATTTTCGTTTCTTAAAAGATTTTTGAAAGCACCAAAATTCATGGTGCTTTCTTTTTTATCCTCAAAAATCGCCTAAAATCCCTCCAAAATTGGCTATTTTGACCCATTTTCCAATAAATCCTTGCCAAATACGAAAGATTTTATTAAAAAATTTAAAAAAGTTGAAATTTTTTTAAAAAATTTTTAAAAAAGTGTTGACAAAGTTTTTTTTATGTGTTATTATTAACTTGCATTCAGCGTGAGATACGCAAACGAATGCCGAGCAATAATAGCTCGTAGAACCATTATATCTTAATAAGTACAAGGTAAGAAATATGAACGAAAGGAAATAGTTCTTGCCAATTCCAAGTTTTTTGAACAACGAAATTAGCCAAGCGAATGAGCAAGGTTAAAATACAAAGTTTGTTTTGATGCTTTTAATTATTTGGGGTCCCCACAAGCACATGTGCGAAGTGGGGCGAACAAAAAATTGGAGTGTCAGGCGAAATTTAAAATTTCTTAAATTTTAAATGAGTTATAACGAACAATTTTTTGTAGAGTTTGATCCTGGCTCAGGACGAACGCTGGCGGCGTGCTTAACACATGCAAGTCGAACGGAGGTTGAGTGTTCCACTAAGCGGTCTTATATAGGCGGTTTAGTGGAATACTTATCCTTAGTGGCGGACGGGTGAGTAACGCGTGAGTAATCTGCCTCTATCTGGGGGACAACAGCTAGAAATGGCTGCTAATACCGCATAGGACCACAGGCACACAAGTGCTAGGGGTGAAAGATTTATCGGATAGAGATGAGCTCGCGTAGCATTAGTTAGTTGGTGAGGTAACGGCCCACCAAGACTTTGATGCTTAGCCGATCTGAGAGGATGATCGGCCACACTGGAACTGAG
>CANRGF010000065.1 GCA_947630075.1 uncultured Clostridia bacterium
TCTAGCACACCCGCAATTCCGCCGGCAAATGACATAGTTTTCACATAGTCTTCATAATTGCCGTAGAAACCTATTGTGCCACGCATATCAGCGAACTCGGATTCGTTATAGTACATAGCATTGCCGGAAATGTGTCCGCTAATCGCTCCAAGATTTGAGTCAATGCCATACAGCAAACTCTTGCCCGTAATTAAGCCTGCCACGCCGCCTACCAAGTTCATGCCCGGAATTGAAGTGTTTGTGCCGTTAAACGATAGATTGATTAAGGCAGTGTTGTCGATTGTGCCTGCTAAACCACCTGAATAGGTGATTTCAATTGTGCTTAAATCGTTATCCGAAATATTTAGTGCACCAAAATTGAAATCTATATTTTTGATGAACGCATAGTCAATTTCTGCAAATAGTCCAACCTTATCTATTGATGTGGTGCTTTGAACTCCTTGTTTATCTAACACATTTAACGAAATGTTAGATATGCTCATACCATTACCTTCAATGCTTGTTACAACATTATTTGATTTATCGCCAAGCACGAAGTCTGTTCTTGTTAAGATGGATGCAGTGCTGAAATCAATGTCATTGATAAGCCTGAAATAGCCATTCATATTTTTAAGTTTTGCATTGATGTCGTCATCTTTGCCTGTAACACCTGTCAAAACCCTATTAAATTCTTCTGCATCTCTAATTATATTTGGATTATTCACGCTGCCAAGCATAAAGTCTGGCGCATTTGCGTAAACGTTCGTGTTGTTGTCCGAACTTACTAAATATCTATAAGAATGAGAAATTTGATTTGCCGTGGTTAGCTCTGGCAAAACGAGTTTTGCATTCGTTGCCACTGAATAATAGCTCCAAACACCCTGATTTCTTTCTTCACTGCGATTGCTTTGAATGAACACAAAGCCAGAGAGTGAATTTGCGTTTGCAAAGTTATCAAGATTGTATGCCACAGCCTGCCCTTGACCATCTTGCCTAATCACATCATAGGTGTTGCCCGTTTCGTCTAGATAATAGCAGTTTGTGATTGTGCCACTAGAGAGCAAGTTATCGGCCGCATCAACGCCCACAAATGGTTGTTTTGCAGCGTTATTTGCTGGGTCGTCCTTATCCAAATCCATGTCGCTTGCTGAATAACTTGTGGTGATTGTTGCGCCCGACATATTTTGATAAACAAATCCGGCAGACAACGCAGAGTTTGTAACCACCTTGATGTTTGCAAAGCAATTTTCAATGTTGCCAGTGTTGGTGTAAACAAAGCCTGCCACATTGCCGTTTGTTGGAGATAACACTTCTGACCCCAATGCGCGTGCGGAATTCAAACTATTGTCGCTTGCACCTTTCACATAACTATATGCCACTCTGCCGGCATTGTTTGCCACAAAGCCAGCCGTGATGTTTGTTTTATCCGACCTTGAAGAATAGTTTTTGATGCTGGTGTTTGCCACAAACGAACTTGCAATCACGCCAGATGAAGTGTTTTGCCCAACAAATCCGCCAACCGTGCCCCTGAAGGCGTTTGCCTGCTCGGATGGCAAACTAGACTTGCTATTGCCCACCACAAAGGTTAATGGACTAGCATATTCGGTGGTGATAACAGGCGTGGTGCGAGAATCCATTCTTATCTTGGTGTATCTATCTCTGCCCACTCTTGAATTTGTGATTATTCCATTGTTTATGCCGACCAATCCACCGAAGGTGATGTCCACACCCGAAAATTCGTCAACCACAATGTTTACCGTCTTGGCGCTCGTGGAAAGATTCATGACATCACAGTTATAGATTAAGCCGCCAGACTCCACTTCTGCCACCAAACCGCCGAACACTAATTGCGACATGTTGTTGTTGGTGAAATAGATATCTGTTAAACCACTATAATCAACGATGACATTTTTTAATATTGTGTTTTTAGTTTCGCCAAGCACATTTTGATATGTGCCTATTTTTTCAAATAAGCCATAGTGCGTCCTGCCCGGCGTGATTTTAAATGAATTTATGATAATTTTTCTGTTGTTGCCGTCTAGGCTGGCAATGTCTGCCACGCCCGGCTCATAGTCTTCCAGCACGATATATTCACCCTTAGACTCATCGTTCATAAGGATATAGTCGCCACTGCCAGACTTAGTCATTTGAATAAATTGCGCGGTGTTATAGATTGCCGTTGGAGCATCCTCTGTGGTCTCTGCATAAATGATGAGTGAGAATGAGAATGCAATCTCTCTATCGCCCGCACCAAAGTGCAAGCCATAAAGCCCAGTTTCTTCGTCTAGCACATAGTCATAAGATAGATTAAATCTAACAACTGATTCACTTTCAATATTGCCTGTTAGATAAATTTTATTTTGAGAAATTTCAATATCAAATGCTTTTAGATTTTCATCACTAAAATAGCCACTGCCAATGTTGTTGCCAACAAAGTAGAAATGCCTTAGCAACGCTTGAGCGCCGCTCTCTCCTCCCAAATCGTTGATGATTAAATTATAGATTTCATTTGTTAAATCATAATTTGGATTGTTTGTGGTGAAAGACAAATCAAGCCTGCGTGTTGTGTTCATATTCACATAGAAATTGTTGCCAGACTCCTTTAAGTAAGCACCAGTAAGCAAATGTTTCACCGGATGGAAAATCAATTCGCGGGTGTTATTTTCCGTGTCGTCTATAAACGATAAATTTGCCACCAATTTGAAACTTGCAGGTATGTTTGAATATGCGTGTATGTAAAAATCGAATGAATATGAGCCATCGCTATTCGCCCTTATGCTAACATCACTCAAACTGCTCGTGCCAACATAATCGCCAATGTTATATTCTCTGCCACTAGCATCAACAATCACATCTAAGTTATTATTTTTATAACTAAACTTTGAGTTTTCATCAATATTCCAAACAAAACTAATGTTTGGAGAAGAACTGCCAAATTCATAGCCATAAAGAGTGATTGATGCTTTGTTTTGATAAGTGTCCTCTTGAATGAAATACGCTTTATCGTTTTTAAGCATTGCGTTTTTGTCATATTCAAGCTCAACCGCTGGCAAAAATTCTGTGGTTAAATATTTCGTGATTTCGATTGGAGCTTCCACTCCTGCCACTTTAACACTAAGAGTTGCTTCAAGTGGAACAACAAAACCACCAAATGTTTCCGAAACCATTGCATGAACATAAGCTATGCCGTTTGTAAAATATTCAGGATTTAAGTTGATAGTTCTTCCGCTCGTGTCGCCATTGACATTTGGCACAACTTGGAAGGTGTTTCCGCCAACTCTTTCGAGCTGCGTCAACATCAAATAAATTGGGCCGTCCGCCGTTGGCACATTTTGGTCTGCACCACTTGCCAAACTTATGGTTTCATAATTAGAATAAATTGGGTCAAGGTGAATGACCATAATCGAGCCATAGCCTTTTGGTGAAATATATGAAGTGTCGGTCAAACTGCTTGATAGAATAGCGGTGCCCGATGCCTGCGACTCTGTTGCCGCATAGTTGTAAATTCTTGCCGAATGGAAATTGGTTGGAACAAACGAAATTTCAATAGGCTGAGTTGAAATGGCTGGGTTGGTTGTGGAAGCCACTATCAACACCAAATTTACCGGACCGGTGATAAACCTATAATCATATTCATCTTTTAGGGAGAATGAAATTGTGTAGTTATATCCCCTAGCGCCCGATTCGTTATAATATTCAAATCTAACGGAGAAATTGAAGAGTTCGGCTATATTTGAAACGCCTGCGCGGCTCATCAAATTTTCCAACTCTGCGCTATCTTCGCCCTTTCTAAACGATAGGAAAATGCTATCTTTATCCACTTCGTTGAATTCCACATTGCCACTTTCTGTGATGTGGGCATAAATGTCGCCTTGTGTTGCTCCGCCCGTGTATCCCGTTTGCAAATTAACTTCCAAACTTATTGCATCGCTTGTTGGGATATCCGAAAAGGCTTCTTTTGAAGGAGTGATGCTTTCTGTGGACTTAAATATTGCCACACGGACACTTACGGTTGCCAGCAAATGATAGACATCTTCTTCCCCAGCGAAGAAATTTGTGCCTGAAAAATATTGAGAAAGGTTTAGATACAGATTGATTTTTATCACTTTTTCGGCATAAGAGCCTTCAAAATTATCGTTAATATCTAAAACGAGTGATTTTGGAGAAGATGTTGGAATTGCTGTTAGATAATCCACATTTCCGCCAACCATCTCCGTTTCAAGCTTGTAAAGACTAAATTGATTTACGCTATCAAAGATTGTTTTAAAGCGTTGACCTTCAAACAAGTTTTCTGCTTCAAGCGTTAAATTAATTCTTCCCACACTTGAATGCGTGGTGAACTGATAATCGGCAGCCTCTTCTACGTTATTTCTTGTGTCCTCCAAAATTTCAACAGATGTGGAGTTCACTTTAAGATTGCTAATTCCACTTTGAGTGAAGAAAATGACGAACGATTGTTTGCTTGGATTGAAAATTGAATAACACCTTAACAAGATTGGATTTGTGCCACTAACTCCATTGAATGTGATTTGCTCACCATCTGCAGAAAGCGAAGCATAATTTGTGCCAAGCACAATTTCAAACTTCACGCCACCCTGCGCAGAATTTGGCTCAATGGTGCGGTCTAGCAAGCCGAGTGTTTGTTCGCTGCCATTAACCATTCTCGTTTTGTTAATTAAATAATGTGTGTTATAAGCCGAACTTGATGCTCCATTTGAAAATTCGAAATAATTCACAAGCAAAATTTCGCTAATTTTAATTTCGCCAGCGTCAATGAGCGAGCCAATGTCAATTTCACCCTCTAACAAATTTGATTTGATGAAAAGCACATAACCCTTGTTAAAGTTTGTTTGAATTGATTGTGGGCTAATAACCATAAATGGATTAACCTCGCCATCTTCCACACTGCAAACAAATGGGAAGAACAAAGACAAACCTTTAAATGCAATGCTGTTGATTTCGCTATCCAATTTAAAGGTTGTGCCACTGCTCAACACGAGTGTGTTGCCCTCCCAACTGCCGGCAGAAGCAAGAAGTGTGTCCTTCACAAAAGTTTCCCAATCTGTGAGCACAATAAATATGTCGCTTCCCATTAATGTGTCGGTTTCTTTTATTTGCACATATCTATCGCCTTCAAGCTTATATATTTGGGTATAATCATATTTTAATTCATAAGTTCCATCTGGATCTGGTTGAAAATCCATGCCATATTGTTGATACTTTTTACCCACTCCGTCCGGTGCCAACTTTACAATATCAATTACCGACATAACGGACATCGTTTTTTCAACCAAACGAGAAGAGTTGTATGCCTTATAATAGAGATTTCCGTCAGTGTAAATTATTGCATAAGTTGTGTTAGCATTTAGCGTGAGATTGTTTTGATTTGCAAAGGTGAAACCCTTAATTTTGCCAATGAAGTAAGTGCCAGATTCGTTTAATGTGTTAGATGTGAGGCAAACACTTGTGGCTGCACCCAAGTTGGCGTTTACAAATGAGCTCTTTATTTCAGTGGAAGAGCCATAAACTAAGCCGGCAATAATTTTTTCGCCTTGAATTGCAAAGAAATCTTCGCCGTTTTCGTTGCCAATGAAATCTTCAACAGAGGCAAAACTTACCGTTGAGCCGCTAGATTGTGCCACAATGCCTGCTGATTGAGTTTTGCCGAAAATCCTTCCCTGAGATTTCACGCCAGCCTCAAAGAAATTTGCATCAGCCAAAAGCACTCTTACATCATTGATGACTGCCTGATTTGTTTTGCCAACCACACCGGCTGCTGCACCAAGAGTGTTCTCCAAATCAAGT
>CANRGF010000066.1 GCA_947630075.1 uncultured Clostridia bacterium
CCCTCGCTTGAAGCAATATTAAGCCTATTATTAATTCCAACAGGCACATTAGCTTGCCTAAGCACATCAATGAGTGTGGACACAGCACTATCTTTCTCCGCACGAGAAAGAATTGCAATATCCTTATAATCAAGTGTGCGATAGGTTTTGCTATCCGCATCATAAAATTCTGTGCCGACAAGTGAGGTGATTTGCGTTAAAACCATCACTGCTTCAAGATAATTTGCACTGCGTTTTTGTGCACCCATCTCGTCTTGCTTAACGCTATAAATTCCACTCGGCTCTTCGTTCTCGCTTTCCGGTTTTTTCACCAAGAGAAGTTTCACTTTATCATCAACAATATCCCCTCTCTGGGCGTCAATTATGCAGTCAGTTTCATAATCAATATCTGCCAAGCCTTTCGTCATAAGGCTTGAAAACAGCACATTCACAAAATTCATGATTTTAGGATTTGAGCGGAAGTTCACATTCATTTTAAACACATCGCCCGTGTGCGCAAGTTGATAGTCGTTATATTTTTTTAAGAACCATTCAGGGCTGGCACCACGGAAACCATAAATTGATTGCTTAACATCACCAACGGTGAACATCGTGGTGTTTTCACCCACCAGCAAAGACATTATGCTATCTTGAAGCAGGCTAACATCTTGATATTCATCAATGAAAATATATTTGTATTTTTCGTTTAATTCTTTTCTTACCCTATCAATTTTTAATAATTTCACCATTAATCTATTCAAATCATTGAAGTCGATTAAATTATATTTTGACTTCTTTGCATTATAATTTTCAATGAAATTTTTCACCAATTCAACCAAAAGTGAGTAATATTTCACTATAGTTTCATTGTTTTTATCAAAATTTTCGTCAATATTGTTTGCTTTCAAATCATTTAGGAAAGCAAGAAAATCTTTATATGCAGCGAAGAAATCAAGCAATTCTGGAGCGTCTTTTTTTTCTTTAATTGTGAATGTCGGAAACTCCACATTTAGTACGGTGAGATTTGCTTTAAGCATCAAATTTGGATTGATATTTTCAAGGATTTTCATTATGCTTTGAATTTTTTGCCCGAGCGCTCCGCTATAATTTTCAATTATTGATTTTCGCAGTTTATCAACCTCGAAATTCAATTTTTCATTCACAATCTTTTCGGCTATTGCGTTGTTTTTATATTCTTCTATTGAATTATCTAAAAACTCGTTGTAATTTTCTATGTTTATCACATCGTTATACATATCCATCACGATGTTTTCCACAATTTTTAAATCTCGCCTTCTGCCACCAAATAAATCGAGCAAAATGTTGATTTTGTCCGCATCTTTAGAAAATTCATCTAAAGTTTTTTTCATGGACTGAGTGAGATAATAATCGCGCGATGAATCGGAAATCAATTCAAAATTAGGCGAGATATTTAATTCATAAAAATATTTTTTTATTGTTTTTGAGCTAAAACCATCGATTGTGTCTATGCTTGCGGTTTTTATTTGGTCGATGAGGCTCAAAATTTCTTCATGGTTGCTTTCGGCTGCGTCTTGCAAGAGCGATTGAAATTTTTTAATGAGCCTATCTTTCATTTCATTTGCGGCAAGCACGGTGAAAGTTACCACAAGCAAGTTTTCCACCGGCACTTTATCTTTCAAAATAAGATTGGCAATTTTTTCTATCATCACCGTGGTTTTGCCACTGCCTGCGCCCGCACTCACAAGTTGATTGCTTGCTTGAGATTTTAAAATATCTGCCTGAACACCTTTAAACTCTTTCATCTTCGCCACCATCCTCTTTAAAACTATTTAGCCCAACACTCTTTGCTTGCCTAGTAAATCCGCCGTTGCAAGCGTGCAGGCAGATGTGGTTATATGGGCAATAAGAGCAAGGCAAACTGACATCGCTAGGGCTAGCGGCAATAAACCCAGAACGAATTTCTTCTGTGGCATTCTCGCTCACGAGTTTTGCATAGCGTTTTAACCTTTCCATCTCGGAATAATCAAGTTCTTTATGCCCGATTGTTTTGTTTGCAATGTTTTGCTTAGACATTGTGAGATTGACGATTTCACTGCGCATTTTTGGAGTTAGAGACATGTCTAAGGCATGCACAATTTGCTCATCGTTTAAGAAAAATCCTTTAAGAGAATAATTGTTTTTGGGCTCTCTCACATAGTCGTTATGCAAAGGAAGATAAAATTCTCCAACCACCTTGCCGTTCAACTTCTCTTCCATTGCCAAAGCATATAAAAATAATTGAAGTTTGTTGCCATAGTATAGTTCTTTTAAACTTGCGTCTGCCACGCCTGATTTATAATCTACAATGCGCAAAAACGATTGACCATCGGCATCATACTTATCCACCCTATCCACCTTTCCATTTATTTCAACATTTTGCAATTTAAAGGTGTTGTTGCGGAAAAATTCATATTCAAATTTATATGGTTTGAATAGAGATTTGGCATCAATGTTATTCACGCCGGCAATAATTCTAACAAGTTCGTTTATTAGGTTAATGACAATCGGGCTCTGTGCGTTCAATTTCAGCCTTTCATTTGAATTGAGCAAGGCAAAAATTTGAGTTTGACAAAATTTATAAACATCACCCACATTTTTATTTCTCTTATAATATTCGCACAGCACAGCATGGATAAGATTTCCTAAATCTTGCGAAGAAAGTTTATTTTCAACCCTTGGCGAAATTTTTAAGGTGTTATTTAAAAAATAATTGAACGGACATTTAAAATATGCTTCGAGTTGAGATGGAGAAATTGTGCGCAAATTTTTATAAATTTTTAAATTTTCGCTTGAAATTTGCGAAATTTCTTTGTTTTTTATGACATTTTCGCCCAAATCTTTAATTTTTTTCTTGCATTTGTGCTCAATGGCGTCCCACTGTGAGAGTGCACAATATCTCTCCGATGCATCAGGTGTGAGCATTGGAAGAGCAAGTGCCTCACTTGAAAATGCGAATTTAGAATTCAATTCTTTTATCAATTCACTTGGCGAATAGGAATATGAAATCTCAAGCACGGTTTCAAACATGGTTGCCAAATTGAAAAGCCTTAATTTCGCCAACTTGTTTATATGAGCAATTGTTGGAGCGAGTTTGTTTTTAAAACTAAGTGCCTCAATTTCGCTATCCAAAATTATTCCGCAATCGAACTTTAAACTTGGAGCATTTTCTGCTGTGCAATTCACTATGAATAGATGTTCAAAAATTTCCATTGAATTTGTGGCATCCACAACCTTAACAGCATCGAGAGTTTGTGGCAGGTTGCTAAATTTCACAAGATTTGAAACATGTGTGAAAATGTCCAATAGTTTTTCGAGGTCAGCATTCTCATAAAATGTGGAAATATCTTCTAATAAGTTAAAAATTAACTGCTTGGATTTAGTTAAAATCATTCGGTCATTCAAACTTGCATTTGTTGCCAAATTTTGCATTATCTCATCAAAATTTATAAGAGTGTCGGCAGTTTTCAGTTTTTCAACAAAAACTTCAACCATTTCATCTTTTTTTATCTCAAATAGTTTTAAAAATTCCAATAACTTTTGGGCAGATTTCTCACACTCTCCCCAATCTATTTTTTCAACCCTGCCATAGTTATAAAATAATAGTTTTTCTATCAACGCTCTTTTTTCTTCCACTTCAAGCAAAAAGAAAGGAGAATTTATGATGTCTATCAAGTTTGAGCAATCATATCCATTCGCCTGATATTTCAAAATAGAACAAATAAATTTGTAAAATATGCTTTTATTGATTGATAAAGATGCATCAATATAATAATTTATTTCATATTTAGAAAAAATTTCTTTAATTTTTGAAATATTTTGCTCTAAGTTGAAAACCGCCACGCCAAAATTTCCAAACTCTTTTCCGCTTGCCACTTGTGTGCGTATGCTTCGTGCCACATTTTCAATTTCACTAGACACTCCATTGCCGGAGAAAAACGAAATCAATTTGCCATCAAATAAAAATTTTTGTTTGCTTGTGCCGAAAAGATTATTATGCAAAAAATCTTTAAACTCACCAAAACTTTGATTTGAATTTATCACCTTAAAATCAAGTTCGTTTTTGTAGGCTATGTTTTTAAGTTGGCTAAAAATCTCTTGATTATAAATCATTTTGTTTGAAGATGTGGAATAATAGTTCATCACCACAACTTCTGCCTTTATGGCGAGTTGCTCAATTATTGAATATTCTATTGCGGTGAAGTCATCAAAACCAACAAACAAGATTTTTTTATTATCCTCGCCGTTTGAAACAAACAAACTAGACATCAGGAAAATATCGGTGGCGTCCAATTTTCCAGCCTTTTCATTTTCATATAATTCATAAATTAATTGCAAGTCGGCAATTTTGCTTTGTAGCTGCTCATTGTTAGACGAAAACCCTTTCATTTCTTTATAATCAATTTTGGAAGATTTAAGTTGGTTTATTGTGCTGAAAATGTTTTCCGCATAACTGAAGGAATATGCTTTGTTGCAAAATATTTTAAACTTATCTCTATTTTCATTCAGCAATTTATTAATCAAAATGATGCTGCCAATGGCGGAGATTTGTTTTGATCTGTCCACCACACATTTCTTTTTTGCAAAACGGTTAAGAGTGCTCACTTTTATGTTGAAACTTGAAGAGATGTGCAAATGTTCAAATATAAATTTTTCCATAAAAAGGCTAAGTTTATCTGGCACAACAATTTCTATCTCTTCATCTTTATTCTGCGTGCAAAAATTAGCCACTGAATAAAGTGCCGAATAAAATGATGGAGTGTTCACTATCTTAATCATGCATTAATTATACCATAATCCGCAAAATTTTGCAATGTTTTTAATGTTTCGAAAAAGGCAACTTCCACCTCAAAAATTGGCAAAAATTTCTTTTGTTTTTAAAAATTTTACATTTTTTGGCATAAAAAACGCAAAAATTTGCCAAATTTTTGAAATTTTATCAAAATTTTTTCAATTTGAATAAATGAACCAAATACCGCTCAAACTATAAATGGAGGTGCTATATGGCTAAAAATAGATGGACACCTGGTGAGCAAGTTCCAAAGTCTGCAACTTATGTTGCCTATGACGAGAACGGGCGAAACGGCGGCAGCCTTTATCTTGAAAAAGGTAAGAGATTTCCAGCCACCCAACATTCAGGTAGCTATTATACTTTAGGTGAATAGTTCCCAAGTCAAGACCGCTTCAGCGGTCTTTTTCATTATTATTTCTCTTAGAAAACCTAGACGAAATTCCTCTTTTAATTGCATGGCAAAATATAAGAAAAAAAACGCCACACTCAATATATGGTAGTCAAACATTTTAAGCAAGCCGCAATTTGTTGTGAGCGTAAACTTCAAACGATTAAGGCGAACGAAATGCGTGGGCGGATACTATTTTTCAAAATTTTTTAGTTTTTTAGGTTGACAAGTTTAACATAATTTGCTATAATCGACTTGTTAATTTGCCTAATCTAGCGAATTATATCAATTTATAAAAATTTTCGACATGGAGAGTTACTCAAGAGGTCGAAGAGGCGTCCCTGCTAAGGATGTAGACGTAGAAATGCGTGCGAGGGTTCAAATCCCTCACTCTCCGCCAATCAAAACCTAAATCGAACCGTTGGTGTCAATAACGGTTTTTTTTATTGACGCAAACTGAGAATAAATTAATTATTTTCAACATAATTTTTATAAAGTGCGTCGATAAAACAGTCGGAAATCAGTTTCATCCCGGCGGTGTTTGGATGAAGAGAA
>CANRGF010000067.1 GCA_947630075.1 uncultured Clostridia bacterium
AAAGATGAGGCGTTGTTGAAGGAAAGCAAGGTTGAATTTGTTTTGCCTAAAGAATTTGATTGCGACTATTATAGGTCGAAAAGAGATGTCTATCACTATTCTTCAATCGAATACCATGAATGGAAATGCTTTGAAAGATATTCTTGTGCGGTTTATGAGTTTTATAGGCAGGTTGTCCGTGCCTATTATGAAGTTTTTAAGCAGGGCGTAAGCAAATTGCCAAATTTTGAAAAATCTTGCCTTAACTTAAAGGAAGAAAATTTGGATGAGATGGCGGAAAATGTTGAGCGGGCGGAAGCCGAATTAATTCGCCAATTCTCTCGTGGCAGACGCACAATTAAAGCCAAATTAAACAAACACGCCACACTTAACCATCTAACAGACTACGCTGCGCGAGCATGGGTGATGTTTTATGCACTGAAGAAAAAACTATATTTTCATGATTCAATCAATTTTAAGCGCGCTTATCAACAATATAATTTAGAGGGAGATAAAGATAAATTAAGGGCTTTCCGTGGCAGAGAAATGATGAAATATAAGATCCACACGAATGTGCCACCAAATTTCTTAATTGTTAGATTTCATCATCCGTCATCAATTTATGAGGGAGTGGATGACATCGCAATTCTAAACGACCTAGTTAAAAATGCGGGTGGTTTCACCACAGATGAGTATGACACAATCATTTCAAATAAAGACCTGCAATCTTTAAATCAAAACTATGGCAACCTTATAATGGTTTATCGACACTATGCTTATATAAATAGTTTAATTGCTAGCATAAAGCGCATTGCTGATTACTATTACACTTCGCAAATCAACTCGTATGACATATTCATCCAAAGAGATAAAGATAAAGGTGAGGATATGTATGAGCAGGCAAAAAATTATTATGAATTGATTTGCAACCTATCCACGAAAAACTATGGCGAGCCATTTGAGTTTGACCTAGAAAATTTAAAGAAAAAGCTTGAAGATGTGCTAAAATTTTCAAAAAAAGCCTATGTTGAAACAAAAATTTAAACGCAACAAATGTTGCGTTTTTTTAAAATTCAATAATTTTTAAATCCTTTGCGTCTTGAAAAACGATATAATAGCCATCGCTCAAAGGGTCATCTTTGTCTATCGGCAACCATTGATAGTTTTTGCCTAGCTCTTCACTTGGAGACACATTATATTTGCTTTTAACTGCATAACAAATAAATTTAACTTCTTCATTCTCATAAATAGCACCGAGCGAATATTCTCCATTTGGCATGCAAACAAATTTACCAGTTTCAATTAAATTGTTAAGTTCATCGTTTGGCTGGTTGTGTTCAAAGATAAATTTAAGTTGTGGCAAAATTTGCTCCAAAATTGATGGGGCAACTTTTTTAGGCTCTTCACTTTTTATCTCGTCAGTTTTATCATTTTCTTCGATATCTTCACAAATTTGAGCGTTTTTTTGTGGATTTTCTTCTAAATTTATTAAATTTTCATCTTTTTCTTCATAAAATGTTTGCTTATATGTGCAGTTTTCATAGTTTTGTTGTTCGTCTGTGTCATTAAAATAATATCCTGCATAAGTGCCACCCGCCAATAACACCTCGTTGTTGCAGTCGGTTTTTATTATTGCCGAATAAAAGTCGCCATCCATATCAAAATCGCCCGCAAAAGAACTTTCGTAAAATCCGCCCCTATCTAGTAGATTGGCAACCGACACTTCATCATTGTGATAAATGCCAATTTTAGCGTAGCGGTTTAGTTTTTCCGCATTATAGAGCCTCAATTTGCATTTTAAAATGCCATTTTCCTGCGATAGGGTTAAAATCCCTCTTCCTTCGCCTTTCGTTTGACTAGAAATTATAATTGTTTTGCTTTTCATATCTCTATTATATAATGCTAAATTTTTATTCTATGACAATTTTTTTGACATAATCTATCCAAAAAAGTCATATTTTAAAGTTTTTTTTAACTTGCTGACGAATTGTTTAAAAATCTAGATGAAAGAAATAATTTATAATGCTTAAACTTAATTGACAACTTTCATTTTTTGTGTTAAAATAAACAAAGTATTTTTGCGGAGAATTTATGAAAAATTTATCTAAAATCTTTATATGCTTAATTTTATGTGTATTAACGCTTGGGTTGGTGAGTTGTGGCAAGAAAAACGAGCAGCCGCACCCAACATCTCAAGAAATAACATATAGCAATGGTGGCTTGGCTGTGAGAAAAGGCGATTTTCTTTATTTCGTCAACGGCTATCAGTCGGCAAACGACTTGAATATGGATGATGCCAATAGGGAAGACAAATTCACCGTGGGTGCGCTCATGATGGCAAAGCTTGATTCTTATGGCAATCCAATCTTAAATGCAGATGGTAGGTTGGACGATCAAAATTGCTGGGTCATATCGGATTCTTTGTGCGGTTTTGAAGCCACGGGGTTATATGTTTTTGGCGATTATCTATATTTCACTGGCTCTTGCCTTAGAGAAGAAATTCCAGAAATTGGTGGTTGGGCAAACAAACGAGTGTTGTTTTATAGAGTTAAGTTAGACGGCTCAAATAAGGTTGAAGAGCTTTATGAAAGCCAAACTTATAATGAAAATCTTGAGTATTCATTCTATTCAAATGGAACTTCCACATTCCTTGTGGTTTATGAAAAAGGCACTCTTTTAGGTCAGGAAGATGAGGAAAATCCAAAGGCAAACCGCTTAATAAGAATTGATGTTGGTGGCAAGAAGGCAGGTAAACCGGTTGAAGTTGCCACAGATATTGATAGTGGCAATTTATTGTTGCCAGACGCAAGAATTGCAAACGCTTATGAGAATATCTATTATCTCACTTCGAGCGATGGGAAATACACAATCAATAGGCTAAACGCCATCACGGGCGATGTGAACTCTTCCTTCCATGTCGAAACTCGTCAAATCACCCTAAAAGCAGTGGTTAGCGGATATGTTTTCTTTGAAATGGATGCAAACCCAAATGTGCAGGCTGGCAAAAAGTTATATTATTGTGATGCCTCAGGCAACGCAAATTCTTGTTGGACGGGCTCAGATTTATATAGTTTCTATTTCACATTAGATGGTTCAACAATAGTTGCCACACGCGATGACAAAGTTTACTGCGCTTATGCTTGGCACGACAATCTAACTAGCGAGGGTTGCACCAGCAAACTTATTCTCACTGAAAGTGGCATAAATGTGATAGGCTTCACCAGGTCAAAACTTGTTTATTATAATTCAGATAATGAAGTTAAAGCAATCGCCTTCCCAAATGCGTTTAGTTTTGGTGCTGAGGCAGAATTAATTGCCAAACTTGAAGATGCGGACATGGAGAGTTTTGACATTAGTGCAGACGATGAATATATTTATTATTATAAGACGTCTAATTCAAATAAATATTTGCACAGGTTGAAGGTGGAAAACAACAATGGAGCAACCGAGCAAATGATTGGCATATATTTGGAAGCAGACATTCCTTCCGCTGATGATGAAACAAAAGAAGAGGATTAATCCTCTTCTTATTTTTTTGCTTTTTTTGCTTTCTTATCTGCCGTCTTTAATTTGGCAGGAGTTGGTGCTTCTCTCGTTAACTTGCGAGCTATCATAATTTTGGTTTCGCTTGTTGGAGTTAGCTCTTTGCAATAATGATTTAATTTGTTTATCACATCGTCAAAATCAGGATTGGTGGCTTCCGCGCTGTGCTGATAAATTGTCAGTATATTCGCCTTTGCTTTCACCTTGTTTTCAAAGTTGGTGTACACGTCCTCATCAAAAGAATATGTGATTTTCAGCCCTGTGATGTTTGTGCTTCGATATTCGCGGCTGACCGTTTCAATAGTATATGCGGGGCGAAGCCTTTTGAGTAAAAATTCTGGATCAAATCTCAGTGAAGACATAAACATCGATTTAAAGCTTTCAATTAAAAACGATTTATATTTAATTGGGTTTTCGTGCGGCTTGATTGGGTTTGTGAAATGCTTATATTTTGTGCGCAAAGTGTAAAGTGAAGTGCTGCTAATTTTTTCAGTTGCCATGTTAAGCTCACAAAAATCGCCGATGTGCGTTTTGAAGAGCACAATATTTGATTTTTGCAAGTCGTGTTCAGGTGTGTCGTAATAAATAAACGTTTTGTGAATTTTTTCTTCAAACGCCATAGTGTACTTTCTAAAAAATTCGTTTACTTCCAAAACAGCCTTTCGCGTTTTTTCACTAAACATATAAAATCTTCGTTTTTGTTTGATTATCTCTAACTTGCGCATAAACCCCTCTAATAATAGTTTAGATAAATTGCATAGAAAAATCAAGAAAATGTGGAAAATTTTTTATAAATTTGCTATAATCTCAATATGATTAGATTAAATGATAAATTTCTAACGAATATGCAACAGCTTTTAGGTGGCGAGTTTGAAGATTTTTTGAAGGCAATGGATAATCCAGAGCAAAAAGCAATTTATGTGAATAAAAATAAGATTTCTTTAAAAGATTTTGCCTCAATTGCAGATTTTAAGCTGGAAAAAATCCCTTATGAAGACGGGTTTTATGTGAACGAAAAACTAGGCAAGCATCCGCTCCATCACGCAGGCGCATTTTATGTGCAAGATGCTAGTGCGATGTTCACTATCAATTCAATAAAGTTCAATGGAAATGAGGCGGTGTTAGATATGTGTGCTGCTCCGGGTGGCAAAACCATCCAGATTGCAAATAGATTGCCCGAAGGGGTGCTTGTGAGCAATGAAATTGAAAAAAACCGCGCCAAAGTGTTATATTCAAATGTTGAACGAATGGGGCTAAGGAATGTGATAATTTCTAACGACACACCTGAAAACATCGCAAAAGCGTATGCTAATAGTTTTGATGTTTGCTTGGTTGATGCTCCTTGCAGTGGAGAAGGAATGTTTAGGCGAGGTGAAGAGTATGTGGCGACATGGAATGAAAATCTCCCGCTCATGAACGCTCAAAGGCAACTTCAAATCTTAAATGAGGCGGACAAATGCTTAAAAGAGGGCGGGAAAATCATTTATTCCACTTGCACCTATTCAAAACTCGAAAATGAGGGCGTGATAAGTGAGTTTTTAAAGGCTCATAAATATAGGTTGGTTAATATATCCGCGCCATTTAATAGAGGAATAGGCATCCCAGAAGCTGTTAGGATTTATCCTCATAAAAATAAGGGAGAAGGTCAATTCGTGGCAGTTTTGGTGAAACTTGCTGCAAACGACCTGTGCCCAAACCCAAATTTAAGGCTAAAAGAAGATTTTTCGTGCCAAAATACAATCAAAGAATTAAACTTGACGGCAAAATTATATGAATATAATAATTCGGTATTTTGCGTACCAAATCTAGATTTTGTCAAAAAGGGCGTTAATTATATCACTTTGGGTGTCAATATGGGTGAAAAAGTGGGCAAAATTTTCAAGCCTAATCACTTTTTGTTTTCCGCCTTTGGAAATTTCTTTCACAAATATATAGATTTGCCATATAATAGTGAAGAAGCAAAAAAATATCTTCATGGAGAGCAAATTGAGGTTCATGAAACGGACGGATATGGCGTGGTGAAATTTAACGGATGTGCGGTTGGAGGGTTTAAAATAAGTGCTGGCGCATTCAAAAATCTTTACCCCAAAGGGCTAAGAAATTGATAAAATTTGC
>CANRGF010000068.1 GCA_947630075.1 uncultured Clostridia bacterium
GCAGATAAGGCGTTTAATCTGCTGCTTGAAGCCATGAAAAAACAAAACAAGGCGGGCGTTGCCAAGAGTGTGCTTGGCACAAAAGAAACCCTAATCTTAATTCGAGCTGTAGATGGCAAAATGCTTTTAAACACCATGTTTTTTGAAGAAGAAATTCAAGCAGCGCCCACCATCAAGCAAAGCAAATTATCAAAGAAAGAATTAGACCTTGCCTCTAGCCTTATTTCACAAATGACTGCCAAATTTGAAATAGATAAATTTAAAGATGAGTATAACGAAAAATTGAAGAAGGCAATTAAGCGTAAGATTGCCGGCAACGACATTGTTGAGCCGAAAGAGAAAAAGCAAGGCGCAAGAATTATCAATATTATGGAAGCATTGCAAAAGAGCCTTAAGCCAGAGAAAAAGCGTGTGAGGGCAAAATGAAATTGGAAGCCTATAATGCAAAAAGAGATTTTAAAAACACAAGCGAGCCAAAAGGAAAAATCAAAAAGAGTTCACAAAAATTGCGATTTGTTATTCAGCATCATATGGCGAGAGCGGACCACTACGACTTTCGGCTAGAGCATGAAGGTGTGTTGCTAAGTTGGGCAGTTCCAAAAGGTCTATCTGCCAACCCAAAAGATAAGCGTTTAGCTGTGAGAGTTGAGGACCACCCGTTAGATTATGTCAATTTTGAAGGCGTTATCCCAAAAGGGAACTATGGTGCAGGCAGCGTGCAAATATTTGACGAAGGCTTTTATTCCCCTTCGTTTGATTTCAATTACGGCTTAAAAAAGGGGAATTTAAAATTCACGCTCTTTGGCAAGATTTTTAAAGGAGAATTTTCATTAATTAAAATGGACGAAAAAAACTGGCTGATTGTGAAAAGTGTTGATGAGTTTGCAAGGCAAATTCCAAAGAGCGCCCCAAAGAAATTCTCCGTTCAGCTCGCCACTTTATCCAACGAAATTCCGTCTGGAAAAGATTGGGCATTTGAAATTAAATATGACGGCTATCGCATACTGGCACACAAAGAAAAAAACAAAGTTTGTTTGTTTTCAAGAAACAATGTGGATTATTCAAAAAAAATGCCATTAATCCACTCGGCTATTTCAAAAATTAAGGCAAACTCTTTCGTGATAGATGGAGAAGTTGTGGCGTTTGACGCAGAAGGCAGAAGTGATTTTTCACTTCTAAATGAACGAATGAAAAATGGCAAAGAGATGAAGTATGTTGTGTTTGACTTGCTAGCGCTCAACGGCGAAGATTTGCGTGCCCTTCCACTAAAATCAAGGAAGGAAAAGTTGCGCTCTTTAATAAATAAATCAAGCAAAGAAATCTTGTTCAGCAACCACATTCTTGCAAAAGGAAAAGAGTGTTTTAATTTCGCAAAAGAGCATAATTTAGAAGGCATAATGGCTAAAAAAATAAATTCACCTTATATTGGCAAGCGCACTGACGATTGGCTAAAAATCAAATGTTATCTCCGCCAAGAATTCGTGATATGCGGATTTTCAACCAGCGCAAAAAATCCAGTTTTAAGCGCTCTCATTTTGGGCTATTTCAATGGCAAAAACCTTATTTATGCGGGCAAGGTGGGCACGGGTTTTGACGAAAAAGAAAAACAACTTCTTACCTCCACTCTTTCAAAAATCAAGCAAGAGAACGAAAATTTCAGCCGTAAGTTTAAAGAAAAAATCATTTGGGTTAAACCTAAATTGGTTGCAGAGATTCAATTTGCAGAACTCACTCGCGATAAAATTTTGCGTCAGCCTAGTTTTATTGGGCTTAGAGAGGATAAAAAAGCAAAAGATGTTCATTTGGAGGTGAAATGATTAAAATTTCTCATCCGGATAAGCAACTCTTTAAAAAGGACAAACTTTCAAAACTTGATTTGGCAATTTATTATAACGAAATTGCCCCGCTTATGTTGAAGCAAATTCGCAATCGCCCACTCAGCGTTATCCGTTGCCATGTTGAAGCTAATGATAGTTGTTTTTTCAAAAAACATCCTAGCCAAGAAAAGGAATATGTTGAAACATTTTTCGATGGAGAAGATGAATATTTTTATGTTCGCACAAAATCGCAATTAGTTTATCAAGTGCAATTAGGCACAGTGGAGTTTCATATCTGGGGAAGCAAATATCCACGCATTGATTCCCCTAATTTGATGGTGTTTGACCTCGACCCAGACGAAGCCCTTCCAATAAAAAAACTGCGAGAAGCCACTCTGTTGGTTAAACAAACTCTCACGAAATTAAATCTAAACCCACAATTAAAAACTAGCGGTGGAAAAGGCTATCATATATATCTAAACATTTCAAAAAAGATGGATTGGCAAGCCTTCTCAAATTTGGCAAAAGAAATAGCATTGTTGATTGAAAGCGAACATCCAAAAATTTTCACCACTAGCATAAAAAAGTCAAGCAGAAAAAATAAAATTTTTATCGACTATCTTAGAAACAAAAAAGGTTCAACTTGTGTTGCCCCTTTCTCTGTGCGTGCACGAGCAGGCGCACCTATATCTTTCCCAATTCCTTGGGACAAATTGTTTGAAATCACGCCAAATGAAATAACCATAAAAAATTATAAAAACTATTTGGACAAAACATAAACAAATTTCTCTTTTGCTCATAGTATGTATTAGGTGGAAATTCCACCATTAAGGAGAATTATGAGTTGTTGTTTTAACAATTTTAATAGCTGCTGCAATCGTCCTATAATGCCTTTCCCAATAAATCAAGGCGGATCAAATGTGGATAGAATAATATTCACAGGCATCACCGGCCCAACCGGTCCGCAAGGTCCAATCGGTCCAGCTGGGCCACAAGGTCCTATTGGTCCAACTGGCTTAACCGGACTTACAGGACCTACTGGTCCAACTGGTCCTGCTGGTCCTACCGGTCCTATCGGGCCTACAGGATTAACGGGCCCAACCGGTCCAACTGGTGCAACCGGCCCAACCGGTCCTACCGGCCCTGCTGGCGAAACTCCAACAGTTTCTGCTGCCACTTTCAGTGCAACGGGTGCAGCTGATGCTCCGTTGACCTTGTCTGCAGAAACCGAATATCCGACCGCTCAAACAGACATTGTGTTGGACGGCACCGACAACAACATTGACCTAACTGCTGGCAGTTATATTGTTAGTTATGGCACAATCGGCACAACCACAGACACAAACGCTCCTTCAATCAGTTTGACTGTGAACGGCACTCCTGTACCATCTTCCACAAGAACAGGAGTTGCAAACGGCACAACTGGTTTAAACGGCGTTTATATTGTCAACTTGCCTGCTGACGGCACGCTTGGCCTTGCTGTAACACAAAATGCCGCTATAACCTACGATGACAGTTATTTGACGATTCAAAAGCTATCTTAAAATTGGATGTAACGAAAAACCGCCAGCACGGCGGTTTTTTTATTCAATCACAAAATTGTGCGGAAAAATTAATTAAAAAAGTTAAAATTTTTATTATTTTTTGAAGTTTTATAAATTTCCTTTATAAAATTCTTCAATCTTATCAAAAGGAATTATATCCTTCTTGTCATATAAATCTGTGTGCACAGCCTTAGGCACAATCAAAAGCTGTTTGTTTTTGCCCTTTAATTTTTTGAAAGCATCTTGTGAAAAATATTTAGAATGAGCTTTATCTCCATGAATAACGAGCACTGCACTTTTTATTTCGCCTGCATAAGATAAGATTGGCATATTTATAAACGACAAAGCAGAAGTGAAATTCCAGCCGTCATTTGAGTTGAGCGAACGCTTGTGATATCCCCTCTTTGTTTTATAATAATCAAAATAGTCTTTCACAAATTGTGGGGCATCTTTTGGAAGTGGGTCTGCCACTCCACCCGCTCTTAAATATGAACCATTTTTGAAATCTATTGTGCGTTGAGCATTCAATTTCTCTTTTAAAGCCAACCTATCTTTTGGAGTGTTGTTGGCATCAAAATAACCATTGGCGTTTACTCTGCTCATGTCGTACATAGTTGATGTAACAGTGGCTTTAATGCGAGTGTCGATTGCCGCAGCATTGATTGCCATTCCTCCCCAGCCGCATATACCTAGAATGCCAATTTTATCTGGATCTGCTTTGCCATAATTAGATAAGAAGTCCACAGCCGCACAAAAATCCTCAGTGTTTATGTCTGGCGAAGCCACATATCTTGGCTCTCCTCCGCTTTCTCCCGTGAAAGACGGGTCAAACGCAATAGTCAAAAATCCTCTTTCTGCCAACTCTTGAGCATACAGCCCAGACGATTGTTCCTTCACCGCTCCAAACGGACCGCAAACCGCAATGGCGGGCAATCTCCCAGATGAAATTTTAGGCTCATACAAATCCGCAGCAAGCGTGATGCCATAGCGATTAGGGAACGAAACTTTTTTATGATTAACCCTAGTGCTCTTTTCAAACACTTTATCCCACCTTGTGGTCAAATTCAATTCTTCCATATGCCCCTCCAAATTGATTATAGCAAAAATTTCATAAAACTCATTCAATTTTTATGTTTTTTTATAAAATTTTAATAAAAATCTAAATTTTTTAAAAATTTACTATAAAACCATTGACAGTTGAACATAAATTCAATTATAATGGTTGAATAAGTTGTCAACTATTATGGAGGGAGTATGACGAAATGCAAATGCGCAATTTGTGATTGCAACACAATTCACGATGAGCAGGTTAAGCTTGTTAAAAAGAAAATGCTAGACGATGAGAGTTTGATGGACATCGCAGATTTTTATAAGGCTTTGGCGGATAGCACAAGGATTAAAATAATCAATGCGCTCGAAAAGAGCGAACTTTGTGTGTGCGACATATCTGCCCTATTAAACATGACGAAGTCTGCCATCTCTCATCAGTTGCAAAATTTAAAAGAGATGAGGCTGATTAAAGGGCGCAAGTCAGGCAAAGAAGTTATATATTCTCTGGCAGACGACCATGTTCGCCAAGTGTTTGAAATAAGCATGCAGCACATTAAGGAGGCAAAGCGTGAAAGTAAAGGTTAAGATTTTTGGGTTAGATTGCCCAAATTGTGCCAGAAATCTACAAAATGAAATTAACAAGTTTGAAGGCATTAAAAACGCTTCAATAGATTTTGTGAAAAATTCGCTCACCTATGAGAGCGAAGAGGCTGAAAATTCGCTTGAAAGAATAAGGCTCTTTCGCGTCAGTTAGAGCCTAATGCCACAATCACATCTTCC
>CANRGF010000069.1 GCA_947630075.1 uncultured Clostridia bacterium
GCCGTGCCTTTTTAAAAGTTGAAAACTTTTGTGCGCCCCTCCCTCACATCTCAGTGCGAGATGATAGGGCTTTTGATAATGTGAGCGCGTCTGTATATTCAAGTTCGCTGCCCATGGCAATTCCTTGTGCCAAACGCGACACTTTCACCCCGAGCGGCTTTAATAGATTGGCAATATAAAGTGCGGTGGCCTCGCCCTCAACATCTGGGTTGGTGGCAACAATCACCTCTTTAATTTGCTCGCTACTTATTCTATTTAAAAGTGAGCGGATATTAATGTCATTCGGACCTTTATTTTCAAGCGGATTAATCACCCCATGCAACACATGATAACTGCCACCAAAATCTCGCACTTTTTCGAGTGCGGACACATCTTTTGGCTCTTTAACCACGCAAATTATTGGCTGTTTATCTGGCTTTGCACAAGTGGAGCAAATGTCCTTATCCGTGAAATTTCCACAAATTTTGCAATAGTGAATTTGTTCTTTTGCGTCAACCATTGCGCTTGCAAAATCTTTAACCTCTTGCTCGCTTTGGGTGAGCAAAAAATAGGCATATCTTTGTGCCGTCTTATTTCCAACACCGGGCAAACGAGAAAACTCGTTTATAAGCCTATCCATTGCGTCTATTTGATTCATTAAAACAAACCGCCCATTCCGCCTAGATTGCCACCCATTTTGCTATTTTTTAACTCTTCCGCCTTAGCGCTAGCGTCTTTAACCGCCACCAAAATAAGGTCCTCAAGCATTTCCACATCGTCTGGGTCAACCGCTGATTTATCTAGTTTTATCGACTTAAACTCGCCCTTGCCGTTCATCACCACGGTTACCATTTCGCCACCGGCTTTGCCAACCACCTCGGTTTGCTCAAGTTCCTCTTGCGCCTTCATCATTTGCTCTTGCATTTTTTTTGCTTGGTTCATAAGGGCGTTCATATTCATTCCGCCACCAAAGCCACCATGATATGCCATAAATTTCTCCTTTTACTCTTTAAATTTGATTTTTGATTTGAAAACTTGCTTTAAATTGTCTTTAATATCTTGCGTTGACGCGTTATCTTTATCATAAACCGCTTCGACCGCAGTTAGACTATCGTCAAACAATTTGGCTGTTTTTAATATTACATCAATTCTCTCGGAATTGTCAATCGTTTCAAAACTGCTTAGGTCATTAGTGTGCAATATTAATTTATGCGCTTGCTCTTCCACTTTGTTTACGCTCCTAAGCGCATTTATTAGGGCAAACATATTATATTCTTTAAATTTTATCAGCACATTGCCCCACATGCGCTCAATCTCTGTGATTTCTTTTTCTTGTTCAACAGGCTGAACCGGTGCAGGCTGCACAGGTGCTGGCTTTGGAGGTTGATCAGGTTCAATCTTTTGCTCGGCAGGTTTTGGGGGAACAACTGCCGCACTATCCACCAACTCTAAGCAAGCGGATTCAAACAAGTTTTCTGGGTTTAGGCTATATTTCAAATCTAGTTCAATCGCTGCAAATTTTGAGAATGCCCTTTTCAAGAGATTTATGTCGAAAAGTTTGGAAATGTCCACATACTGCGCATATTCGCCGGGCAAAATATCCAAAATTGAATAATCTCCCACGCCCGACTTTATCATGACAAGATTTTTGATATAATCCGCCATCTCTTTGCAAAGCACTTGAATGTTTTTGCCCATTCCAAGCGCTGATTTGATTGATAAAAACAAGTTTGGCACATCTTTATTTGCGATGGATAACAAAATGTTTTTAATGTTGTCTTTATTAGAAAGGCCAATCACCTTTTCACACTGCTCGATTGTGATGTTGTAATCACAAAACGAGGCAACACTATCCGCTATTGAAAGCATATCTCGCACGCTGCCTTCACCCGCTCGGGCAATGGCATATAGGCTCTTTTCATCGCACGACACATTTTTCTTGCTAAACACCGATTTTAAATGTTCAACAAGGACATTTATTGGCAAAAGTTTGAAATCAAAACGTGTGCAGCGCGATAAAATTGTGGCTGGCAGTTTGTGAATTTCTGTGGTGGCAAGGATAAAAATAATATGCTTTGGTGGCTCTTCGAGCGTCTTTAAAAGCGCATTGAAGGCACTATCTGTGAGCATGTGCACTTCGTCGACGATATACACCTTATATTTGCCAATAAGCGGCGGGAAATTCACTTTTTCACGCAAATCGCGAATTTCTTCCACTCTATTGTTTGAAGCGGCGTCTATTTCCACAATGTCTGTGTTCGCTTCGCTGAGTGCCACACATTCAGCACACACCCCACATGGATTGCCGTCCTGCGAATGGGTGCAGTTCACTGCGCGAGCAAAGATTTTTGCCGTGCTGGTTTTGCCCGTGCCGCGCGGACCACAGAAAAGGTAGGCGTGCGTTAGCCTATCTGTTTTGATTTGATTTTTTAGCGTCTTAATAATAAAGTCTTGCCCCACCACTTCGTCAAAGTTTTTGGGCCTAAATTCGCGATATAATGCTAAATTCATTAGATTTCTCCTTTTATTGTGTGAAGTTTGCGCTTGATGGCTTGAAGAGTGTTGTCCACCTGCTTGGGCGTGATGTCCAGCCTCTCAGCCATTTGAGAATAAGTGAAGCCGTTTAAAAACATTTTGAGCATTTCAAACTGTTGGTCGGTGAGCAAATTTCGCACCTTGCTTATCATAATTGCCGACATTTCCTTGTCGATATACTCTTTTTCTATATCACTATTATCGTCCACAATTATCACTCTCATAACGTTGTCATCATCTAGCCCAACGCCGCCATAATAATTTATTGGCAAATAACTATTCAGCGGAGCGTTTTTCACCCTATTTGCGTTTTTCACAGCGTTTTGCATTTGACGATGGATGCATAGCGAAGCAAATGCACTAAAATTGTGGTTTTTGGACTTATCATAGACATTAATTGCTTTATAAAGCCCAATCATTCCTTCTTGAATAAGGTCGTCTTCATCTGCCCCAATCAAGAAATATTCACGCGAAATGGCAATCACTTTTGGCTTAAAAAGACGGAGCAAATCTTCCATTGCCAACTCGTCATTGTGCTGCGCTCGTTCAATTAAATCAACGATGTCGTCCTGCATATATAAAAGCCTCCTTATCTAACTCTCTGCCTCACCACTTCAAATATTGCAATTGCTCCCGCATTTGATGCGTTTAAACTATTCACTTTGCCAAACATATCTAGCGAAAGCACTTCGTCTGCCCGCTCTTTCACTAGGCGCGAAACACCCTTGCCTTCGCCACCAATCACTAGCGCGGTGGGATAGGTGAAATCTGCTTTATATATTCTCTTGCTGCCCGCTTCGAGAGCGTACACCCACACCCCTCGCTTTTGCAAATCTTGAATTGTGCGTGGCAAATTTGTAACCTTAGCAATAAGCATATGGCAAACCGCACCCGCACTTGTTTTATAAACCGTGTCGGTTACCTCACAAGCGCGATTTTCTTGAATTATCACCCCGTGCACGCCTGCACATTCGCAAGTCCTAATAATTGCACCGAGATTGTGTGGGTCTAAAATGCCGTCTAAAATCACAATAAACGGCTTTTGCTCACGCTTTTCGGCAAGATGAAAAATATCATCAATTTCAGCATATTTAAAACTTGGCACAAACGCCAACACTCCCTGACTATTTTGGTGAATTTTGGCAAGAGATTGCTTATCTAACACTTCAACCGGCACACCCCTTGATTTTGCCGCTTCGCCAATCTTCAACAGATTAATGTTTTTGCTATCTTCAATGAGCACTTTCTCCACTCTAATGCTAGAGTTTAAGAGCTCATTCACAACATTTATTCCTTCAACAATCATAATTTCTCCACCACATATTTTTTAAAGATTTTTTCTAGCCTAGCATAGTCCTCTTTCAAAAACCAATAGCCAAACAAGGCTTCAAGTTGTGTGGCTTTGTTATACTCTTCCACCGTGCTATTTTTTGCCTTTGAATGAGGCGAATGATTTCGAGCCCGAGTGATGATATCCAATTCATCATCTGTCAATTCACCTTTAATTTCATCCAACAAAACTGCCTGAGCCTTTGCACACACCACTTGGTTTGCGGCACGATTTAAAGCATTGGGCAAAATATCGCTATTTTCAACCAAATGTTTTTTTACAAGCAAACCAAAGATGCTATCGCCCAAAAAAGCGAGTGCGAGAGGATTTTTATAATAGGCTTTGTGAAACTTCTCTTCCATGCCATAATTATAGCATATCTTTAAATTAAAGTAAAGTATAAAAACGAGCAATGCCAGATTGCCCGAATTAAAATTTGAAATTTGCACAAATTTGATTTATGTATTTCAACTATCACGCCAAAGCAAAAAACCTAATCAAATCGGGCGAAGCTTTTGCCGCCACCCTGTTTGATAATTATCACCACATATCGCCCGCTCTTGTGATTTACTTTAAATGTTATCGCCCAATTCCAATCAGGGAATATATGTGGGAAGATTATTTTTTGCTTTTGAAAGAAAACAAAATCAAGGTTGAAGACAAGCGAAAATTGTGAAAAATTTTTAAAATTTCTTAAAAATTGCACAAATTTTTAAATTTTTTGAAATTTTTTGCACTATTTTTTTAAATTTATTTTAATTCGCCCGTGTTAATTGAATATATGAACATCTGTTTCACAGGCTTATGATAAGCCTTTTCAACAGCCAATTTATATAGGCTCAACTGCTCGGCATATTTCTTTTTTAGGATGTCGATTGGAAGGTAAGAAAATTTATAATCCACAATCATCATTTCATTTTCAAATTCAATCAATAAGTCCACCACACCTTGAATAAGCACTTTATCTGTTAAGTTACTGCCAGCAACCACTTCATTGTATGGCACAAACATCATAAACTCTGCTTCTTTTTTTATATCTTTTGCACCAACACACAACTTTTTAATCTGCTCGTGAGCCATTTTTATCTTTTCATAATTCACATCTTCAAATTTAGTTTCCGGCTGTTGATACACATTCAAAAAGTCCAACGCTTCAAGCGTTTGATGATAGTGCGTGCCCATTGCCGCCCTATCCTCTTCCGCATCAATTTGCACATCTGGCATGAGCCAACGTTTAGTGTCGAATTTATTAGTTTGCGATTGCTGGCTGTTTAACCCAGTTACC
>CANRGF010000070.1 GCA_947630075.1 uncultured Clostridia bacterium
CCTTCATCTAGTGGGTTTTGCCAAGGATTTAAAAATGCCACAATGCGGTTAAGCCTATAAGGCTCTATCATTATTAATAAGATAACTAGCGCTATTGCGGGCACAGACAACGCACCAAACACCTTTAAGCGCATTCCGCCTATAAATAGCATAAAAATCAAAGTAAATGCCACGCACATGGTTATTGACATATTTGGTTCAAGCATTATTAAAACACAATAAATTCCGCCCAAACTTAGTGTGATTATCACATTTTTAATTTTTGATAGTTTATCGCCATCTGCTAAAAAACCTGCCAAAAAGAAAACCAAACAAAATTTTGAAATTTCGCTCGGTTGCATGGTAAATCCTCCCACTCCTATCCAGCGTGTTGCACCAAAACTAGTTTTGCCAAGTCCGGGCACGAATACCAAGCACAAAAATATAATGCCAACAATATAGAATAACCAATAAAACTTCTTATAAATTTTATGATTGATAAATGTGCATATAGTTAAGCCTGCTAACCCTATTATTACGCCGATTATTTGTTTTTTTAAATAAAACATTGCATCGCCGAAATTCACCTGCGCCGAATATTTGCTCGCGCTATAAACCATAACGCAACCAAACGAGGCAAGCAATAATGTGCAAATTATTATGATAATGCCATCCTTATTCTTTATCCGCATATTCTCTCACCTTTTTGTTGAAGGCTTCGCCTCGCTCAATATAGTTTTGAAATTCATCATAACTTGCAGTTGCGGGAGATAGCAAAATTGTGTCGCCCTTTTCAGCAATTTGAACAGCGCAATCAAAAGCTTCGCAAAGGTTTGATTGCTCAAAAATACGGAATTTGCCGTCATTTGCAAGCAAAAGGTCTTGTGAGATTTCGCCAAAAGCAATCACCACTTTCACCCTTTTGGGCAAGCCCGAAAATAATTTTGAATAATTCAACCCCTTTTTTGAGCCACCTAAAAGAAGAATTGTGGGAGCATTGATAGACCCAACCGCTGCAAGAGTTGATGCGATATTTGTTGACTTACTATCGTTAACAAACTTAATTTTGCGCACTTCCCCCACTTCTTCAATTCGAAATTTATCGGGAGAAAAATTTTTTAGGGCGTTATAAATTTTGTTGGTTGGCACTTTATAAATATGAGCAAAACAGATTGCACACATCACATTATAAATGTTGTGCTTGCCTTTCAGTTTTATCTCGTTAAGGTTGATGACCTTTTCATTATGTAGATATATCGCTCCATTGTTTAAATAAACATCCGCCAGCCGATTTTGCGAATAGGTTATTGTTAGTGTTTTATTTTTGGGTGCAATGGAGTTGTCTAAATTTATCACAGCATAATTTTTAGATTTTAAATTTTTGAAAATGCCATATTTTAGTTTGGCATACTCTTCTATAGTTTTGTGGCGGATTAAATGGTCTGGCTCTATATTTAAAATTGTGGCGGAAGTGGGAGCAAATTCGTCCGCATGCTCAAGCATAAAACTGCTAACTTCAACCACTTTAAGACTTCTTTTATTTTCCAACACGGCACGCGATAGTGGATAACCGATGTTGCCACAAGCAACCGCTTTTTGCTTTTGATTAATTATGGCATTAACAAGTTCGACTGTCGTGGTTTTTCCATTTGTGCCCGTGATGGCAATCATGTCCTTGCAAAACAAACTTGCCAATTCAAGTTCGCTATAAATTTTGATGTTGAACTTATTTGCTATTTTAACCACTTCATTTTCTAAATCTATGGATGGCGACAAAACAATAAAATCAAATTGTGAAATGAAATTTTCAGATAGTGATTGCACGAGATAGCAATCTTTAAATCGTTTGCTTTTCAGTTTTTCTTTGTTGTCATCAAACAAAAAGACTTTTGCTTTTTTCTTCAGCAAAAGTTTTGAAGCCCATTCTCCTGAAGAGGACATTCCATACACTAAAACATTTTTATTTTTAAAATTCATAAAACCACCTTTTATTTAAAAATCTTAAAAAATTTTTTAAAATTTGTGAAAATTTAGTGCTTTTTGCGATTTTTTAAAAATTTTTGCGTTATTTTATAGCAAATATAAAATTATTGAAAGCACGCCCACCGCACAAGTTAGTGAAGAATAAAGGAACACAATTTTGGGTTCACTTAACCCAGACATTTGCAGATGATGATGAAAAGGCGCCATTTTGAAAATGCGTCTGTGAGTGAGTTTATAAAACAGCACTTGCAAAATAACCGACACCGAACTTATCACAAAGAAAACTCCTAAGATTGGAAGCATCAACTCAAAACCTAACATGCAAGCCGAAGCACCAATAAATCCACCCAGACAGAGCGAGCCAACATCACCCATAAAAATTGATGCTTTAAAAGTGTTGAAAATTAAAAACCCTGCAACCGAGCCAACAAACAACATAGATAGCACGCTCATGTTTTCTATGTTAGTTAATATCTCACCTGTTTCACCTTGAAGATAAATTTGATTTTTAAAAATTAATATTATTGCCGTGTAAAAAATCAAATAAACAATTGAAACATTGCCAGCAAGACCATCTAGGCCGTCTGTCAAATTAACACTATTAGTTGTGGCAAGAAGCACAAGCACAATAAGCACTATTGCGAAATATTTAATGTCTATGCTCTTGGCGGAAAATGGCAGAAAAATGTTGCCTGCTTGTCCACTAAAATAAAAAACAAACAGAGCAAAAATTATTGATAACCCCAACTGCCCTATTATTTTTTGATATGGCTTTAACCCGAGATTTTGCTTATATTTTATTTTGATAAAATCGTCCATAAAGCCAAGCAGACCAAAGAATATGCTAAAAAGCAACACCATAAACCATTTTGTGTTGAACTCTAAAAAGAAAAATGAAAGCAAAAGTGTGGTGATTATAAACACCACCCCGCCCATGGTGATTGTGCCATTTTTAGACTTATGCTCTTCCACATAGCCCAAAATAGTCTGTCTTGCGCTGTGTTTTTTAAATATTTTGATTATTATTGGCATCAAGGCAGAGCTGAGCGCAAAACTTGCCAAAAACGCAGTTAAAACAACTATCATATTTTCATTTCTTCCTTCATTGAATATCTAAAATATTCGTCCACAACTTCATAATCACTGAAGTGGAATTTCACACCTTTTATCTCTTGATAGTTCTCTGCGCCCTTGCCTAAAATTGCCACAATGTCGTTAGGTTTGGCAATGGATAAAGCATATTCTATTGCCGACTTTCTATCTGTGATGCGGATAAGTTTTTCGCTATTATTATTTCTCACAATATCATCAATAATCATGTCGGGATTTTCATTTCGCGGGTTATCGGTAGTTACAATCACAAGATCACTCATATCGCAAGCCACCTTTCCCATTTCCTCTCTTTTTGTTTTGTCCCGATTGCCACCGCATCCAAACACAGTAATTATGCGAGAAACTGGCAATTTTTTAATTGTGGTTAAAATGTTTTTTATCCCATCTGGCGTGTGCGCGTAATCCACAATCACATTATAATCGCCTTCAACTTTAAGCACATTAAATCGCCCCGGCACTTCAATAATCGTGTTTTTCAAAGCCTTTAATATATCGCTTATTTTTATGCCCAATTTGCTTAAGCATGCTATCGCCATAAGGACATTTTCAATGTTGTATTCACCCAAAAGATTGGTGTGGGCAAGATGCGTTTTGCCGTCATAAGAAAACTTAAAATTAGAGCCTTTCACAGACTGATTTGTTTGCCCTAGCTTCATCATTGCTTCTTTCTCTTTGCCTATTGAAACAAGTTCAATATTAGACTTTTTTAAGAAATCTTTTAAAGGCTTGCAATCGAGATTAACCACTCCGCATTTAGCATGATTATAGTTAAACAAACTCATCTTGCACTTTATATAATTTTCCATATTTAAGAAAAAATCTAGGTGGTCTTTTGTGATGTTTGTGATGCCAACAACATCAAAAAACAAATTGTCTATTTTATTTAAAGCAATAGCGTGCGCACTCACTTCCATAATGCAATATTCACAGCCATTGTTTTCCATCTCTTTAATCAATTTGTGAAGCACGATTGGGTCGGGAGTTGTGAGAGTTGGGGGAAGCATAAGATTATTTATATACACACCTTCTGTGCCTATCAATCCAACTTTTTTATTTAAGTGCATTAAAACTTCTCTCATCAAAAATGTGGTGGTTGTTTTGCCATTTGTGCCTGTGATGCCCACAAGCTTCATTTTTGATTTATAAGTGCCGAAAAAAACCGAACTAATATAAGACATTGCCACCCGCACATTTTCCACCAAAATTTGGGTAATTGGTAAATCCAAATACCTTTCAACCACAAGGCAAACAGCACCATTTTTGATGCTCTCTAAAGCAAAATTATGCCCGTCTGAGTGCATTCCTTTTATGCAAAAATATATGCCGTTTTGCATCTTTTCCTTGCTTGAGCAACTTAGCGCGTCAATTTCTAGGTCTTGATGATGCTTTATTCCAACAAATTTTAAGTTTGATATTATATCATATAGTTTCATCCCGCACTCCTTATCATAATTTATCAAAGAAAATATGTGATTTTACTTTGCAAACAAAAATAGACAAAAATATTTAAATTGTGATTAAAAACACAATTTCTCCCAAATATAAAAGCGTGCCGATTGGTGGAAGTTGGGCAGCAATGAGTTCACCCTCTCCCTCAACTTGGGCATTTAGACCTAAGCCTTTAAGTGTGGCGCAAGCGTCAGCCACCGTCAAACCAACCACATTTGGCATTTCAATATCTGGCTTATTGCTTAACTGCGTTTCATCTGTTGGACTTATAGATTTTGCTTCAAAAATTGCTTTCATGACGCGCTCTCCCACCGGTTTTGCCACAACACCGCCATAATAAGCGCCGTTTGAAGGCTCGTTGACGCACACAATTAAAATCAATTCTGGGTCATTTGCAGGATAAGTGGTGATGCAACTTGAAATATATTTCCCGTTTGCAATTTTTCCGCTTTCGTCATATTTTTGCGCAGTGCCCGTTTTGCCGCCCACATTATAGCCCGGCACGAAAGTTAGTTTGCCATCGCTATTCACATTGTTTGATAGCATTGAGTTGATTGTATGCCGTGTGCTC
>CANRGF010000071.1 GCA_947630075.1 uncultured Clostridia bacterium
CAATCTCAGTCTGCCTGCATTTTAAAGGTGCACGAACAACTAAATCGCCATTTCTATCAATGATTATGGTTATGCTTCGCCTTTTTGAGTGGATGATTTTTGTGGGAATTAACAACTTTTCATTGCTCATAAGTTTATAATAGAACAAAAATAAAATAAAATCAATCGTTTAAAACCAAAATTCAACTAATTTTTGTTAGAAAATCAACTCGTAGAGTGCGTTGTATGGTGAGATTTTGCCAGACTTAATTTTATAGTCTAAATCCACATATTTTTGATATAAATTTATATAGTAATTCACCCCATTTTTTGCTATTGCCTGGCGGGACATTTTTATGGCATACGGCTTGATTGATAAGATTTTGGACAATTCTTCATCGTTTTTATTGATTGAAATATACTGCATTCGCTTAAAATATTTGCCCATATAAGAGAAAATTTCACCAAAAGTTTGTGATTTGGACATTGAACTTAATATGGTTTGATATTTAGTGTTATTCTTCTCATCTATTGCACCCGTTAGCATGTAAATGACATATTCTGTGGTGTTTGCAACAAGATTTGTTACGATGTCCATAGTAATTGTGTCGCCATCGCTAACAAAAGATGACAACTTTCCTAATTCATTCACTATGAAGGACATATTTCCATTTGTGGCGTCAATCAAATAGTCTAGCGCCTGCTCTGCTATGGCAATTTTTCTTTTGGCTAGATAGTTTAGAGCATATTTTTGAATGTCCATTTTATCTAGTTTTGAGCAATCAACCACTTCTCCCGCTGTTAATTTATCTGCCCCAACGCAAACCGCCACCACATTTGAATTGGCAAAGTCAAATTTGTTTAATAGTTTCACAATTTCGGCGTTTGGATTATTTAGCACCACCATTCTATATTCGCCACCTATTGGCAAGGTGGATAGCTGAGCGTCCACTTCACTTGATTTTATTTTTTCAGCGTCTAACTTTACGAAGTTGAATTCTTCAAAATCATTAACCACGGCACTCTTTATGTTTGCTATGGCATTTTTTATTAGAAAAACATCATCGCCTTTAATATTATAAAGGTTTGAGATATGTTCTTTTAATGACTTGTTTAATTCAATAAACTTCATAAATACATGAGACCATAAAAACTATCAAAAAAGCAACTAGTGGCAAACAAATAAGAAATCTATATTCTCTTTTGGCTGTGCACATCCGCCCTATCAAGAAAATTATTAAGAAATATATCAGCATTGCTACATAACTAATGTTGATTGTTGGAATGCTCGCAACATGCAAGCCGGCAAATATGTTTACAACAAAGTTGATAAAATTAAAAATTGGGTTTATCGGGATTAAGATATAGGTTATAAAAGGAAAAATTAAGGAAAGCATTGCCAAGACAAATGTGATTGAAAACACCACTGTGAAGATTGGAATTATCACAATATTTGCTAGAACCGACACAATGTTTAGAGTTTTAAAGAAAAATGCCATTATTAACATGAGGGCGACCATCGCTGAAAGGCTAAGCCCTATGCTCTCAGCAAGCCATTTTGGCATTTTAGTGTGCATAAGCGCCGTTTTGATTGGGCGATGAAGCATGATTATGCCTGCCACACAAGCAAAACTCATTAAGAAACTTACATCAAAAATGCAAAGCGGGTTAAATAAGAAAATCACAATTCCAGCAAACGAAAGCGCTGATAGGCTATCGTATTGCCGATAGACCAGAGGCGCAATTAACATAATGACAGTCATTATTGACGCTCGCACAACAGACACTGAGAAATTGCAAATATAGGCATAAAGCAAAAGCAGAACGGACACCACCGCCACCCTAGCCCAACGCTTGATTTTTAATAGGTCTAATAATTTATATAAAATGGCGACAATTATGCCAACGTGCAAACCGGAAACTGCCAATAGGTGCGCCACGCCGGACAAGCGATATGCGGAATATTCATTTTCCGGGAGCATTTCTTTATCTCCAAAAAGCGCAGAATAGGCAATCTCAGCATTTTCGTTAGATAAGCCGTTGTGTAAATTGTCTTTTATGTATGATTTAATCTTTTCAGCAAAAGTTTTATCTGTCTTTATATAAGTTAGCGACAAAACATTCGCTGTGGCTGAATATCTTAAATTGTTTGAATATAAATACGCAGTTGGAATGTCGCTAATTAAATCTGCTTTATATAATTTTATTGGAGCAAAACTGACCACACTGCCAATTTCAATGTTTTCAAACAGACCGCTGTTGTCATACAAATAAAGTTGGAGATTTGAGTTTGCATTTTTGCCATCAAACTTCACACTATCTAATCTAACAGACGCCATGCCATCTTCATAACTGACACTATAAATTCTGCCTTCAACATTGGTGGGAATGAAATCTATTGATTTATTGAAGTTGTGATAGGCTAATTGGTTGAGCCCAAACCCAAACACAAATGCAAAAATGGGCAAAAGCAAGTATGCAATTTTCTTTCTCGTTACTGCCACAAAGATAATTAAGCCAACAAAAACTATGGTTAATAAAACTGTGGCGATAATGTTTTTATGAATGTAAAAAGCAAAAAGACTTCCTAAAATTAGAAAGACGAAAATCACAACTAACGCGCGGAAATTAAACCATCTTGCTTTCATTTAGAGAATTATACCAAAATATAATTTCTTTTTCAATTATTTAAAAGATTTTTGAAAAATTAAACAAAAACTCTTGAAAAATGCTGAGATTTATGCTAATATATCAACATGGCTCTATAGTCTAGAGGTTAGGACGCGACCCTCTCACGGTTGAGACTGGGGTTCGATTCCCCATAGGGCTACCAACGGAATTGTTGCTCGGGATATCGCCTATTTGGGAGATATTCCCTTTTTCATATTGCGCCAAATTTCTAAAAATTTTATTGAGAGATTTATAACTTGTTTCTTTTTTGCAAAAAATGTGTTACAATATAATTATGGTCTACAACTGAACATGACATTGCTCACACAGAAATATTAAGATTTGGCTATCTGCCCAAAACCTACCCCCTTGTGTAGAAAGTTGTAGGTCGCACTCAACGAGAAACGGCACTTTTATTTTGTGCCACAAGACATAAAAAGGAGTTGTTATGGCACAATCTATAACAAATGAACAACTATTAGATTTCGCTTTGAATTTTGATGAGAATATTACTCGTCCTCTTGTCAATGCGGGATATGACAAATACAATGTTTTTAACATTTTGAATATTAGCCGACAAGAACTGCGACATAGTGATTTTTTGTCATTTCTTTTTGACCCAAGTAAAAGCGGAAACCTCGGTCAGCAATTCCTCAAAAACTTTTTAATCTTGCTAGCAAAAGAAAACAAAGCCTCAAAACTCAATTTCTTTGACACACTTTACGGGAACATCAACAATGTAAATGTCTATCGTGAGATGGCAATAAAAGATGGCAGAATTGATATTCTTATTCAACTTGAAATAACAAAAGATAAAAAGCAAAAAGTTGTTATTGCAATAGAAAATAAAGTCGATTCAGACCAACACGACAATCAACTTGAAAAATACAAAGATTATTTATTCAAGGAATATAAAGATTACATAAAAATAATGTTATACCTTACTCCTAACAAAGCGGAATCTGGCTATAACGAATGGGCAGAAATAGATTATGAATTTATTTTAAATGTGCTAAATAGATTAGACACAAACAATATTGATAATACTTTGGCAACGCTTATCGAGGATTATAAAAAACTAATCAGGAGTGAATTTGATATGATGAACGACAATGAATCTGAACTTAAAAAACAAGCATTGGAAATTTATAAAAATAACCGACAAATATTAGATTTTATTTACAATATGAAACCAAATTGGATTAAAGAAACTTCAAAAATTTTGTGCAATTTGCTTGAACAAAAAGGGGCAAAAATCGTTATCGAAAACAAAGACGGAGTTTTAGTAAAAAGCAAGAAAAAAGACCCTGTTAACATTATGTTTACAATTAGTCAAATAGAAAATTATAAAAATTTCTATTTCCAAATAAGTGTGGATGAAATGTGCTTGTATTTCAGAAAAAACTCAACGCAAAATCAGTGTCCTAAACAACGCCTCGTTGGAAACAATAAGGAAACCGAAAAGAAAATTGACGAGTTCAAAGAATATGCTGTCTTTGATTATTCAAAATTGGAAGCGGAATGCGTGGCAATAATCGACAAAATATTTGAAAAAGAAACGGGGGCAATTTCAAAAGCTCTTGCAACTTTAAAAGTTTCCTAACGATAGAAAATTTGTATAAAATTAAGTATTATATTTGGGAACATACCCCAACTGACATCTAAAAATTATGAAACGAACAACAAAGAAAGACCACAAAATTTGTTTTTTGTCTAATTTTTCATTTTTTACTTGCAAATATGGTGAAAGTTTTTTATTATAAAATGTAGCGAAAGGATTGTCTGAAATTCCGAGTAAAACAACAGATGGGCTATCAAACAAAAAAGCGGGTTAACCGCTTTTTTTACGAGCTATTGTGGTGTTGTCTTTTTTCCTGTTCTGCAATTCTTTAACAGGGTTTGGCTTATCTTGATAGCGGTAATCCTGCCCCAATTTTTTGATTGCTTTTTCAATCACTTGATGGCTTGCGTTATTATTGGCGTTTGGCATAATTTCATCTTGATACAAAAAGAAATCTGCATTACTTTTAAGCGACATTACGCTAACATATTTTTGTCTATCACTCGTTAAAAGGATTGTACGCTCCAACACATCGCGAACATATTCTTTATTTGTGCCTAGTTTTAAAAGAGTTGGAAATTCACCATCACCGATAACAGAAGAATAATCCTTTTTTTCAAATTTTTTAAGCAAATCACAAGCAAGGCGCAAATGAGAGCATTCCATTAAGAAAAATTGATGCCAAATTTCTTTAATATTTTTATTTTCTTCCTCGTTATATGCGCTAAAATATAGGTAACATTCAGTATATTCATGCATCACCCACTGCTCTAACCAAGTACAAGTTGGGTCTTTTAGGCTTTCATATTGAGTTACATGCTCCTCTTCCACCATGCCAATTTCGGCATAAAGCCGT
>CANRGF010000072.1 GCA_947630075.1 uncultured Clostridia bacterium
TAGCACCACTTTGTTTTCTTTCAAGCTTTTCTGCACATCTATTATTCGCTGATTGCTGCTGCCTTTAAATCTCAGCGTGATGTCCTTCAAGTCTTCCTTAAACTCGCCGTCCACCAAAATGTCGATATATCCTAAAAGTTCTCTTGTGTGCGGGCCGTGTGCACGGCTTTCGCCAAGCAACTCATTATCAAACAAATATCCAGAATAGCACCAAATGGTTTTGTTTGGATAGGTGGCTTTCACTCTTTTAACAAATGGAAGCAACGCCTGCTGATTTGCAATCTCCATAGGTTCGCCCCCCAACAGGGTCAGCCCATTTATATGGTCGGGCGCTAGCGATTTAATTATTTCGTCCTCCACCTCTTTGGTGAAAGGTTTGCCATAATTAAAATCCCATGTTTCGGGGTTGAAGCAGTTTTTGCAATGGTGCGTGCACCCGCTCACAAATAGCGATGTCCTAACACCTTCACCGTTTGCTATGTCGTTATATTTGATATTGCCATAATTCATAATTTGTCCTTTATTTCACGATAGAGAAACAGATTTTATAAGTGCAAAACCCTATCGCGAATTTCTTGCGTCCTGCCTTGGTTCCAGAACTGACTGCCAATATATCCACAAGTGCGGCGCGCCACATTCATCTTAGTTTGGTCTTTATTTCCGCAATTTGGGCACACCCAAATCAGCTTGCCGTCCGGGTCATCTTCAATCACGATTTCGCCGTCATAGCCACACACTTGGCAATAGTCGGACTTTGTGTTTAACTCGGCATACATGATGTTGTCGTAAATGTATTTAATCACTTGCATAACGGCTTCAAGATTATCTTGCATGTTAGGCACTTCCACATAACTGATTGCTCCGCCTGTGGATAGGTGCTGGAATTGACTTTCAAATTTAAGCTTATCAAATGCGTTGATTGGCTCGGTTACATGCACATGATAACTATTTGTGATGTAATTTTTATCCGTTATTCCTGGAATAATGCCAAATCGTTTTTGCAAGCATTTTGCGAACTTATATGTGGTGCTCTCTAATGGTGTGCCGTATATGCCGAAGCCAATAGTGGTTTCTTTCTTCCACTGATTGCACTTATCATTCATATATTTCATTATTTCAAGTGCGAATGGAGTGGCTTCTGGGTCGGTGTGAGATTTGCCCGTCATATATTTCACGCACTCATATAAGCCAGCATAGCCAAGAGAGATTGTGGAATATCCTCCATAGAGCAATTTATCGATTTTTTCGCCCGGTTTTAATCTTGCAATAGCACCATGTTGCCACAAAATTGGAGCCACATCACTAGGAGTGCCTTTGAGCCTGTTGTGCCTGCACATCAATGCTTCATAGCACAAATCAAGCCTATCGTCAAAGATTTTCCAGAATTTTTTCATGTCCTTGCCACTAGATAGTGCCACATCCACAAGGTTGATTGTAACCACGCCCTGATTAAATCTGCCATAAAATTTATATTTGCCGTTTTCGTCCTTCCAAGGGCTTAGGTTGCTTCTGCATCCCATAACAGGGAAGCAGTTGCCTTCTTTAAGCTCTTTCATCTTTTTCTCGCTAATATAATCTGGCACTAAGCGTTTTGCCGTGCATTTAGCTGCAAGTTGGGTTAAGTAATAATATTTGCTATCTGGGTGAATGTTGCTTTCTTCCAAAACATAGATGATTTTTGGGAAAGCTGGGGTGATAAACACGCCTTTTTCGTTTTTCACGCCTTGATAGCGTTGTTCAAGCGTTTCTTCAATAATCATAGCCAAATCATCGCGCTCACGCTCGTTTTTTGCCTCGCCAAGATATAAAAACTCGGTTAGGAAAGGTGCTTGACCATTTGTGGTCATAAGTGTGATAACCTGATATTGAATGGTTTGCACGCCGCGATTAATTTCCTCTCTAACGCGCTTTTCTGTGATTTTATCCACCAATTTAGGGTCAACATTTTGGGTTGCCTCTTTTAGCTCGGCTTCCACATCACGCCTAATTTTTTGCCTGCTCACATCAACAAATGGGGCAAGGTGTGCAAGGCTTATGCTTTGGCCACCATATTGGCTTGATGCCACTTGTGCCACGATTTGTGTGGCAATGTTGCAAGCGGTGGAGAAGGAGTGTGGCTTTTCAATCATTGTGCCAGAGATAACTGTGCCATTTTGAAGCATATCTTCCAAATTCACCAAATCACAGTTGTGCATGCGTTGGGCAAAATAGTCTGCATCGTGGAAATGGATTAAACCTTCTTCATGAGCCTTCCAAATATGCTCAGGGAGCAAAAACCTTTTGGTTAAGTCTTTGCTAACTTCACCAGCCATGTAATCACGCTGAACGCTATTAACAGTTGGGTTTTTGTTGCTATTTTCCTGTTTAACCTCTTCGTTGTCGCAGTCAATAAGAGATAAAATTTGTTTATCTGTGGTGTTGGCTTGGCGATTTAATTTGTGTTGATATCTATACTCAATGTATGAAGTGGCAACATCATAAGCGCCTTCTGCCATGATGGCGTGCTGAACTTTGTCCTGAATTTCTTCCACGCCAACTGCTCTGCCCATCACTTCACATTCGCGCACAACATTTTTAACAATGCGGTCAATTTGCTCTGCAGTGAGCCTTTTGCTTAGCTCGCGGATAGATTCGTTGCCTTTGGTAACGGCTCTTCTAATTTTTTCGCTATCGAAAACAACTTCTTTCCCGTCTCTCTTAATAACTTTCATTTTTTCCTCCCCTCATAGTTTTTTAGCAAAATTTTTTGCTTTTCAAAGGCTAAAATTCTAAAGATTTTGCCCCTTAAAATGCCCATTTTTATGGCGTTTTTTTAAAAATTTTGCACATTAATAAGCCAAAAATATTGACTTATTAACCCCATTATACTATAATAATTTTTGAAAATGTGTTGTTTTTACAACAAAACGAGGTAAAAATTGGATTATTATAAAGATTTATCTGTCACAAAAACCTTTGGTCAAATTAACGAATTTGACTGCCAAGCAATGATGTTTTGCTTTAAAACCAGATTTAAGGTTTTTAAGAAGGGAGAAAGCATTCTAAAACAGGGTGAAAGCATTGAAGATGTGGTGATGATTGTGCGTGGCTCAGCCATTGTGGAGAATGTGGACCAGATGGGCAATATATCGGTGGTGATGCGTCTTGGAGCGGGCGAAGTTTATGGCTTAGAGGCAACCTATGTTGGCGATGAAGTGAATAAAGATAGCGTTATTGCCACAGAAAAAACCACTGTCATGTTTATGAATAAATACCGCTTAATTTATCCTTGCCAAAACAAATGTAAGAGGCATGACATTGTGATTAGAAACCTGATGCAGATGGTGGCAGAGCGAAATGTGGAGCTCATGAACAAATTAACTCACATGTCCAAAAAGAGCACGAGGGACAAATTGCTTTCTTATTTCACCCTAATGGCAAAGCGGGCAAATTCAAATTATTTTGAAATTCCGTTCAACAAAACCGAACTTGCAAATTATTTGTCTGTGGATAGGAGTGCAATGTCCACCGAACTTGCCAAAATGCGAGATGAGGGATTGATTGATTTTGATAAAAATGAATATCGCCTAAACTTAGACTTCTTAAATAAAAATAAATAAAAAAAGAGCGAAGTCGCTCTTATTTTTTATCTTTGTTTGGGTCATTTGTGTCAAAGTCTGGCTTATAAGTGAGCACTTTTTCTTGCTCCTCCACTTTTTCCTGAGCCAATTCTTGCATTGAAATTTGAGATATTAATGTGTTTAATTCCTCGTTCATCATCTTGGCTTCGTTTAATTTGGTGAGCAAGTCGTCCACTGCATTCTTGCCCAAGGTTTCTTGAATGTTGTTGATTTCATTTTTGATGTAACTTTGATGATTAACAAGAATTGGAGTTGGAGTTTTGCCTTTTGCTAGGTGTTTAACTTCCACAATTTGTTTTTTCACCTTTTCAATCCTAGTGGCACTTTCGTTCACCAGCACTGCCTTTGCCGCTTCTTGTGAATGCTTTGTGGCAGTTTCTATCTGGGTGAGTGTTGAAGATAGTTCAAATTCAAAGTCATCAATTTCAGTTTGCAACTTTTCATATTCTTGTGTGCGTGAATATAGATTGTCGAGGAAATTGTTTGCCGATTTTTCATCCCACTCAGGAGTGCCAATTGTTGCAAATATTTTTTGAGCATCTGCAAGCGAATTGTTTAGGTCTTTAATGTGCAATCTGCGTTTTATGTTTATTATTCTGCTGGTTGCCACATCCATAAGAGTGTCAATTTCGCTTGAAGCCAAATTTTCAGCTCGGCAAATTTGTGAAGTTTGAGGGTGGAGCACGCTATCTGGAGTGTAAATTCCGCCGTCTTGCAAAGCGGTGGCTTTTTTGCTATAGTCTGCCATATACGCTGCGAACATATTCTTTAAGGCATCGTTTGATATGGATAGTGGATTTGCGTTTAAACCATTGCTGAGTTTGGACATGTGAGTGTAGGCATTATTGGCAGTGATTGCTCCGCGCTGAAATTTGTTTTCAACCAAAATTGCTTTGGCGTGCAAATCGCTCACAAAATTGCTACAAGCAAAACTATATGTTTGCGATTTTAAAGTGGCTTTGGCGTCAAACATCTGCACGAGATTGCGAGCGCACGCGCCTAATAGCCGCTTAACTTTATTTTGCGAAAATCTTTTTTCAAACTCTTGAATTTTGGCAAACCTTTTTTCAAATGTTTTCAAAAATGCAGAGTATTGGTCATAATTTTCGTCTTTTTTATTTTCTTTTAGCCAGCGTTGGCAATTTGCCAAGTTCAACTTGGTGCTATCAATGTTTGTGCGAAACTTTTTTAATAAGCGCATTTGCCCGTCCAAAATCTTTGGGCTAGCAAAAGCCGCTATTGATTTTTTTAAATTGTCAAGCGAAGCCTTATTTTCATCTAAAATTTCTATGTTCATAATATAATCCTTTGTTTATTTTTTCATGAAGAAAACTGCTAATAAACCCGGACCGGTGTGGCAGCCAATCACTTGTGTGAGCTCGGTTATCACGGCGTC
>CANRGF010000073.1 GCA_947630075.1 uncultured Clostridia bacterium
CACGAACAAAGAATGAGTTTTCCTCACCCACGCCCAAATATAGCCACCTTTCGCGATTGGTTGAATTGATTGTTTGCGTGAAATCTCTATCACAATAAACCACAAAGGCATCTGGAGCAACCACCTTAGTGATGGTGATTGTAACATCAATATAGCTTGCCTCACATTCAACGCCTTGGAAGGTTTCAGGATTGTTTCTAACGCGCAAAATCATTGAGCCGGTTGTGGCAGTTTGATTTGCAAAGTTCACTGAGATTTGTGAACGGTTTGCAATCACACTTCCCGCCGCAACTTCAATGTTTTGATTTAAAATTCTAAGATTAGAATCGACTGAATATGCCGTGATGTTTTGGCTAGAACTTTGAGGAGAATTTATGTCTAGATTTAAGAAAATTGGCTTAGTTTCGCCCTGTGTGGCATAGATAGAATCAGTGTAAACTCCGCCATTTGTGTATGGTCTAGAATTGCCCAAATCTCTATTGCCGACGATGATGCCACTTGCCAACTGACCCTTTTGCACAAAGAATTCGCTCTTTGCTGGACGGTGCTCGTTTGAGAACAAGAAATCGTTCACTTCAAGCCTAAAATCTATCAGCAAATTGCCTATGCTCTCATTGGAAACAGAGTTGATTGTGAAGATATTTTCCTCTTTATTTGGATTTCCAAAAATTAAGCCATTTTCATCGTCCAGTTTTTGACTAGATGAAGAGAAATCAACTCGCTCGTTATCTACATAAAGTGCGATGTTATAGTTTACCAAACCATTTTTAGTGCGCACACCTTTCACAAACGGACTTTGCACATTTGCATTGGCTTGAAGGGTGGCAGATGAATAATCATTTTCTGCCTCACCAGACTGCGAATAAAGGACAATCGGCCCATTTATTGCAGCGTTTTCAAGGTCATTTTTATATTCAACTTGCGGAGCAACGCTTCTATCTGCACTTGGCAGGATATAAACATAAAGTGTAACAGGTTCGGCAAGGGCGCTTGATTTCGCAAGGATTTCAAGCACATAATTGTCCACATTGGTTTGGTCTATTGAATAATTGTTTAACTTCAACACGGAATTTGAAATAGACACAGCGTTTGAAGACAATAGCAAACTCGTTTTTGACGAGCGTTGATATTCATTTTGGGCGTCGAAGAACCCAACACTATTAACCGCAAAACTAACATCCAATTGGTTGGTTTGCCCTAATGGGTAAAAGTTTATAATCTGCTCTTTCACTTGGTTTAAATTGAGGGTTTCATCCGCATAAAGTGCAGGCATAACGTCATAATTGGCTTCCATTCTTTCAAGCGGATAAGAGGCATTTATCTGCACATCCGCACTTTTTTGAGAATTGGTTTCTCGCACATTCAGCACAATGGACGCTTTGCCCGATATGTCAACACTGAAAACTTCATTTTGCTTAACAATCGCACCATTAAAGCTTGTGCCTGTCGACTCCGTTCTGCAAGAAACGAAAATATCTCCAACATGCTTGGCTTTGACATTTTCGACCACCACTTTTATGTATATCTTGCTGCTGCCGTCTTTTATTGGAAGCTGGCCATCTTCATCTCCATAAAAGCAGTCGATACCACTCGTGCCGTCAATCCAATTTTCGGCATTTTCGGTGTAAGCATAAAAAATGCGGAATTGCAAATCGTCATACTTGCCTTTGCAAGCATACAATCCAATGCAAGCCACAAACAACAAAATAGCGGTGAACACACCAAATATTTTTTTCTTCATAACCCCTCACCATTAGTCTTGCGTAAATTAGCAAATAATATTAATAAATAAATTATAATAAAATTAGATTTTAAAGTCAAAACAATTTGTCTAAAAATGTAAAAAAATTGAAGAAAAATAAGATTGCCCGCAAAAATAAATAAGATTTAAAAATCTCTAAAAATTTTTAAAAAATTGCGAAAATTTCAATAATTTTTAGTAAATTTTTGATTTTTATTTTAATTTTTATTATTTTTTTCTATTAGCTCCCAAAATAAAGTTAAGATAAAAGAAAGAAAAATTCTTAAAAATTAAAAAATTAGCAAATTTATATTTTTCTTTACAATTTTTATTAAATTTTTAAATTTTTAATGGAATTTTTTTATTTTTTCAATTTTTTTAATCATTTTTCACACTTTTTTAAAAATTTTTTATTTATTTTTTTATTTTTTGCTTTGCGCTTTTTGGAAGATAAAATATTTTTTTGACGAATTTTGTTATATTTTAAGACGTCAACAAATAGATTATGTTGAGGAGATTTTATGGAATATTATTATGATAATGAACGCCCGGTTGCTTTGGCTCATTACATTTTAGAAGAGCAGACAACCATACGCGCCACTGCAGCAAAGTTTGGCCTAGCAAAAAGCACAGTGCATCACGACTTGAGCGTGAAGCTAAAAGACATCGACCGCTCACTTTATAGGCGAGTGCAAAAACTTATGGAAGAAAACTTCAGCGTGAAGCATATTCATGGTGGAGAAAGCACCAAGCATAAATTTGCTCAACTAAAAAACGCCACTAATAAGTTTAGTGAATTTGAAAGTTTAAATTTATAGAAAAAAGCGCAAATGCGCTTTTTTAAATTGTGGCGACCTCTTCCGCTTTCTTCTTGTTTGCTTTGAGCGAAAGTTTTTTCGCAGCAGCAATTTCATATAAATATTTATCTAATGCTGCTTTCAGCATTTTGTCGTTACGCTCTTTAATTGCCATATCAACCTGTTGGGAATATCTTGCACTGATAACCGCATTGACGAAATCGAAAACCTCATCCACCCCCAAAGAAATATGCTTAATCTCTTCCACTCTGATTTTACCCTCAAAGAAGGCCAGCATTTCAGCAGAAGATGAATTTTTTACTGCTTTTTTATAATATTCTTGACCGATTAAATCGCGGTAGTAAGTCCTATCCCCAATTCTAACTTCGGCAAAACCATCTTGATAAGGCTTTGCTTCGTCATACACTTCACTTGCAACCCCATTAAAGGCATAAAACACATAGCCTTTACCCTTCTTTGCCAAGCGAGGAACAAGGGGCGCCATATAATCATGCTTTAATTCTTCCACATTTGCCATACTATCACTCCTATTTTTATCATATCATTTTATTTAATTAAAGTCAATTAATTATTCATTCAACGCCAAAATTCTTTTCTGCCCGTTTGTGCATATCAAGTTCATTATCAATTATTGCCAAGCCAAGCCAAAATATAACCACCCAAGATATAATTGCAAACTTGTGAGAAGAAGCAAAGTCGAACGCCGTGCCATATCCTTTAAAGACTGTTTCAACCTTGCCAGAAACTTCGCCCTCTTCCACCAGTTGCACATCATCATATTGAGCAATTTCGTAATAATTTTTGTTTTGCAAAAGTTTTGCATCATACTGCCAATTTTGCGCGCTTAAACTGCCATCTAAATGCCCGAGCGCATCGCCATGACAAACAAATATTATCTTGCCATTTCTATTCAAAACTTTAAGCAGGCGGTGAGAAATGTTTAGTCCGCTATAATTAAACTGCAACACATCTCCCACCTTATAAGTTTTTGCCTTTTTTACAATAATCAAGTCGCCCTTATTGAATGCGGGGCTCATGCTTGCTGATTGCACGCTATAAGGTTTAAAGCCAAAGCCATAAATGAGCAATAGTGCCACAAACAGAATAATGCATAGAGCGATTGCCAGATTAAGCGCAAGTTTTTTTATGAAACCAAAAATCTTTGAGAATTCAACCATCCTAACTCCTAGCCTCACAAATTGTGCTTCCAAAGTTGGTTGAATCATTTGCGTTAAAGCCATAGACACCGTAGCCTCTTGAAGCCACTTGGTCTAACTTAGTTTCGCCCGAAGTGAATTGCGTGTAGGAATAGCAATTCGATAGGGTGTTTTTATCTTCACTCGAGCTCGTCCTAGACAATTCGCCCACAAGCACGCCAATTCTTATTTCAGACCTAGTTGTAACCAATAGGTTGATGCTAAACACCACATTCACGCCAGAATTCGTTATGCTGCTGCTTTGTGCTTTGCCCACCAAGCCGCCCAAGTTGATGCTGCTACTTGCACCCAAATCTAAGGTTTGAATTTTATTTGAATTTTTAGTTGTAACCTCTGCGCTGGACATTTCAACATATTCAATCTGCCCTGCCACTCCACCTAAATTAGAAGCGTTTGCATTGCTCATGTTCACATCTATTTTAACTCCTTGAATTGTGCCTTTGTTTTGCTTTGTGGACTTATATCGTCCAACAATGCCACCTAAATAGGTTACTATCGCACCCGACTTGTCTGAGCCAATATAGTTAAATTTAGAACTATCGCCAACCGTTTGACTGATTTTGCCACCCTCAGCATAAGCCACTAGTCCACCAATATAATTTTCATTCTTTGACGATAACGCACCAGATGAAGCGGTGTTGATTGTCAAATCAATAATGCAATCAGTGAATGTTGTGCCTTGTGCCTGAGCCGCCAAGCCACCCACATAAGCATTGTCCACTGAGCCATAAACAGAAATTGTTGTGTTGTTTATATTAACTTTTTCAATTGTTGAACCAATGCTATTAATTGCCAATAAGCCAACTTTTAGCTGCCCTGAGCCAGCAATTGTGAGATTATCTCCCTCGCTTGAGCCTAATGTTAAGTTTTTAATTGTGGCATTTTTCAATGTTTTAAACAATGCAAATTCACTGCCAACAAATGAGAAGTTGAGGCCTTTGATTGTGTGGTTTATTCCATTGTGTGAGCCATCCAAACTGCCCGAGAATTCGTCCGCCAACAATGCACCATATTTTGCTATTAGCGAAGATGTGCTAATCCTTGAAATGTCCACATCCTCTGCCAACTCATATTTAGCATTTGGACGCAAATGAATGTTTGTTAAATTTGCCATATTCGCGATTATATAAGGTTTGTCATCACCATTGCCCGCGCTGAATATGTTTAACACTAGGCCTGTGTAGTGGATA
>CANRGF010000074.1 GCA_947630075.1 uncultured Clostridia bacterium
CTTCCCAAGATGACAGAGCCATTTGAATCTAGCTCAATATGATAGATTCTAAATCCGTCCACAATGCCCGCCAGCATGCCGACAGCCTGAGTGTTTGAAGCCAAGATTGACGATGCGTTAATCCTTAAATTTGCAACCACATTTGGAATGGTGGCATCTCCGCTAGATTTCAAATCTCTAAACAGACCAATCGCTTCAAGGTTGTTTGATGAGAAAATCATCAAATTATCCACCGTCATGTCGTTACCCTGAATGTTACCACTAAATGAGCGCGTGCTTGTTTCTGGCGAAACTCCCACATCCTCAAAGTTGAAATCTGCCACTAGGCGGAAGAACCTATTTGTGTCATTTTTAAAGTAATAGTTCCATGTTTGTAAATCGTAGATAATGATAGGATTATTTTTGAGCCCATAGCCATTATCGTAAAGAATTGTTTTTTCTGTGCCCAATTCTTCATCTTCTTGCACTTCCACCATTCTAAGACCAACATACCTATTCTTTTGACCACTAGTTAGAGCGCCATTATATTTCACTTCAACTTGTGTGGAAACGAGCGTTGGCGTTGAGTTAGGCAAAATCTGCCACACGCCATTTGCGTTGTCGCCAAACATAAACCCTTGATAACTTTCTTTATAGAAGCTATTCAAAGTGTTGATGTGAGAGACGCCCGGCGTTTTATATTGTAAATTATAGAAATCTTCGCCAATAGTTAAGTTAATTATTTCTATTGAATTAGAAATTGTGCCCGCCGTTGAGCCCTTTTGAGTGAACATTGGATATTCGCCCACATGCCAATCGCCTGAATTAATGTTGGTGTAGCAAGTGGAGATTGTGCCACCCGCATTGTCGCTCACAAAACCACTGAAAGTTGCACTTCCTGCGCCGTCAAATATCACATAACAATCGTTAATTTTGCTTGCATTAGTGCGCACAAAACCTGCCAAAATTGAATTTCGAGCAAAAATGTTGCTTTGTGAATTGGTTGTGCCCGCTTTCACATAACTCATTGAGATTTCTGCTTCAACAGTCCTATTATTAATAGTTGTGCTTCCCGAGTTTTCCACTGCAAAGCCACCAACATTTGCTGTAATGTTGCTTTCAATCGCTGGCACAAATCTATTGTGTGCTAAGATATAACCTGTTTTGTTGATATAAATGCTTTCGTCAGATTCGCTATTATATCTATGATACTTCACCTCGCGAGTGTCCCCTTCCTCAAGAGAAAATTCTTCACTTGCGTCAAATGCACTTGACGCAATTTTTGCATTATTTTGACAGACCAAGCCACCGATATTTGCAAAGCCGGCGATTGCTAATCTGCTTATTGAATTTGTGATATAACCACTATTTACGCACACCAATCCGCCGATGTTGAAGTTTGCAATCTGAGTGCTATTTTCAAAAGCTGTTGCCCTGATTGCCACTCCGCCCGACACTGTGCAATTCGTGATGATGCCTTCATTTTCGGCAGCGAGACCACCAAAATATGCCGTTGAATAAGTGGTGTTTGGATTTGTGCACAGGTCAAAATATTCTGTGCCCGTGATTGGCTCTCTGCCATTGATGAAGCCGAGCCTCCTATCCGTTCCGTCCATTAAATATATAACTTCAAGATTAGACACCAACATATTTGGATATATATGCTCAAACAATCCTGCGCGGATGTCTGCGTCATTAAAGCCGGCAAAACTCTTAATTATGATTTTTCTGCCATTGCCGTCAAATGAAGCCACATTCACATCAATAGGAGTGTATTCTTCAAACACAAGGTCATTGCCCAAAATGTAATTGATTGTTCCACTATTGGACATATTCATAGTGGAGTTATCAAAACTTATTCGATAAGAATAATTGAAGTGTTGAGTGCCTGAATATTGGTTAACTTCCCAACAATAATTGCTTTCGTCTAACGCCAATGCCACATTTAGTTTAAGCGCCAAATCACCATCGTCATTTGAGTTGACAATTATGCTAAGCCCCTGCCCTTCAATGAAACTGATTGTGCCAAGCCTAGTGTCGGTTAAAGGCTCGCCATTTTTTAACAGTTGCACATACTTATAGTCCAACGCCTCTTGCGTGTTTAATGCTCTCAAAATGCTGTTTATGGCAATCAATTCTTCACTAACTGACACAGCACTGCCCAAATCTGGATTATATAAATAACTATTCGTCCAATAATTATAGTTATCATAATAACTAATATCGGTTGGAGATAAATAGAAAACCAAATCCATTGGCACAGCGTAATCACCATATAAAATTCTAGTGGTGTCGTACTGATTTGGTGCGAAATTAACCCGACTGCTGTTCACACTTATATTATGGATAACAAATCGTGCAATCCTAAAAATCAAAGAGGTTTCAGCCGTTTCAACCGTGCCATTATTAAGAGTTAAACTCGTTTCTGCCGTGAGTTTAATGCGCTTGCCTAATAAATCGTCAGTTAAACCATTTTTCCACTGCAATTCATATCTTGAACCAACGATGTTTACTATGTCAAAATATTCTTCAAAGGTTAGAGATGAATCTTTAACACCATTTACGTCCACAAATTCGCCACTGATAGAAGGCTCTGTGTCTGCATTTCTAACGGTTACATCCAAACTTGCAGGAACATAATTTGCCAAATAAATTGGCGAAGCAACATTATCGCTATTGTTGAGATGCACGCCGTTTGGGTCAACATAATCCATAGTAACTTGCGGCTTCATTTTGATGTCCAAATCAAACACTGCCGAAGCAATTCGCTGACCGAAATCGTCACACGCCACAACCATGATTTGATGAATTCGTGAAGTGTAGCGTTGGTCAATCGTGGTGGAAACATAAATTTTATCTTCATATCCGCCACCCGCTTTGGCAATCTTTTCTAGCCTTATGCCCTTACCTTCACCTGTGGCAGATTCCACATCAAGCCTTGGCATTGTGGTGCCACCAAGACCGGTGAGTTGGGTGAATAGCACTTCCTCTCCCGACACAGGGTCAAGAATGTTGAGATATTTATAATACCCATTATCTGGATAGACGCTTATAATCATTAAGCCGCGTCTATCTGGGCGCAAAATGTTGTTTAACTCGCGCTGACCGTCCTCATTAAATGTGTAGTTTTCAATCTTTAAAGAATGAATTAGTTGTGGGAAGAGATTGAATGTTACGCTCTTGCTGCCAGCACCCTCCACGCTGAAGATAATCGTGAGAGTTTTTGGCTCTTCGATGTGAAGTTCGTTGCTAAATTTCACTCTATATTTAACTTCTTGCACTCCGCCAATCAACTCGTGGCTCGCTTGCACAAATTCCACATAATCTGCCACATTTTGAATTGGAGTGGCACTGTTTTCATCCGCAACAGAAATTGCCGAAATGATATTTTCAACCGCAAGTTCCTCATCTGTTAGAGGCAAATCTGTGGTGATAAGTGCACTAACAATAGTCGAGTTCGTTGGGTAAAGATTAACTTCTTCATAGGTTAAGTTGATTTGTGAAGGTCCGCGATAAGTTTTGAGCTTAAATGAAATTGTGTCTTCATAATCAATTTTTGCCGTGTGAGTTTCCTCTCTTTGAGTGTGAGTTGCTGCATCTTCCACCGTTGAAGTAAATTCAATTTGCAAATATGGCTGAATGGTGATTGCCAACTCGCCATCTAACTGCTCTATCACTTGAATGCTGAATGGTTGTGCCGGGTTTAAACTCGTTTTCCCACCAACTAAGCGGTTTTCACTGATTGAGATGTAGTTGTTTAAATCAAAGCCTTCAATTTGCTCGCCAAGATATTCAACCTGAACATCTAAATAAATGCGCTTGTCTGTTTCATAGTCATATTCCACCTGCTCTTCCGAGCCAGAAATTAAATAGTGCTCACTTCCGCTAGACACAGACACATATTGTTTCCCCTTGCCCTTAGCGATGTTTTGAGTGGTGCTTGCAATGCTATCTCTTTCTTGGTTGCTTGTGCTAATCACAAAATTGCCAATAGGCGCACAAACATCAACAATGATTTCACACCTTATCATTGGATTAAGCACTGGATATAACAGAATTTTTGCCTGCCCAATATTCGACACATTAATATAGCCATCACCATAGATGCTTATCACATCTGTGCCTTCTATCACTTCAATGGATATGCGTGCACCTTCTATATCTGCTTCAATGTTCAGACAATCATCAATGCGATATCTATTAAATTTTTCGTTAAGCGCAGACCTAATCAGTTGATAATTTGGAGTGGTGGCGTCTAGGTTGAATTTGCGAATTTCTAAATGCAATAGGTTTGGAATTAGCGCTCCGTTTTCGTTCGTTAGTTGAGTTTTTGCGCTTGCCACCAAGCTAGAAGGCGCAAGCTCAAAAATTGGCTCGTTTTTATGCGTTAGATAGATATATCCGCCGTTAAGAGTGCCGTCCTGAGCCCAGAATTCTGCATATTGCACAGACATGATGTCAAATTCACTAGCTGCTTCTCCTTCATTTAGCACTGCACCAAATTTTGAAATTTGAAGAGTTGAATTAAACACATTCACCGAGTAAACATAATAGTGAATTGAACTATCGTTTGACACAGCAAAATCAAAGGACTTATCTTCCAAAGCGGAGTTGGCAATTTTGCCCACAAAATATGCATTGAATATGATTGCATAATTTTCACTATAGCAAACACCCCAACAACTGTTCCCGCTTGCCGCTAATAGAGCATTAACACTGCAACTTGATATGATGGTTACGCCGTCTGCATCGCTAGTGTTGTAAGTGCCGTCATTGTGATATTGTGTGTCCTCCGCAAAGCCAACGGCATATCCAACCGCACCTGCCACATAATTATTGCCGGAAATGTCCGCCTTTGTGGCTTTGTCAAAAGTGGTTGTGAGATTTGAATAATCCCATTTATAACTCATCACTGAGCAATAATTAAACACGCCAAATCTTGAATATCCCGCAATGCCACCAAC
>CANRGF010000075.1 GCA_947630075.1 uncultured Clostridia bacterium
TATTGCTACGTAGTGCTTTCTCTGCTTGTAAACATATAGTTTCAGGTTCTATTTCACTCCCCTCCCGGGGTTCTTTTCACCGTTCCCTCACGGTACTATTCGCTATCGGTCACTAAATCGTATTTAGCCTTTGGAGATGGTCCTCCTATCTTCGCGCAGGATTCCACGTGCCCCACGCTACTCTGGATACTCATTCGCTTAACGCTTGTTTCGCCTACGAGGCTTTTACTCTGTTTCGCCAACCTTTCCAGATTGTTCAACTACAAGCGTTTCCACTACTCACTGAGTCCTAAACCCCACAGATATTGCTACCCGTGGTTTGGGCTGTTACCCGTTCGCTCGCCACTACTAAGGTAATCGTTGTTTACTTTCTTTTCCTTCAGGTACTTAGATGTTTCAGTTCCCTGAGTTCCCCTCATAACACTATGAATTCATGTTATGATACTATGGCTTCACCATAGTGCGTTTCCGCATTCGGATATCTACGGATCACAGCTCATTTACAGCTCCCCGTAGCTTTTCGCAGTTAGTCACGTCCTTCATCGGCGTTTAGTGCCAAGGCATTCCCTATATGCTCTTTGTAGCTTAATCGTCTTTGTTCCTTTGATAAATGTTCTTTGGCAAAATTACAAATTGAAATTGAATTGCTTTGATGCAATTACTTCTCGTATTTGTATTTTAAATATGCAGTTGTCATTGTCCTTACTATAAAACTATGGTGCAAAAGCACTTATTTTATAGGCATTTGCTTGATTTGGTTTGCCCCCGCTTCAGGCTGAATGCAAGTTTAATATAACACACATTTTATTTTTTGTCAACAGTTTTTTTAAAATTTTTTAAAAATTTTTGAATTTTTTTTAAAGTTTTGGCAAAATTTACGAAAATATGCCGAAAATGGCGGTTTTAAACCCTTATCCCACCCCTAAAAACGCCATTAATGGGCGATTTTTGAAAATTTTAAGGCAAAATAAAAAGTTGGTTCTTGACATCTTTCAATTATTTGATATAATTATAGGCATGATTAATATAGAAAATAATAAAACTAAAGACGAGTGTCTGAAAGAACTTGTGGATTTAATGACCACATACATAAAAAATAGGGGCAAAGCAAACATATCCAAAGAATTGACCCTAAGCTTGATAAAATATAAACTAGCTGATTTACAGCTTAGTAACATTAAATTTTCACTTTTAAAAGGGGTTGACAGTTGCTTGGGAGCACATGGAGAAGATATAATCATACTAAATGACAAACTTTTTAAAGGCGGATATAAAAGAGTTGTGAAAATTATTGACTCCATACTGCACGAATTCAGTCATTTAGAAACTGCCAAAGAAAATGCCAAAATTCAAAAAGATGAATATGGCAACCCATCTGCCACATATCTTGAACATTTCAAATATGAAAATGTGCTATATGCAGTTAGGACGATTTGTGGCTTTGATTTAGAAACGAGTGTGGATGTAACACTATCTCTTTACTCCACCAACCGAAATGAACAAAAAGCGAACAACCAAGCATTCATAGGAAGCCTAGAACTTTTTTATGAGGTTGAAAAACAATGCCCTTCAAAAATGCTTGAAAAGATGAGGGCTTATCTTAAAAAAGTTTATTTTAAAACAAAAAGGGAAATTTCTTCTAAAAATTACTTGCTAGATGCTTATGGCAAAATTATTGAGGATAGTTTCAAAAATTTCCAGATGAATTTTGCTTCGTTCCCGAAAGACAATAAAGTTGAAGTGATTAAATATGAAGCTGCCCACTCAATTCACCCTAATGATGAAGCTGACCAAAAATTATTTAACCACCTTTTAAAACAAGGAAATTTGGATGCATGCTTAAAAATGATTAATAATCCTTCTTTTAAAAATAATCCTTATAATATAATTAATTTAATTAAATTAATAAAGAATAAAGGCGGAGATTTATCGTGCATTAAGGGTGTCAATAGTGAGGCCTTGAAACGAGTGATTGCATCTATGAGCACAAATGCTAGCCAACCTGTAAATAGACATGACAATCAACTTGAGAATAAACCATTAATCTCTAACTCAAATATAGAATTTTAAAAAAATATGCAGCAATGCATATTTTTTATTCGTCAAAATCCCGTTTATTTAATGCCCCAGTGATAATTAACGCTTTCAAACTTGGGCTAAGTGAATTGATTTCTTCTTGTATGGTCTTTTCTTCAACCGGTTGTTGGCGAATGCTTGGCCTTGATTTAGAAAATCCTTCGAAATCTTTAAAATTTGGAATAGGATTATTCCTTTTGGGTGCAGACACTCGTTTGCGTTTATTTTCTGCATACTCTAAAAAATCGTTTTCATGCCCATGTGAATCTACCTTATGGGGAGTTGGTGCTACCGGCTGAGGCTGGGGCTCGGGTTCTGGCTCTTTTATTGGTTGAGGCTCGGGCTCTGGTTTTGAGTTTGCCTTCTTTATTTTTCGATTTTTTATTACACCCGGCAAAAACACAACTAACGCTATGAAAGGCATTAGAACCGCTGACATTATGAGAACCTTTTCCACAATTGACATTTTCTAGCCTCTTTTATGATATTTAGTCTTTAAATGGAGGGCGTCCACCATTATTGCCTGCTGGGCGTTCCCTATCTCTATTTTCCTTTTCTTCTTTTGGCGCACTGATGGCATTTCTCATGTTTGTGTCCGCCACAATGTTTTGAAGCTTATAATAGTCCATCACGCCAAATTTGCCCGTCTTTAATGCTTGAGCCATTGCTTTGTGAACTTCACTCTCTGCCGCAAGAACTATAGCCTTCATCTCTTGAGTTTTAGCCTTCATCTCCTGCTCTAATGCAATTGCCTGAGCCTTTCTCTCTTCGGCTGCTGCTTGACTAATTTTCTTCTTTGCCTCGGCATCTTCAATTTTTAATTTTGCGCCAACATTGTCTCCCACATCAACATCGGCAATGTCTATTGACAATATTTCATAACCAGTCTGCCTATCGAGATGATCGTCAAGAATTGTTTTAGAAATAATAGAAGGATCAGACAAAATTTCAGTGTGAGTGTTGGCTTTGCCGATGGATGTTACAATACCTTCACCCACGCGTGCCAAAATTGTTTCCACATCTGCCGTGCCGATTTGCCTATCAAGCCTAGCACGAACTGTTACTTGCGCCAGAACTTTCACTTGAATGCCGTTTTTAGCCATTGCTTCAATCCATGGAGTGCGGATTATTTTTGGAGTGATGCTAGTTTTTACCGCTTCAACCACATCTCTGCCTGCAAGGTCGATTGCCTTTGCCTGCTCTAATGAGAGATTGATTTTTGCGCTGTGGGCAGCAATCATTGCGTTTACAAGATTTTCAACATGCCCGCCAGCCATCAAATGTGTTTCCAAATCTGAAATTGGAATTTTAAGCCCAGCCTTTTGCGAAACAATATAAATGTTGACCACTTGTTTATAATTGATTTTTCGAATTTTCATGCCTATAAGGCGAAACATTGAAACGTGTGCACCAGAAGCAAGTGCTCTAAACCACACATTTGTTGGCACAATGATAAAGAGCGCAATAAAGAGCGCTAAAACCACTGCCAACACAACGATTAACACAATCAACTGAGTGTTAGATATTAATAAACTGGACATTCATCCTCCTTATTCAAACCATTTTCTAACAATAATATGATTATCCTTTATTTCTATCACTTTAATGTGTGCTCCTGCTGGAATTAGCGAAGTGGCGGACACAACATCATAAATTTTGCCTCTAATTTTTGCTTTGCCTCCAAGGTTTAACTTGCTGACCGCTCTGCCAGATTTACCAATCAACTTGCGAAGCTCTTTTTCAGTTTTGTCATAGTCTTGCGAAATTGAGGTGTTTGTTTCAAAAAGACCAGTTTGACTTAGAATGCCGTGTTGTGCGCTGAAAACCATAAACATTCCCGCTATTGCAAAGAAACCTAAAACTAATAAAATGAGCACTATTGATTGCAAAACATTTAGCCCTTGTGCAATCCTTACAATAATTCCTGCCACCATTGAGCCTATGCCAACAATTCCAAAAAAGCCAAAGCCAGGCACAAACACTTCAACAATTGAGAAAACAACGCCAACGCTAAGCAAAACCGCTGGCACCCAACCCATTTGTGTGAATATTGCAGTAAATTCCATTTGGCTGCTCCTTTTATGCCCTAAAATTAGAACAAATAGATTAGTTTAATTTTATCACATTATTTTATTTTGTCAATACCCTTTTTTAAATTTGGGCGGGCAAAAAGTTGGTAAAACTATTTGACTATACAAACGAAATATGCTAGAATAAAATTGAGGTTTTGAGATATGTTTTGTGACCAATGTGGAACTGAAAATAGGAATGATAGAAAGTTTTGCTCTAATTGCGGAGCTAAATTAAGAGATTACACCAAGCCAAGAGAAAATCTTATCATGCCAGACGAAGTGGAAAAAGAGCAAGAATTGGTGAAAAAGCGCAATCAAGTGCAGCGAATCACTTTTATTTTGTTGAGCGTATTCTTCGCAATTGCAATCGCTGGCACGGTTTTAACTTTCTTTATGGAAAATATTTTGTTTTGGGTGGTTGTTGGTGTTAGCCTTTTTGGATTTGTGGCAATGCTTATCACCTACATTGTTAGACTAGTTTTATTAAACAAAATTAAAAAAGCACAAAAAAAATAAAGGCAGATATGCCTTTTTTTGATGCCCTATTTGATTTTATTATCCCTATAATAATAGAAGAAATATTGCTGAGCATAGCCAGACAATTCTCCATAGCGCATGGATAATTCCTCCGTGATGAGTTTGCGATTTTTTTGCTGCGTGTTTGTGAGGGCGTTATAAACTTTATTTATCCAA
>CANRGF010000076.1 GCA_947630075.1 uncultured Clostridia bacterium
AGCAGCAAAACAAAAAAGGGTGGGCACTGAAAATCTTGTCGAATTTAGGCGTTTATTAATAATCTATATTAATATTTAATTTAATATAATATGAAGAAAAGATGGAGTAAAAGAAAAATTGGTTTTTTTGTTCTATCTTTTTTATTGGTCTTTTTGGGTGTGTGTTACTATGTTCGAGTGGTAAATCCGGTTATTAAAACTTATTCTGCCGCTCAAACGCGTGCACTAACTGAGCAAGCGGTGAATTTAGCGGTCAGCAATGTTATCAATCGTTCAATCAATTATGATAGTTTGATAGACATAACTTATGATGCTAATGGCGACATAGCGTCTTTTTCGGCAAATCAATATGAAATTAATAGCATAACGCGAGAGATTGTGAAGGAAGCGCAATTTTTGATGAATTTGCTTGGAGAAGATGGACTTCCTATCAACATTGGCACTTTCACAGGAATTCCATTTTTGCTTGGGCGCGGACCAATTATTAATCTTAAACTTGTGCCAATAGGCTCGGTGAGCGGAAATTTTGCGAGCGAGTTTAATTCGGTTGGAATAAATATGACTAGGCACACACTTTTCTTATATGTGGACATCCATGTTAGCATAGTTATGCCAATTAAATCTTACGATGTGTTCACAACAAATCAGGTGTTGCTTGCCGAGAGCATAATTGTTGGCAAAGTGCCAGAAGTTTATCTAAATGGTGGCAGTTTGGGAGAATCTCTAAACCTTGTTCCTTAAAAATAATTGATTAAATCATTTCCTTATGCTATAATAATTAAATGATATATTTTGACAACGCGTCAACCACTAAAATATCTAAATCATCATTAGAAGCCTACAATCTTGCTAGTGAGAGTTTTTATAATCCTAGTGCATTATATGAACAAGCAGCAGAAGCAAAAAAGGAAATCGAACAAGCCAGGCAATTTTTTCTAAACCATTTTAAAGCACCAAAAAACGCCACATTTTTATTCACAGGCTCAGCCACAGAGAGCAACAATGCGGTTTTAAATAGCCACATAACTCGAAAAGATAAAAAATATTTGATAAGTTCGGGTGAGCATAGTTCGGTTTATTCAACTGCAAAGCAGTTTAAAGATGCTGGATATAACGTTGTGTTTTTGCCGCTTAAAAGGAATGGGGAAGTTAATATTGACGCGCTGAAAAATGAGTTAGATGAAAATGTTGTTTTTGTATCTATAATTCATGTGAGCAATGAAACGGGTGTGATTAATGACATAGAAGAAATAACAACAGTTATCAAAAATTTTAATAAAAACATCATTGTTCATAGCGATGGCGTGCAAGCAGTGGGCAAAATCAACATTGATTTAAAAAGGCTGGGCGTGGATTACTACACAATATCTGCTCACAAAATACATGGACCAAAGGGAATTGGTGGGCTTTATATTGCTAACCCAAACAAGTTTAAGCCTTTTATTTTAGGCGGTGGGCAAGAGATGGGTTTACGCTCTGGCACGGAAAATCTGCCTGCAATTATGGGGTTTAAGACAGCATTGGGTGAAACGAAGCTAAAAGATTTTTCAAAACATAAAAAGGAGCTATTGGAGGAATTGAAAGGTGAATATATTTGTTTGTCTGGTGATAATTGTGTGGATAATATTATTTCACTTGGCTTTAAAGGTGTGAGGGGTGAAACAATTCTGCATATTCTAGAAGACCAAGGCTATTTGATTGGCACAGGTTCGGCCTGCAATAGCAAGGCTGGAGTGAATCGAGTGGTTAGTTTATTAGCACCAAAAGAATATGTTGAGGGTGCGGTTAGAATTAGTTTTGGTGAGGAAGTTAGCATTGAAGATTGCAGAAATTTGGGAAGAGAACTCACTAAAGCAGTGAAACAATATAGGGAGAAAACAAGAAGATGAGTAAGGTTGTTTTAATTAGATTTAATGAAATACACCTAAAAGGTGGAAATAAAAAGTATTTCACCAAATTATTATTTAATAATATTAAGGACGCTTTAAACGGCATAGATTGCAAGGTGGAGAACATACAAAACAGGCTTCTTGTGCGAAATTATCAAGACGCAGACGAAGTCGTTTCTCGCTTAAAATGCGTGTTTGGAGTGCATTCTATTTCACTTGCAGAAGAGATTGAAACATCTGTTCAGGCAATCAAAGAGTTTGTTGAAACTCTAAAAATTGACGGCAGTTTTAAGTGCGATGTGAATAGGGCGGAAAAGTCATTTCCTATAAAATCAAATGATTTTGCTGCTGATTTGGGCGAAATTGTGCTAAGGCACAACAGTAATTCGAAGGTTGACATTCATAATCCGCAGACCACTATTCATGTGGACATTCGCGAAAATGGAAAGACATACATTTTTAGCGAATTGATATATGCCTATTCAGGCTTGCCTTTGGGCGAATGCAGAGATGGGTTATTGCTCTTAAGTGGTGGCATAGATAGCCCAGTGGCGGGATTTTGCATGGCAAAACGGGGGCTTAGGCAGGATATTTTGCACTTTGATAGTTTCCCATACACAAGCAAGCAAGCAAAAGAGAAGGTTGTAACTTTGGCAAGGAAGATAAAGCCATATATTGGTGCAAAATATATGTATGTGTGTAGCATGACGAAAATCCAAGAAGAATTTCATGTGAACTGCAAAACCGAGTATGCAATTAACCTTTTAAGAAGAGCAATGATTAGAGTGGCGAATGCTTTATGCCATAAGTATAGGTACAAAGCAATTGTTACGGGGGAGAGTTTGGGTCAAGTTGCTAGCCAGACGATAGAGAGCCTAACTAGCACCAACTCAGTGGCAGAGTTTTTGGTTCTGCGTCCACTTATAAGTTTTAATAAGGAAGAGATTGTGAATGTTGCTAAAGAGATTGGAACTTATGAAACGAGCATCCTGCCTTATGAAGATTGCTGCACAGTGTTTCTTCCTAGAAACCCGGTGATTAAACCAACGATTGCCGAGGCTGAGAAAGAAGAAAGCAAAATTGACCTTAAGCAAATGATTGAGTTGGTTATAAATAGCATTGAGGTGATTGAATTATAAACCAACATATAGTGTGTTTCATTGTTTTAACACACTATATTTTTATATGCTAAAATTTGGTAAAAAAATTTATTTTAATTTCCTAGAACGGTTGACTATTTTTTTAATTTAAGATATAATCTTAATGTTGATATTATTATGGGGGAAAAATAGTTATCAACAAGAAAGGTAGGTAAACATGAACATAACAAATGTAAGTTTGCTATGTAGTGTGAGCATAACATTAACCATTGTTTTATCTATTATTATGCTAGCAGTAGGCGTAGTTGCCGGTGTTGGGGCTTATGCCACTGTGGTTTATAAAAAGGCAAAATCAGGAAAGGCTAAGGCAGATAAAATTGTAGAAGATGCTTACACTCAAGCAGAACAAATTAAAAAAGAAGCAGAAAAAATTAAAAATGAGCAAATGGCTCAAACAAACAATGAAATCAGCATTTTGAAGCAAACTTTCGAGCAAGAAAACAAAGAAAGAAGGGAAGAAACCAAAAGAAGCGAAGAGCGTTTGTATGCTCGAGAAGAGTTGTTAAACAAGAGAGAGGCTTCTCTTGAAAAGAAAACTGAGGAGTTAGAAGCTTCTAAGCAAAGGGTGCAAAATCAAATTTTGGCTCTTGAGTCAAAAGAAAATGCACTCGATGAGATGCAGGAAAGTATTGCAAAAGAGCTAGAAAAAGTCAGCAACATGACTAAAGAAGAGGCTAGGCAAGTGATTATTGACCGTTACGCTGAAGAGGCTAAGGTCGAAGCCGTGAAGATCGCCAAAGATATTGAAGATCGGGCAAAAGACGAAGCCGAAAAGAAGGCAAAAAACATAATCACTTTAGCAATTCAAAAGTGTGCAGTGGATAACACAAGTGAAGTTACCACCAGCGTTGTAACACTGCCAAGCGAAGAGATGAAAGGGCGCATTATTGGAAGAGAAGGCAGAAATATCAGAGCGTTAGAGGCTGCAACGGGGGTTGATTTCATAGTTGACGACACTCCTGAAGCCATCACACTTTCAGGTTTTGACCCGGTTAGGAGGGAAGTGGCTCGAATTGCCCTTGAAAAACTTATTTTAGACGGACGAATTCACCCAACAAGAATTGAAGAATTGGTTCAAAAGGCTCAAAAAGATGTGGAAGAGAGCATTAAAGAAGCAGGCGAAAATGCTTGCTTTGATGCAGACATCCACAATATTCACCCAGAAATTGTCAAAGTTTTGGGCAGGTTAAAGTATAGGACAAGTTATGGCCAGAATGTGTTAAATCACTCTTTAGAGGTATCTTATATTGCGGGGATGTTGGCTGCAGAGATTGGTGCAAACGAAAAAGTTGCACGCAGAGCCGGGCTATTGCACGATTTAGGCAAAGCGGTTGACCATGAAGTGGAAGGCACGCACGTCTCAATTGGTGTGGAACTTGCAAGGAAATATAAGGAAAGCGAAGCGGTTATTCACTGCATAGAGGCTCACCACAACGATGTTGAGCCAAAAACACTAGAAGCAGTTATCGTTCAGGCGGCTGATGCAATATCTAGTGCGCGTCCGGGGGCAAGGCGAGAGTCCATCGAAAACTATATTAAGCGCTTGCAAGACCTTGAAAATATTGCGAATGCCTTTAAGGGTGTTGACAAAACTTATGCAATTCAGGCAGGGCGAGAGATAAGGGTTATGGTTAAGCCAGAGCAAATCAGTGATGATGAAGCCCAGGTTTTGGCTCATGACATTGCAAAAGAAATTGAAGCAAAACTCGAATATCCTGGTCATATTAAGGTTAATGTTATCAGAGAATCGC
>CANRGF010000077.1 GCA_947630075.1 uncultured Clostridia bacterium
CACCCGTGTCAAGTGTTTTGTGAAACTTGCCCAGTCTTTCCACAACAACTGCGGTTGCTTGGCGGACAATTCTGATGGACGAAAGCAAAAACACCAAAAGCACTGCGCCCAAAATTCCAAACACAATTCCAAAAATCATTTTTATTTTCTCCTTTCATTTTTATTTTTTTTATTTTTTGCCGCTTTTCACGACTTTTTTGTCTTTTTTGCTGGCTTTTCCGGTTTTTCAGTTTTTTCAACTGGCTCAATTTTCATCTCTTGCAAAGTTGTTTTCTCTTCACCCTCGCCCTGCAAACTTTTGCTGTCTTTTTGCGCATTTTTCTTGTTTTTTGCGGTCTTTTCAGCTGTTTTTTCGGCTTTTGTGGCAATTTTTTCAGCAGGCTCACCCGCTTTTTTCACAATCATTTTGTTGCCCGAGATTTTGACAATTTCCACAACTTCTCCCGCCTCAATGGTTTGCTGGTTTTCGCCAATTGCGCTCCAAACAACATCGTTGATTTTCACGCTGCCAACCGTCTCAAAATCTGTGCGCGAAAGCATGCGATATTTCTTCCCAACCAGCGCGTCCAAATTTGTTTTTTCGTTGGAGTTTCGAAGCAAAAATTTTTTGGTCACTTCGCGCAGCGCAATAATCAAAATTGCCGAGACACAAACAAAAATCACAAGTTGCCAAACCCAGCCAACAGCTTTTGTTGCCGCCAAAATAAATGGTAAAATCGCTGCAAAAGTAAACCAAATAGAGACGACTTCCATTGTGGCAAGCTCAACAACAGCGGTCACAATCAACACGCCCAGCCACACCCAAAACATGACATCCATACAATGTCTCCTTCAATATGTATATGCAAATTATATCACAAATCAAATCAAAAACAAAATATTTTTTCATTCATACAATTGAAAAATTTCCAAAAATTCCTTGCATAGAAAATCAAAAGTTTTTTATTAAACTCATTTTTCTCATCTTCCACGCAAAATTGGAAAGGAAATTGTAAAAAAAACGCCAAATTTTTGGCATTTTTTATTTCCCCCTCCCAGCCTTTTTGAAATTTTTTTGTTTTTTGCATTCTTTCATGGAATCTTTCCAAGCCCGATTTTGCCTTTCCCTCAACTTTCTCCACCAAAGTGAAATCTTCTTGCACTTTTGGCGACTTTGCTTTTATTGCATCAACAAGCCGAGAGTCACTTTCAAGATTAAGTGTTGATTGATGACAATTTTCAATATCAATAAAGTGTTTCTTTCCGTCTTCCCCGATATAGGTCAATTTTTCGTCATCCAATTCCACGCCAAACTGATTGTCCGGGCCAAACAGCTTATAAAAGCACACCAAAATTGAAGCGATTCCTCTTTTCACTCCCAAATATCTCGTTCTTTCAACAAAATAGTCCTTAAGAAGAAAATCCATATCAACATTTTTTGGAAAAACAATTTTGTCATCAATCATGCTTGGCGCAAAATATTTTTGCAAAGTGAGATATTGAGGATATTCGTCTGCAACTTTCACGACCAATCTTCTTTCAGCCAATCTTCTGTCTCGATAACCTTTTCTTGCATCTTCGAGAAAAGCCAGAGTTACAATTCTTCGCGACTCCATATTCCCCTTCTTTGCTGAATATGTGAGATATGGGTCATAGCGATTTATGGCCTTAATAAAAATGTCTTCAAGTTTTGAAATTTCTTTGGTGGCCAAAATGCAATCTCGAACATGATTTTTGACCCTAGGCAAATTTCGGACAATTTGTTTGGCACTTTCTTTGTCTTTGGCATATGTTGAAAAAAGTATTGGCACAAAATAACCATCTCCGACATGACCGCACTTGGCAACAACTGCAAAATATTTGTTTTCATCAAAATCTTTCGAAACAACACTGTCGCTGATGACACTCCCCAAAGAACTGAAAAATTGGTCATTAAATCTGCTTGCTTTTTCCATCTTGACTCCTTTTCGCAATTTTAACATGTTTTCAAGCCAATTTCAAGTGTTTTTTTTAAAAATTATCAAAAATCGACACAAAAAGATTTCATATTTATGACATTTATTAAAAAAAACGATAATTAAATATGCCAATTTAAATCTGAAAATTTTAAATCTAAAATTATGCAAAATTTTAAAATTATATATATGACAATCGTAAACCTTTTAGCAAGATTTTGTCTTTTTCATAAAAAAATCATAAACTTTCAAAAATGAATTGACAATAAAATGAAAATATGATAAAATAGCTTGTCAAAAAAAAATGATTTGCTTATGTGGCGCAGCAGGTAGCGCACAGCCTTGGTAAAACAAAAATGTGGCAAATCCAAACATCAAAAACTCAACAAAAATCTCATATGCTTATGTGGCGCAGCAGGTAGCGCACAGCCTTGGTAAGGCTGAGGTCATGGGTTCGAATCCCATCATAAGCTCCACTTTTCAAAATCGCTAAATGCCCGAAAATATAAGGAGTTTAGCGATTTTTTGTTTCCATAATTTTCACACGATTTTCCCACTGAAAAATATTTGGTGTCAAATTGCGGACATTTAGGTGTCAAAAAAATCATAAAAAACAGACCGAAAGTCAAGTCATCAACTTTCGGTCTAAATTCATCTAAAACTGCCCAAATCCATCATAAATGGTGTCAAATGGTGTCAAAAGTTTACTTTCTTCTTATTTGCCTTTTATATTCTTTTAGTTTCCCATTTATAGAACTTGTGACAATCAAACAGCCTCGTAATCTGTCTATATTTGATTTATTCCCACTTTTTAATTCATTAATTAATTCATGCGTTTTTAACATTAGTTTATTTGGAACTTGTAAATTGCCTTTTTTGTCTAAAATAACTCCCGTTACTTTCTTATAGCTAGGTTTGTTATACCATTTACATTTTTTCTTTGATAAATCGTAACCGTTTTGTCTAATTATGCTTATGACCTTATTTCTAAAAAAATATGGTATTTTTGTATTTGAAGTAAAAACCACATCGTCAACATAAACCGTCATTGTTATATTATGTTTTTTGGCCAAATTAAAAAGATTTTCAAACATATCAACATTTGCAAAATAAGACATAATTGAGCTTAATGGCGACCCTGTAATTAAATGATTTCTCGATTTAATATTTTTTTCGGAAATAAATTCATTCACTTTTGACATTGTTTTGTTATCTTGTTTCTTCAAGTCAAGATTTATTGTAGATAAGTTAGTAAGAATATTTGCTACATCTGGTGACGTTTCCAGCTTTTTTAGATAAAAATTATAAATTTTATTTCTGTCCGTATTTGGAAAAAATTTTGTAATATCTACCTTAAACAAAAAGTTCTTGTTTGCGTGCGTTTTTGCATTATCTATATAACATTTACCCTTTATTCCTGAAAAGATGTAATTTGGTACATCAATCTTTTGTAAGGATTTTAAAATTTTGCTTTGTATTTTTTTTAAATCGCTGTCTGGAGCCTCAACAAGTCGTTCATGATCGTCCTTGTCAATATAGATATATGGTTTAATTTTGCGGTTAAGAAAAGAACTTTTGCAATAAATCTTCCTATCAATATGCAAAAGTTCTAACAATTTCTTTTTAGATTTTAATCCGAACAAATAACATTTTTTATATTCCAAAGGTAAAACCTCATTATATTTGAATTGGTTGTGCTTATCGCAAGTTTGTAAATATTTCTAAGAGAAGAACTGAAATATTTACAACTGCAGAATGAATAAGTTTACCTAATGCTTTTGACCAAGTCTTGAAAGACTTTTTCTTTTTGCTATTTTCAGTAGCAAAGTTATTAATAGTTACCTTATTGTTGTCGCCAGTAACATTAACAACGATTGAAGATGGACATTTGTTCTTCTTCATAATGTGGCTTACCTCCTTTTATTTGTTATTTGCCCACTAAATAGTGGTCTCCTGCACCAGATAACAAATCGAAGGTAATAATGGTATAAACTAAAGCACAATCTATTCATGAGCACGAAGTGCTCAACTCCTGCACAGCAGTCAGCCGTTTCTGTTTTTATATCAATATGACATTAAGAACAACAAACATCATGACATTATGCCCAGGGAGAATCCCTCCAAAAGGAAGTCCATTGATAAAATTTATCAACCAATTTAAAGCAGGAGTTAAATTCTACCATTTTGCATTAGTGCGAACATTATATCACAAATGCTGAAAAAAGTCAAGCATTTACATCTCAAAATCTTTTTGTTTTTCTTTTCGTTTTTGTCTTCGGATAAGTTCAAGTTGCAGTTCCAATTCTTCGTCAGACATCTCTTCAAATTGATTTTCTTCTTTTTCCGTTTCTTGTTGCGTGCTTTTGATTTTCTCGTTTAGTTTTTCGGTGGCCTCTCGCACATATTCACTATTGACGGAATTGTAAACTGTGATTGTGGTTTTGACATCTTTGTGTCCAAGAAGCTGTTGGATAACTTTTGGATTCTCGTTCATTTCAAACAACAT
>CANRGF010000078.1 GCA_947630075.1 uncultured Clostridia bacterium
TGCAGCGTGGCAAGCAGACCATTTATTATTATAGCGAAGCGGAGAAAGAGGCTGCGGGCATTAATGAAAACGATAAGGGCGTGCAGCGATATAAAGGTCTGGGTGAGATGAGCGCTGAGCAACTTTGGACCACCACAATGAACCCAGAAACTCGCACACTTAAAAAGGTTGTGATGAGCGATGAGGTGGTGTGCAATGAAGTGTTTGACATTCTCATGGGCGAGCGCCCTGAGGCAAGGCGTGAATTTATTGAGCAGAATGCCGACCGCATCAAAGATTTGGACATTTAGGAGTGAGCCATGAAAGACGAAATTTTTAGCAAAATTGACAACACAAGATATATCAACACCGACCTAGAAAACGAAATGAAAGATTCGTTCATCGCTTATGCTATGGCGGTGAATGTTTCGCGCGCCATTCCAGATGTTCGCGATGGCTTAAAGCCTGTGCATAGGCGTATTTTATACTCAATGAACGAGCAAGGTCTAACCTCGGATAAGCCAACAAGAAAATGCGCAAAAATTGTGGGTGATGTGTTGGGTAAATATCACCCTCACGGCGATAGTTCGGTTTATGATGCGCTTGTGCGTTTGGCACAAGACTTCACAATTAATGAGCCATTGGTTTTCGGTCAGGGAAACTTCGGCTCGGTGGATGGCGACCCTGCCGCTGCCATGCGTTACACTGAAGCACGTTTGAGCAAGGTGGCAGACGAACTTTTGCGCGATATTGATAAGGACACTATTGACTATAACCCAAACTATGATAACACCACTGTTGAGCCACAAGTGTTGCCAAGCCGTTTTCCAAATCTGCTCGTTAATGGCAGTGATGGCATAGCTGTGGGCATGGCCACAAACATTCCGCCACACAACTTAAACGAAGTGATTGACGCAGTTGTGGCAATGATAGATAATCCAAACATCACGATTGACGAATTGATGGAAATTATTCCTGCACCAGATTTCCCAACAGGTGGCGAAATTCTTTCCAACTCAGCCATTCGTGAGGCCTACGCCACCGGGCGCGGCGGAGTGGTGATGCGTGCCAAGACGGAAATTGAAACTTTCGACAACGGCAAGCGTCATAGAATAATTGCCACCGCCATTCCTTATCAGGTGAATAAGGCAAGATTAATCAAGCAAATTGCCGATTTGGTGAAAGATAAAAAGATAGATGGCATTTCAAATGTCAACGATGAGTCGGGCAGAGATGGCATGCGCATTGTGGTGGAAGTGAAAAAGGACTTCAACCCAAATGTTGTGCTTAATCAGTTGTTTAAGCAAACGCAGTTGCAACTATCTAGCGGCATAATTATGCTTGCGCTTGTGAATAACCGCCCAAAAGTTTTGAATTTGCAAGAAATTATCTATTATTATTTGGAATTCCAGCGCGAAGTTATCACCAGGCGCACGAAATATGACTTAAATAAGGCAGAAGAGCGCGAACATATTATTCAAGGCTTAGTGATTGCTGTGAATAATATTGACGAAGTGATTGCAATAATCAAAAAGAGTGCAGATAAAGTGGAAGCACAGGCAAAACTTCAAGAGAGATTTGGATTGACTGAGCGCCAAGCCAACGCCATTTTGGAGATGAAACTTTCTAGGCTCACCGGCTTGGAAGTGGAAAAACTAAATGCAGAACTTGCCGAACTTAAAATCACAATCGAAAGATTGCGTGGAATTTTGGCAGATAAGTCTAAGATTGATGACATTATCCGCACCGAATTATTAGAAATTAAGGCAAAATATCCAACCCCACGCAAAACCGAAATAATTTTGAATTATGACGACATTGACATTGGCGACCTTATTGAGCGTCATGATGTGGTTATTTCACTCACCGAGCAGGGTTACGTGAAGCGCTTGCCTGTTAGTGAATATAAAACGCAAAATCGCGGCGGTCGTGGTGTGAATGCACATAAGACCAAAGAAGAAGATAGCGTAACAGACATGTTTGTAACTTCTAGCCATGACGATTTGATGTTCTTTAGCAATAAGGGCAAAGTTTATGTTATCCGCGCTTATAATATTCCAGAAGCAGGCAAACAAACAAAGGGGCGCGCCCTAATTAATTTGTTGCCACTCGAAGCGGACGAAAGAATAAACACTGTGCAAGTGTTTAGGCGAGAAGAGGGCGCTTGCTTGATTATCGCCACAGAAAACGGGCTTATCAAGAAAACTAAGATGAGCGAGTTTGAAAATATCCGCAAAAATGGAAAAATTGCAATAAAATTAGAAGACGGCGATTGCTTGGTTAGTGCAAAAATTGTTAAGCCAAACGATGAGCTATTGGTGGCATCTGATAATGGCAAGTGTTTGCGATTTAGCGAGGGCAGTGTCCGCACCATGGGCAGAGCGTCCCGCGGTGTGAAGGGCATGAAGATTGCAGAAGGCGAGAAGATTATTGATATGGCAGTGCTCGACCAAGCAAAGGACATATTAACTGTAACCGAAAGGGGATTTGCAAAGCGCAGCAAACCTGAAGATTATCGCTTGCAGGGCAGAAGAGGTAAAGGCATCAAAGCGGGCGTCTTTAATGAAAAGACGGGCAAAGTGGTGGCAATGCGTTTGGTTACGGCTGAAAATGACATCTTGGCAATCTCTGCAGACGGCGTTATGATTCGCACACACGCAGATAGCATAAATTTGGTTAGCCGCACAAGTTTGGGTGTGAAACTCATGAAAGTTGGTGCTAACGATAAGGTGGTGAGCGTGGCAGTTGTGGCACGTGATGAAGACGCAGAAGAGGAAATCAGCGCTCCATTAGCAGAAGAAACCGCAACGGCTGAAGAGATGGAAAAAATTAGGCAGGAAGAAGAAAAAGAAGCCAAAGAAGAATTGCAAGAAGAACCAGACGAGGAAGACGAACAGACGGAAGAAGAAAAGGAATAAAGTTGCCTAGTGCAACTTTTTTCTTGTGGCATAATGTTAGGGAGATTGTGTAAAATCTGCACAATTTTTGTTGAACTCCAAAATTTTATTGCCAAAAATCTAAATTTCCATTAAACTAATAATATAATATGAATATGGCAAAACGCTTTGGTTTAAAATTTATGTTGGTTGCACTGTTGGTGTTAGGGGCAATCTATCTTTCCGCTTGCGCAAAAATAAGGGTGATGACGGATAAAAAAGAGGACGGCTCAATAGAGGAACTTGTGTTTATCGACCTAAAAGAAGATGAATTTTATTCACAAGAAGAATTGGCGGCAGTGAAGGAAGATATTTTAATTATTGCCGATGAAGAATTGAATAACGCAGTTATGGCGTTCAATTTGCAAGTGATAGGCAGTATGCCAATCCTGTTTGAAACAATCACTCCAATTTTGAGCGAGTGGGAAGGCAATAGTTTAACAGTTGGCTTAAAATTCAAGAACGAGGATAGTTATAATTATTATTATGGAATAACGGAAGAAAATCAGGTTGAGCCCAAAATCGAAAAACACTTTTTGTATGACAAAGTGATTTATGAAGGCTACACATCTTTTGCCGTACAAGAATCCGTTTACAATAGAGTGAAAACGCGCATTAATGAGGACTTTCCATTTTTAACCACCTCATCCACCGAACTCTTTTACACTCACATAAGCGAATTGAGGAGGCTGCATAGCGATGCGGACTTCGTGGATAAAATTAATGGAAGATATTATCACACTTGGAAACTCGCAGAAGGGGACACAAACAAAAAAATTACCCTATATTATAATCTCGCAAATAGGGGGAATTGCACCATCGTTTGCTTGCTTCTTGGGTTGTTGATTTGTGGGTTGCTTTTGATTATTGGTTTGCTGATTTCAAAAAATAAGAAAAAATTAAAAATAAATCTTATCAGCAAAATGATAAAAAATATAGATAATTCGAAAAAAAATAATAATCAAAGCGAAAATTAAAAAAAATAAAGAAAAATTTAAAACAAATCTTTCAACAAAACAATAAAAATATAAAAATTTGAAAAAAATAATAATTAGAGCGAAAATTAATTATAAAAAATAAAGAACAAATTATCAAAAATCTATATATTGTGGCAACGAAACAAGACGCTACCAATCGTAGCGTCTTGTTGGAATTTTAATATCGTCATAAAATTCTAGATATTTTTCCACAAATAAATCTGCTTGATTAGGCTTAGCCTTGCTTTTGGGAGTTGGCTTTTTTTCTGGCAAGGGCTTAGCCTTAGGCTTGATTTGACTATCTTTTGGATTTTTTGGCGAATTTTTTGTTATTTTTTTCATGCTTATATTTTAGCACGAACTGATTGAATTTTCAATTAATTTTATGTTATTTATCTCTAAAAGATTTATTTCGCTTTTCGTTGAAT
>CANRGF010000079.1 GCA_947630075.1 uncultured Clostridia bacterium
AACACTCATCCTGATATGACGAAATTTACAAAATCTCGGCCTGCATTTGAGATTTTGTTAATTTCGTCATATCAGGATGAGTGTTTGAGTGAAGCCCAATTTCAAATCCATTATTATAAATTTCTAGGACTTTTTCAGGATATTTCTCCGCCCAAAAACTCACCAAAAAGAATGTTGCCTTAACATGATATTCATTGCAAAGAGCAATGATTTGGCTAGTTTTGTCCGCTCCCCACGCCGCATCAAAAGAAATTGCAAGTTTGTTTTCTTCCGTGCTGACAGAATAGATTGGATGGCGTTTGTTTGCCGCATTAAAATATGTTGCGCCAACCTCAATTCCGCCAACATTTAGCGTGAACGCTGAAACAAATAACAACACTCCAACAATTAGCGCGAGCGTTGCTTTTTTAAAAACTAACACCTTCATAGATATCTACCACTCCATCCTAACATATAAGATGAATTTTAAGAAGGCAATATTACAAGTTTATTTTGTGAAATTTAACAAATTTTTTGATATTTATAAATTTAATGTCGAAAACGATTTGGTTTGCCACAAAAAAAGCAAGCCAAATGGCTTGCTTTATCTTTTTATGTTAGCACCGCAGCGTGGGCAAACTTTATCCGTCTTTTCAAGCATAGCTCCGCAATACTCACAAAACTCAGGGCCCTCCTCCTTTTGCTCAGGCTCTTCAAAGATTTCGTTTAACTTTGATGGAGAGATTGACTTGTGGCGCTTATTATAACGGATAAATGCCACAATGCCCGAAATGATGATAACCACAAAAATTATTGCAAATATCACGCTTGAAATTGTCATTGCGCGCACGCTTGAATTATAATTATTTTGCGCTTGTTGATAGTGTTTGTCTAACTCATCAAAAATATCTAATAATCTAATCATATGTTTATTATAACATAAATTTTTGATTTGTTAAATGCTTTTTAATTAAATTTTTCATTTTTTATAAATTTCGTTTGATGTGCTCCAAAGCATTCTTTTCTAATCTGCTAACTTGCGCTTGCGAAATGCCAACAGCATCGCTCACTTCCATCTGCGTTTTGCCAATGAAATAGCGAAGATTTAAAATCTGGCGCTCGCGCTCATCTAATAGTTTTATCGCATCTAAAAGATCGGTGTGGTCAATCCATTTTTCTATTGAATGCTCTGTGTCTGCAATCTTATCGCCCAAGCGCAAATCTTCTTCACCTTCGCCCGAGATTGAATCATCAAGCGACAAAGGAGTGGACACCGCATCAATAGCGTCATAGACTTCGCGAATGGTTATGTTTAAATCAGTTGCCACTTCTTCAAGACGGACATCGTCCGCTCTATCTTTGCCCAAGCGTTCTTTACTTTTGAGCACTTGATATGCTGTGTCCCTTAGGCTGCGGCTAACACGCAAAGCGGAAGAATCTCGCAAAAAGCGTTTTATTTCTCCCAAAATCATTGGCACTGCGTAGGTGGAAAACTGCACATTAAGATTGATATCAAAATTATCTATTGCTTTGATGAGCCCAACGCAACCAACTTGAAAAATGTCGTCCATATTTTCTTTGCTAGTCATAAATCGCTGAGCAACGGACAACACTAGGCGCATATTGCAATAGATATAATAATCTTTTGCAGCCTCATCGCCAGCCTTTATTTTTTTGAGCAAGGCATTGCTCTCTTCGTGCGTCAACTTTGGAAGAGAGCCCGTGTCTATCCCACAAACATAAACTCTTCTAGACATATTTTTACCTCAAACATATTTTGACTTAACGAAGAAAAATTATCCAGATTTTTACAAATTAGTTAAAAATTGCTCGTTTTCGCTAAAAAAAATGAAAAATAGCGTTATTTTTTCCAATCTAAAAAAATTTTTAAATATATAATTTGGATATGACGATTTATATTGAAAGTTTTTTAATTCAAAACGCACTCATAAATTATTGCTTGCTAAACTTAATTAAAGTTAGCTTAAAACCGCAGGCACACCATGCGAGAATGATTGTGAGCGCAATTATCGGCGCGATTGTGAGTGCGTTAGGATTGTGCTTTAATAATTCGGCGATTGGGTTTGCTTTAAAATTGCTCACACCTCTCATTTTGATTTTTATTGCATTCAAGATAAAAAAGAAACAGATTGCCTATGGCGTTTTGTTATTTTATCTCTACGGATTTTGTTTCTTAGGAGCAAGCGTGTTTGTGATAAAGAAATTTAAAATCAGCATTGAGATGATTGCAATATTTGCAATTATTATAAGTTATGTTTTTGAAAAAGTTGTGAGCAAGTTAGGATTTAAAATTAAAAACGGAAATTTCATTTATCAAATTGGGCTGAGCTTAAATAAAAAGCAAGTTTACATAAACGCATTTTTGGATAGTGGCAATTTGCTCACATATAATGGACAACCAGTGGTGATTGTGGACTTAAAAACATATTTAAAACTAACAGGTATGGACATACTTTCATTTTATCTATCTAAGGGGGAAAGCATAAATCTGCACTCTATGGCCGGGCAGAAAAAATTGAGGGTGTTTATGATAGACAAAATTTCAATTAAAATTAATGGAAAAGTGAAATGGCTAGATAATCAATATATTGCAGTAAATGACATCGCATTTAAAAGCACTAATTATCAGGCACTTATCACCCCACAAATGATTTAAAGGAGGCAAATATGAATATTTTTAAAAGGATTTTTAATTTCTTCAAATCAATTTTTCTTAGACGAAAGCAAAGCGAAGTTGAAAACATTGTCAACTATATGTTTACTGCTGAAAGCCTGCCAGAGCCACTAACCAACGACAAAGAATTTGAGCTTGTGAACCGCTTTCAAAAGGATAGGGACGGCAGAGCTAAAGCCGAACTTATTGAACACAATTTGCGGCTTGTGATGTATATTGCAAAAAAGTTTGAAAATTATAAATTGGATTTGCAAGATTTAGTGTCGGTCGGGGCAATCGGCTTGATTAAAGCGGTGGATAGTTATAAAGTTGACAAAAACATTAAATTGGCAACATACGCCAGCCGTTGCATTGAAAATGAAATTTTGATGTATTTAAGGAAAATCAACAAGACATTAAACGATGTGAGCCTAGATGACACGCTTGTGAACGATGACGAAGGCAACAATTTAACGCTTGGAGAGGTGATTCCCGATGATAAAATGGCATACGATGAAATTGAATTGAAGGACCAAAAAAATTATCTTTTGCAATCTATTGAAAAGCTAAATGAGCGAGAAAAAACAATCGTCTGCATGAGATATGGGCTAAATGGCTATGATGAACTCACCCAAAAAGAAGTGGCAGACAGCATGAACATAAGCCAAAGCTATATCTCGCGCTTGGAAAAGAAAATTTTGCATAAATTAAAAAACGATATGAGCAAAAACCTATAAAAAAAGGGCTTAGATTAGCCCAATTTTTGCTCTTGCCACATCTAAGTGAGTGAGCTCACCAAGATTTTTCGGTGCTTTAACATGATTTGCATAATCTAGAACCTCTTTTGTTGCCACAAGTGCCACTCTATCCATAGTTTTATCATCCCTACTTATATACGTTTTTCTTATTTTATAAATGGTTTGCACACCTTCTTCGTTTTTCACAAAGCCGGCAATGTCGCGCCCATAATCTTTCTCGATGATATTATATGGGTCAACATAATCCGCATTGATTTCAAGCATATAAACGGCATCTCTGCTTCTATCTGTTGCCATCATGCAAAAACGGTCATCTTCCCCATATTGCGACCTAAATTCAAGATTGTTTGATTTATAATAATATTCATTATTTGCGCCAGCGTGCTCAATAATTTTTGCAGGCACAAGGGTTTCAAACTGAGTGTAGAACTTTGCAAACTCTTTAGATTTTCTGCATAAAACTTCAATTAAATTATAATATAGCTTCATAACCGCTCCTAATTATATTATATCATCAAAAATGAATTTGTCAAGATTTGAAAATAAAAAAAAACGCAGTTTGGGTCAGAAACTGCGTTTTATATTATATCCAATAAGCACTAAGTTTTTTCAGTTTTATTTAAGAGTGTTTCTTTCACTCTATACACTAATTCAAGATTTATTACTAAATCCAGTCGACTTTAAAGATTGCTCTTTAAAAGGAGGTGATCCAGCCGCACCTTCTGATACGGCTACCTTGTTACGACTTTACCCCAGTCACCAGTTTTACCTTAGGCAGCTGCCTCCCTTGCGGGTTAGCCCACTGACTTTGGGTACCCCCGGC
>CANRGF010000080.1 GCA_947630075.1 uncultured Clostridia bacterium
CCCCATTTCGAAACCAGTTCTCATGGGGACCCCGAGTTTTTACCCCACTGCGAACATAGTTCTTGTGAAGACCCCGGATTGCAGAACAGACAAAGCAATCAAGTTAGGTGCTATTTTTATTTAACTAATTAATTTTATCAAATTTAAATGTTTATGTCAATAGATTTTTAAAAGTTTTTTGTTTATATAAAGAAAAAGGGGCTTATTCGCCCTCTTCACCTTCACTTATCAACTTCTCATAAACTTCAAGCACTTTGTCAATTATTGACGAGTTATTCACCACTTCAACATCGTGCGCTTGCTCTAAGATTTTCAAAACCACACCTTCGCCTTCATTCACTCCTTGCATTTTTGTGATAGGAATTAGAATTGCATAAAGGTCATCTGCACCTGATACATTTTTTAGCGGAATTAGTGCAATTTGCTCAAATTCTATTGGGCGATTGTCCGCATCAAAAAGAACAACATTCTCGCTATTTTGCTCATCTAAAATTTGATTAATAGCATCCTTATTTGAAGTTTTTTTGATTTTTCTATCTATTTCTTCTTTTAAATCTCTCATTATTTCCTCCTATTTGCATCTAAATAATCTTGCAAGATGATTGAAGCGGCAACGCTATCAAGTTTTTCTTTGCGTTTGCGCCAATCTTTTTCGTGCACTGACAAATATTCTTCGGCAAGCACGCTGGACATTCGCTCGTCTTCAAAAACAACTTTAATGCCCGTTTCATTTTGAACTAGGAACATAAATTTGCGAGTGTCTGCGGCAATCTCACCCTCTTCACCCTTTGGATTTAAAGGAAGCCCACACACAACTTCGTCAACTTTTTTTTCTTTAACGAGCGAGGTAAAGAATTGAAGGTCGGCTTGCAAATCTTTTCTATGATAGACCGCAAAAGGTGATGCCAAAAACTTTGTTTCATCACTGAGTGCCACGCCAATCCTTTTCAAACCAAAGTCAATTCCCATTGTCCTCATGTCTTTATTTTAACATATTCACATTTAATTTGCAATCAAAATTAAAGCAAAAAATAAAAACGCATTATGCGTTCTTATTTTGTTTTTTACTTTTTTTGTTTTGGCTATCGATTTCATCTTTAATATCTTCGATGATTTCTTTGCCCTTTTCAACACCTTTTTCAACGGTGTCTGCAATAGGTTTGTTTGTTTTGCAAGTGATTGCACCAACCACGAAACCTATGCCCATGCCTATCAACAACTCTTTCATAAGCCCTCCGCAATTAGTTTTTGCGAAAATTGGCGTTTTATGTGGAGATTTTATTATTAGAAAAAAATGGAAAAAGAGAGCAATGCTCTCCTTATTCCTGCTTATCAATATAGTCATCTAAGGCAAATTTTAGGCAATTTATGCAAAATTGAATGTTATACGGACTTTCATCACCAAGTGATTTTTTGATTGTGTAAGGGTCTAAGAAAACATCTTTAACGGCCTTATTAACCACCAATTCTGTGATCGTGGAGCAAACCGCCACAATATATGGGTTTGCCTGTGCACGGAACTTGCAATTTTTAATTATGCCATCTTCAATGCGAAGAGAAAATTCAACATGTGCAGTTTCATCTTCATTATAATAATCTGCAATGCCGTCTGGCTTGCTAATTCTGCCCGCATTTTTAGGGTTGTTGAAAACTTTTAAAACTATGTCGCTATACATATCTATTTATCCCCCTTTCTTTTGCGTGTTTTTGTGCCGTATGTGGAAGAATATGCTCTAAGTTCTTCAACTGAACGCTTGATTATGTTGATTGCACTATCTAATTCTTCAAAAGAATTATTTTTGCCAAGGCTAAATCGAATTGTGCTCTTTGCATCGTTATTATTTAACCCGATTGCTGAAATCACATGAGATATTTCAAGGCTATTGCTTGTGCAAGCACTGCCTGTGGAAACTGCAACGCCATTCAAATCTAACTTTGTGAGCAAACTCTCGCCATCAACACCTGTGAACACCACTGAAACGATGTGTGGAAGCTTTTGCTTAATGTCTGCATTTATCACAATATTTTCCACTGCCTCTGACAATTTCTTGGTGAAATAGTTGCCAAGTTCACGCAATTTGTGGTTATTTGTGCGCAAATCTCTATAAGCCACTTCGCAAGCTTTTGCAAAACCAACTATGCCAGCCGTGTTTAGCGTGCCCCCACGCTTATTTCTCTCTTGATTGCCACCGAAGATGATTGGGTCAATTTTAACATTGTTGCTGACATATAAGCAACCAACACCTTTTGGACCATAAATCTTGTGGGCTGAAATTGTCATTGCGTCAATGCCGATATCTTCCACATCTATGCTCATGTTGCCATAAAGCTGAACAGCATCTGTGTGGAACAAAACATTCTTTTCATGTGCTGTGGCAGCAATGGCTTTAAGATTTTGAATTGTGCCAAGCTCATTATTGGCTGCCATGATTGAAACCAAAATTGTGGACGGCTTGATGCTTGCAATGAAATCTGCAAAACGGATGAAACCATTTTTATCGACATCAAGATATGTTACTTCATAACCATTCTTTTCAAGATATTTGCAAGCGTTTAAAACGGACGGATGCTCAATCTTGCTTGTGATGATGTGATTGCCACGATTGCGGTTGGCAGTGGCGATGCCGACGATTGCCATTGTGTTTGCCTCACTGCCACTAGAAGTGAAATAAATTTCGTTTGATTTTGCGTTCATAGTTTTAGCAATTAAATCTCTGCTATTATCCACCAACTCGCTTGCCTCTCTGCCAAATGAATGGATGGATGATGGGTTGCCGTGCACATTGTTTAGAACGGAAATCATTGCGTTTAATGGCTCAGCACCAATCATAGTTGTTGAAGCATTGTCTAAATAAATCTTTTCCATAACTTTACTCTCCACTTTTATTATAACACGGGGAGCAAAAATTGTCAATATTAATTATTTAAAAACAAAGAAAAATTAGGAAATTTTGATAAAAATTTTTTAATTTTTGCAAAATTTTAAGCAAAAATCATCAAAAAATATGAATTTTTAGTGAGTTTTTTTAAATTTTTTAAAAAAATTGGCAATTAACTGCCAACTCTTTTACACTTGGATTGCCTTAAACTTTGCTTATAATCTAAAATAAAATTTTTATATAATTGGGAAATAATGTCATTGCCCAATAGGAATTCTTTCTCACGCTCAAACACATTTAGCATCGGGTCTGGACGAGCGAAAATGTGAGTTTTAGGTTTACTCTTCGCCACGTGCTGAAACATTGGTATAGCAACACTTACGATATAGTCTTTTAACGCTAAGAAGTAACAAGTGGCAATTAATTCTTTTGTGGAGATGTCTATTTGAGTTTGAATTTCAAACACATCGTTTACTAAATCAAAAAGAAGAAATTCGTATGAAGGTGTGTCCTCCAATTTCACATTCTCATTTCTTATGGCGTTTTCCAAATCGCAAATGGACTTATATAGGATATAGTTTGATAAACGCCCGGTGAGCAAATTAACTTGCCTTTCTAATTTGTAATTATCGAGCACTTTGTTTGACAAATCCTGCACATCAAGATTTAATTCTTCTCTTGATTTCTGGGATAAAGGATTGCTAGAAAACTCTTTAAAAACGGGGTCAGCTTCACAAGATAAATCTGCCAAAACTTCGCCAATTTCTTGCTTTAATTTCTCTTTCTTTGCCTGCTTTTCAGGTGGATTTATCCTATCATAATCGGCTAAAAATTGCTCAATTTTATTTAAAAGCGACATATTTCACCTCAGTGCAAATATTCTACCACCAAATTTCGATTTGTCAAGACCAAAAATAAAAAATCCCGCAACGGATTATGCTCCGCAGCGGGTGATAAATTCTAAGATTTCGTCATACGAACTCAACCCTACCATGCTATCTATCTGTTTGCCATCTTTAAAGCAAATAACGGTTGGCACACTAAATACGTGATAACTTTTGGCAATTTCTTCATTTTGGTCTATGTCAACGCTATAAAATTTGACATTGCTTAGACCCTTTTCAACCTTTTCTAAAATTGGGCGCAGCATTCTACAAGGCATGCACCATGTGGCAAAGAAATCTACCACAACTAACTCTTTTGAATTGATTGTTTCTTCAAAATTTTCAGCAGTTAAATCTGTCATAAACCCTCCTAATCAACAATTTTATTGATAATGTGTGCGGTGATTGCACACGCCATTCCTATTGGATAATATACCACACTTGAAATGTTTTTGCAAGT
>CANRGF010000081.1 GCA_947630075.1 uncultured Clostridia bacterium
ATGGAGCTACTGGGCGGGCTCGAACCGCCGACCTGCTGATTACGAATCAGCTGCTCTACCGACTGAGCCACAGTAGCATATTGGTATAATAACACAATTTTCTTTATTTCGCAAGAAGTTTTAAAAAATTTTTATTTTTTGTTAGTTGTGATTAAAATTTTCTTGATTTTTCAATTAGATTTTGATAAAATCTTCAAGATGTTAGGTGTTAAAATTTTTTGCGGTTTAATTCTTTTGATTTCTTATGTGGTTATGCTAACCATTATGATTATTTTGGAGCGCGATAAGCCTCGTTATATGATTATATGGTGCATAGTGTTTTTGTTTGTTCCTATACTGGGAGGGGTAGTTTATGCAGTATTTAGGCTGTTTTATTACTATAAGAGAAAAACACTTTTGGTTAAGCAAAGAGAAGATAAAGTTTACATAAATTTAATTAAGGATAAATTATATAATGTTGATGAAGAAGCCGGCGAATTTTATACTTTCAACAAAATGGCTTTCAAAGCAAATTTCACATCTAATAATAATTATGAAATTTTTGATGACTATTCAAAATGCAAAGAAGCTTTGAAAAAAGACATTTCTAATGCGTCAAAATATATAATGATGGAGTTGGTCAGCGTTAATGTTAAAGACTTTGAAAGCATTAAAGATTTATTGATTAAAAAGGTGGAAGATGGTGTGCTTGTTAAACTTGTTTTTGATAAGTTTGTGAGCCCCAAATTTGTAAAACATTTGAGAGTTGGTGGAGTGAAAGTGTTTAGATTTAGCAAGCACAACACTCTTGGAAATGAATATTCCAATCTTAGAAATTGCATTTCAATAGATGGTAAAATTTGCTATCTTGGCAACTTTTCATTTAAAAATCGCGAGCTTGAAGGAAAGCATGATTTGCTATCCACCCACATAAGGCTTAAAGGTGATATTGTGCAAGATGTGGACGTGGCAGTTCATCAAGATTTAATCTTTGCTTGTGGAAAGTTTATTGATTACAATGCTCCAAAGCGTGAAAATTATTCTGGAAAGTGCAATTTGCAATATGTGTCTAACGAAATCAACAATAATTTTGAACTATTGCTCATCAAGGCAATCTGTATGGCTAAAAGTTCTATTCAACTCCAATTTAGTGAGTTCATTCCAACTGAAAGCATAATGTCGCTTTTGAGGTTTGCAATCAATTCAAACATAAGTGTGAAATTAATGGTGCCTTTAAAAACCACTAATTATGATAAATTCTACGCATCGCGTGCTTACGCAAAAGAATTGGCACTAATGGGTGCAGAAGTTTATCTTTACGATGGATTTATCAGATTTAATGCCTTAACGATTGATAACGACTATGTCATTTTTGGCTCTTTCATTATGGATAGGCAGCATATTCAAAATAGCCTTCAAAATGCAGCAATCATAAATGATAATAAAGCGGTGAATTATTTCAACAGATTGTTTGAAAGAGGTATAGAAAACAGCTATAAGATAGCAGACGCTAAATATATGCTAATACGCGAAAGATTTTTCAAAAATTTTGTTTAACATAAAAACGAGGCTAAAATTTTCAAAAATCGTTAAAAAAGTTAAAAATTTTCAATGTCTAAAAAAATTTTAGTGAAAAACAAAAGGAGAAATTTATGGTTTTTGGAGTGGCGGGAGTGCCAACAAACTATAAAGGCAAGTTTGAAAATATGTTTCCCTGGCTAAAAGCTATGGGACTAAATGGGTTTGAAATTCAATGTACATACGGCTTTAAAATTAGTGAAGATAGGCAAGAGATAATAAAAAAAATGATGAACGAAGGATTTAGTTTTAGCATTCATGCACCTTATTATATAAATCTTGGCAGCCTAAATTCAGCCGTTGTGGCGAGAAGCAAAGAAAACATGAAAGAGGGAATTGCTCTTGCAAAATCCCTAAACATAAACCGCATAATCTTTCATCCGGGCGGTGGGCACGAAAATAGTGAAAAGGGGAGAGCGCGGGCAATTAATCAACTCGTTGATGCGATAAATCAACTCACAAGTGAAATAGATATGGGGAAAGTCCGCCTGTATCCAGAGATAGGGGGCAAAACTGCAAACTTAGGTAGCCTTGACGAAATTATTGATATTTGTTTGCGTTGTAAATTTTGCTATCCGTGCATTGATATAGCACACCTTCATGCCCGTGAAATCGGGAGCATCACTTCAAAGGAAATTTTAAAAGAGAAACTGTCAAAAATTAAAAAAGCCATTCCCGAAAAATTTGAATATATACACTTTCACGCTTACACAATAAATTATGGTGATAAAGGTGAGATTAAGCACCTAAAACATGGCGAGAATATGCCTAACGGCAGGGCGGGAATGCCTAATTTAGACGATTTTATTTCTGTGCTGAAAGATATGAAAATTGAGCCTTGGGTGATTAGCGAAGCATTGGATACACAAGAAATTGGTGCAAAATATATGCATGATTTATATTCAAAAGCGTAAACTTAAAACTATGCAAAAATTAGAATTTAAAATTGGAAAAGAAATAAACCTAACAAAAGCAATTATAGATAGATTGCCGTTTCTTTCGCGTTTTGATATCAAGAAATTATTAGATAATAAAGATGTGAAAATAAATCACGCACGCGTTAGAGAAAATGTATTAGTGAAAGAGGGCGACATAATCACTGTTTACTATCAGCCAAAAGAGAGCAAGGAATGGTACACTTTGGTTTATGCAGACGACAATATTTTAATAGTAAACAAGCGCGCAGGAATTGAAGTTGTGAGCGAAATTGAGCGTGATTTATTATCTGTGTTAAAACAAAACTATCCAACAGTTTGCGCTGTCCATAGGCTAGATAGAAACACAGAAGGATTAACAGTTTTCGCCCTAAATGATGCCACAGAAAAGGCTTTGAATTCTGCTTTTAAAAATAGAAAAGAAATAACAAAAAAATACGCCCTGTTGGTTGAAGGTAGGGTGGACATAGAAAAAATCAAGCGAACAGTTTATCTAAAAAAAGTGCCAAATCTAGCAAAAGTTTGGATAAGCGAGGTTAAAACAAGCGGCTATGAGCCTGTTATAACAGAATTTGAAGTGGTTGAATATCGTGGTGAACAAACGCTTTTAGAAGCCACTCTTATCACAGGCAAAACTCACCAAATCCGAGCACATATTGCCTATTATGGCTACCCAATAGTGGGGGATGGGAAATACGGGAAAAGTGATGATAAAATTCTGCACTTAACAGCAAATTATTTGGCATTTAATTTTGGAAATAAAAACCCTTTAAAATATCTAAATGGTCAAACTTTTGAAATCATCCCAACATGGCTAAACTAAGCAAAAAACGCTTTTTTAGCATATAATGCTTATTGAACTTTACATTAACCATTAAAATAAATAAAAATTTTTTAGAAATTTGCTAAAAATTATTGACATTTAATTCTTTTTATAGTAAAATTCAAAGGTATTGTCGGGGTGTAGCGCAGTTGGTAGCGCACGTGATTTGGGATCATGGGGCCGGGGGTTCGAGTCCCTTCACCCCGACCATTATAGGGGCCTTTAGCTCAGTTGGTTAGAGCAACCGGCTCATAACCGGTCGGTCCGCGGTTCAAGTCCGTGAAGGCCCACCAGCCGCAAAGGCTAACCCTAAAATGAATATGGCCTGTTAGCTCAGTTGGTTAGAGCGCCGCCCTGTCACGGCGGAGGTCACGAGTTCAAGTCTCGTACAGGTCGCCATTTTATTTTGCCTCGATAGCTCAGTCGGTAGAGCAAAGGACTGAAAATCCTTGTGTCACTGGTTCGATTCCGGTTCGAGGCACCAGCCGAGAGGCGGAATGAACAAGCAATACAAGGTAAATCTCTTGGAAGGCGATGGTTCGATTCCGGTTCGAGGCACCTCGTCGCAATTAAAGTTTTAATTGCTGAAGTGTTCTAGCGGGCAGTTGCTCCTCTAACCCCACTACGAAGCTAGTTCTTGTGGGGACCCCGAAAATATGGGAAGATTGCAGAGCGGCCAAATGCAACGGACTGTAAATCCGTCGACTTCGTCTTCAGTGGTTCGAATCCACTTCTTCCCACCAGAATTTTGCTAGTGTAGAGCAGCTAAAAGTAAGCATCACAAAAATTGTAATCTCACTTGACCACTAGCTCAAACATTCGCAGTGATGGTTACTTCGTCAGTTGCATAAAACTTAATAATGCTAGTGTGGCTCAACGGTAGAGCAGCTGACTTGTAATCAGCA
>CANRGF010000082.1 GCA_947630075.1 uncultured Clostridia bacterium
AAATTGGTAACACTGCCACTGGCATTGACTATCCGCTGACAGTTATTGCGCTTGCGCTCGGCCTTTTATTGGTGACGGAAGTGCGGCCTGCATAAGCATAAATCAAGGGCGAAATCAAACAAAAGATACCCACAAAACAATTGGCACAGGCATTACAATTGGACTGATTGTGAGTGCTGTTTTGGTGGCAATTAGTTTTATTTTTAGAAACGGTATCTTGGTCGGCTTTGGTGCAAAAGAACCGTCAGTTTTGAAATATTCAATTGAATATTCAACTTGGATCATAATTGGCTTTCCATTATTTTTACTTGCGTGCGTGTTAAATCCAATTATTCGTGCAGACGGAAGCCCAAAATATGCCATGCTTTCAATGGCGCTGGGCGCAATCACAAACATTGCCCTTGACCCACTCTTCATCTATGCTTTCAAAATGGGCATGAATGGTGCTGCGCTTGCAACATTTATCGGTCAACTTGTGACATTCGTTTTAAGCGCGGTGTATTTTTTCAAATCAAAAAATTTCAAACTCACATTAAAAAGTTTTATTCCAGACTTTAAACTCTTGTGGCTAAGTCTAAAACTTGGCATATCAAGTTTTCTCACACAAATTTCAATTGTCATCATCTCAATCGTCACAAACAACATTTTGAATATTTATCTTCCCGGTGATACTGCCGCGATTGGATTACTCACCATCGCTTTCAAAGTATTTGGTATTGTTGTCAGCATTGCAGTAGGAATCGCTTCAGGCGGACAGCCGATTCTTGGATATAACTATGGTGCAAAGAAATATGACAGAGTAAAACAGGCCTTTAAGTATATTATGCTTACAACACTTATTGTTGGTGTTGTTGCAACCATTCTTTTTGAAGCCTGTCCGCAATACATTTTGGCCATTTTCGGATATTCACAAGTTCCAGAATTTGGAATGCTTATTTTCCGCATTTATCTTGGCTTTATTTTGCTCACTTGCCTTACAAAAGTTGTGTCAATTTTGTTTCAAGCCATTGGCTGCCCAATAAAATCAACACTTATTGCCATGCTGCGCGACCTGATTTTTCTTGTGCCACTCACAATTTTGCTTCCAATGATAACAAAAACAATCTATCCTTTCTATTGGGCAGCACCAATCAGTGATTTTTTGACGAGCATTGTTGCAGGCGTGCTTTTGACACTTCTATTCAAACAAATGGCAAAACAAGAGGCGCCAAGAAAAGAAAGCAACATTTCAATTTTGCCTTCGCATAAAGGCGTTATTATAACAATTTCACGACAACACGGTGCCGGCGGACGAGAAATTGGACAAAAACTTGCAAAGAAACTTGGCGTGCCATTTTATGACAAAGAACTCACGGTCTTAGCGGCACAAGAAAGCGGACTTGCACAAGAATATATTGAAAAAATTGAAGAAAAGAATTCTATTTTGTATGATTTGTATCTTTCAACAGAGGCAAATCAAACAGCAATCAAAGCACAAGAGAATGTGCTTAAAGAAATTGCAGAAAAAGGCTCGTGCGTCATTGTTGGGCGTGCTGCGGACTATGTTTTGAAAGATTTTAACCCTTTCAAAGTTTTCATTTACGCGCCAAATGAATTTAGACAAAAAAGAATTATGGCAAACTATGGCGACAATGATGATTTGGCAAAAGCGAACATGGAAAAGGCAGACAAGCGCCGTGCAAAATTTTATGAAAACATCACAGGTCAAGAATGGGGAGACGCCAAAAATTACAACCTATCTATTGACAGCTCAATTGGCATTGAAAAGAGTGTGCAGCAGATTGCTATGGCTGTTCAAAATGATAAGCAAAAAAACGCGTGACTTTTTGATCCAAATTTAGATAAGACCATTTTTGTGAAGAAACGCAAGAACAAAATGAGTAAAACGTTTATTTGTTTTGGATTTTCATGCTATAATGAGTTTAGCAAACAAAAGAGAGAGAAAAGCATGATAAATTATTTTGAAAAAATAGCAAATGACAAATCTATTGTTGAGCGTTATGAAAAAATACACGAATATGAAGTTACACATGGTGGTCATGCTCATCATGATTTCAATCATGTTTTAAATGTTGCAACCTATTGTGAAAAAATTTTAAAGTCATTGAAATTTGATGACGAATTCATTTGTGAGGCAAAAATTGCAGCGCTTTTGCATGACACGGGTGCTTTGCAATGGAAGGAAAATCATGCGCAAAGAAGCTTTGAGTTTGCAAAGAAATATTTTGATGAAAACAACATCAAACTTGCAAACAAAAATTTGGTGTTGGAAGCCATCAAAAATCATAGTGAAGGTTTTGATACAGACAACATAATTCAACTTGTACTGATTTTGGCGGATAAAATTGATTTAAAAAAGTCCAGAGTTAGCGATGCTGGAAAACACGTGGAAGGTATGAGGCAATGCCAATACATCAACGACATTCAGTTTGAAATTGAAATTGGCAATTTTGAAATAAATTTTGTGTGCGATGAAAAGTTGAATCTGGAAGAACTAAATAATTATTATTTTACGAAAAAAGTTTTCAAAGCAATCCAAGCTTTTTCCGACAAACTTTCTTTGACCCCAAAGGTGTGCATCAACAACAGTCCGTGGCAAGAATTTTATAATTCGACAAAATGATATAACATTGAAACAAAAATCCTACATCTTATCATAAGGAAATGAAAGTTGGGGCAAATTTCACATTTTAAAAAGGAGAAAAATATGAAAAAGATAACACAAGACGCAGGAAGAAAACAACTCGAAAATTTAGCGCAACTCGGAAATTTCGCACCAAAATTTGCATCCTAGATGACAACGTGCTTTCTTGCGAAAATTGTTTGCCGTAATCGGCAGTTTTTCCTGTCTTTAATGCCGAAAATAAATATATTTTACAAAATTTTACAAAAATATGATAAAATAAAAAAACGCCACATGCCTGCATTTTATGGGCGCGTGGCGTTTTTACAATGGTTGACTTGAGTAAAAATTCACCAGATAAGCCATCTAAAACTACCTAAAACGAACAAAGGCTGATGTGGAGAACTTCTCACTTTTTTATTAACGATAAAAGAAAAGTTTGCAAAATTTTGATACAAATTCATTACGAGTATGCTATCATATAAACATAGGAGATTTGAGATGTTAAAAACAGAAGCGTATAGTTATTTAGAATATATCAAAAGGCAGCCAAAGACGGACATTCACAATCACGCGCTATCTTCGTGCAGATTTCAATTTTTAAAACAAAATGGTGTAAACTTGCCCGACAACTACAAAATGAACGGAATTGCAAGCCTTATAGATTTCAGCCGCAAATACCTTACACCTTTGGAAAATGAAATAAGCACACTAAAACTTCTGCTTGAAGGAAATTTTTTAAATTGTATTGAAACGGGAGTGAAAATTGTTTGTCCTTCCATTGACTATAAAATTTGTTTAAGGACTTTTTATGGTGATGTGCAGACCTTTATATCTTTTTTGCAACTATTTCAATATGATAATTTAAAAATATTATGGGATTTGTCTATCAGCCGAGATAGTTTTGTTGAAGAACACAGACAATTATTTCTTGACCTTTTGCAAACAAAATTTTTCAGCGGAATAGATTTGGCATCAACTGAAAATATAAAGCAAAATTCAACTTTTGTCGAATTTTATAAAATTGCAAACGATTTGAACATGATAACAAAGGTCCACGCAGGAGAAATGCTCGGGCCAGATTATATAAAACAATGTATTTTAGATTTTAATCCAAAACATATTCAACATGGCATTTCGATTATTAAAGATAAAGAGGTTATGCAACTTGCCAAAGACAGAAATATTGTTTTTAATGTTTGTCCATCAAGTAATGTTTGTTTGGGATATGCCAAGAACATAAAGAATCACCCGATTAGGAGAATGGTGGACAATGGATTGAATATAACTATTTCAACTGATGATTTGTTGTTTTTTGATAGCGATATCAATGAAGAATATAATAAATTGTTTGTAAATGGAACGCTGACATTTGAAGAACTTGAAAAAATAAGAAATTTTGGACTTGAAATTTTGAAAAAGGAGTGAATATGAAAAAGATAACACAAGACGCAGGAAGGAAACAACTTGGCTCTTTTGCCCCTGACTTTGCACATTTCAATGACGATGTGCTTTTTGGCAAGAATTGGAACAATCATGA
>CANRGF010000083.1 GCA_947630075.1 uncultured Clostridia bacterium
ATGGCACCAGTGGTATAATGACATATACTAATAAATTTAGCTATGACAAAGCCAGCGTTTTAATCCCACGAAAAGGCTCTCTCGAAAAACTGTATTATGTAGAAAAACCGTTTTGGAATGTAGATACGATTTTTTACACAAGAGTAAATAATGAACTTGTCAATACAAAATATCTTTACTATTTACTCCAAAAAGAACACTTAGAACAATATAATACATCAGGCGGGGTTCCAAGCCTAACCCAGAATATGCTTAATAAAATTCAACTTCAACTACCATCACTTGAAAAACAAAAAGAAATTGTTGAAATTTTGGACAAGTTTGATATGCTTGTGAATGATTTGTCAAAAGGATTGCCAGCAGAGATTGAAGCGGTGCAAAAACAATATGAATATTATCGAAACAAACTTTTAAATTTTAAAGCAAAGGAGATTTGATGAAATATCCGAAAGAAATAAGAGATTTTCTTTATCAAGTATTTGAAATATATGATATCAGAGGATACGTTGGAAATTGTAATGGTATAAAGTTTGAAATAAGGACAAAAGAAACTAACCATGCTCTACCCCATGTGCATGCCGAATATGCGGAGTTTAATATTTCTATTGAGATAGCAACAGGTAAAATATTGGCCGGAAATTTGCCAAGAAAAAATGAAAAAATGGCGGTTGACTGGGTTTTGGCCAACAAAGAGAAGCTTTTAAATGAATGGTCAAATATTGCAATTTCTGCAACATCAAATCTTACAAAAACAAGATTAAATAGGAGATTTATATGAGTTTTTATAATATTGTTTCAGAGTCAGGAGAAAGCACAGTTGTCACGGAATATAAACCTGTGCCAAAAAGGTCTGACGCCTATCAAACGGAAGCAGAGCTTGAAAAAGAATTTATCAAATTGCTGACCGAACAAGGCTACGAATATTTGACAATTCGCAGCGAAAACGACCTTGTGAGCAATTTGCGTGCAAAACTTGAAGAGTTAAACAAATTGAAATTCACCGATGCCGAGTGGACAAGATTTTTCACTGAACAGCTTGCCAATCAAAACGAAGGCATTGTTGAAAAAACTAGAAAAATTCAAGAAGAAAGCCGTTTAAATTTCAAACTTGACAATGGTCTCACAAAAAACATAACACTCATTGATAAAAACAATATTCATGAAAACAAACTCCAAGTAATAAATCAATATGTGAACAATGACGGGTTGCATGACAATAGATATGATGTGACAATTCTGGTAAATGGATTTCCTATGGTTCATATCGAACTTAAACGTCGTGGCGTGCCAATAAGAGAAGCGTTTAATCAAATTGACAGATATCAAAGAGAAAGTTTTTGGGCACAATCTGGACTTTATGAATATGTGCAAATTTTTGTTATTTCAAATGGAACAAACACAAAATATTATTCCAACAGCACGAGATTTAATCATATTAAAGACGCAAACTCGAACAAAACACAGAAAGAAAAAACAAGCAACAGTTTTGAATTTACATCATTTTGGGCAGACGGGAATAACAAAATAATCCCTGACCTTGTTGATTTTACAAAAACATTTTTCAGTAAGCATACACTTTTGAACATTTTGACAAAATATTGCGTTTTCACTTCCGAAAAAATGCTGCTTGTTATGAGGCCTTATCAAATTGTTGCAACCGAGAGAATTCTTAATCGAATTGAAATAAGCAACAACTATAAAACCTATGGTACAATAAAAGCTGGCGGCTATATTTGGCATACAACGGGAAGCGGAAAAACCCTGACTTCCTTTAAGACTGCACAACTTGCAACAAAACTTCCTTGCATTGACAAAGTTTTGTTTGTGGTTGACAGAAAAGATTTGGACTATCAGACAATGAAGGAATATGACCGCTTTCAGAAAGGTGCGGCAAACAGTAACACGTCAACCGCTGTTTTGAAAAGACAGCTTGAAGATCCAAATGCAAGAATTATTATCACAACAATTCAAAAACTTGACACTTTTATTAAAAAATACAAAGATCACCCAATTTACAAAGCACGAGTTGTTATTGTTTTTGACGAATGCCATAGATCACAATTTGGCGATATGCATGTTGCAATAACCAAATCGTTTAAAAAATATCACCTATTTGGATTCACAGGGACCCCAATTTTTGCAGTTAATGCTGGAAATGGGAAAAATTATAATTTGCAGACAACGGAACAAGCCTTTGGCGACAAACTTCATACATACACAATTGTTGATGCCATAAATGACCGAAATGTTTTGCCGTTCCGTGTTGACTATATAAAGACCATGGAAGCGGAGCCTGACATTGATGACAAACAAGTTGCCGACATTGATAGAGAAAATGCATTTTTAGCCCCAAAAAGAATAAGTTTGGTTACAGATTACATCTTGACACACTTCAACCAAAAGACTTATAGAAATGAAAAGAGCTATGCTTATAACAGTTTAATCAACATTTCTGAAGTTGCCACAGCTAAAGATAAAAACATGGTGGAAGAAGTAAAACAAAAATTAAGGCTGAGTGGCTTTAATTCCATTTTGTGTGTTTCTTCTGTGAAGGCTGCAAAACTTTATTATAATGAATTCAAAAAGCAAATGGCGGAAAATCCAGTAAAAAAGATTAAAATTGCCATGATCTATAGCTATGCCGCCAATGAAGAATTGGATGACAGTTTGCTCGACGAAGAAAACAGTGAAGACACTTCAAATCTTGACAAATCATCCAGAGATTTCTTGGAAGGTGCAATTAAAGATTATAACGCAACTTTTGGGACAACTTATGATACATCAAGTGAAAAATTTCAGAATTATTACAAAGATATTTCGCTTCGCATGAAGAATAAAGAAATTGACCTTTTGATTGTTGTTAATATGTTCCTTACGGGCTTTGACGCGACCACATTGAACACTTTATGGGTGGATAAAAACCTTAAACAGCATGGTCTTTTGCAAGCGTTTTCAAGAACGAACAGAATTTTAAATTCCATTAAAACATTTGGAAATATTGTTTGTTTTAGAAATCTTCAAAAACGTGCCGATGACGCTATTGCTTTATTTGGGGATAAAGAAGCGGGCGGAATTTGTTTGCTGAAGGGTTATAAAGACTATTATAACGGCTATAAAGACGAAAAAGGAATTTACAAAGTTGGCTATGTTGACCTGATTGCAGATCTTCAAAACAAATATCCATTAAGCGAACCACAAATTGTTGGTGAAAAGGCACAAAAAGATTTTATAGGATTATTTGGGGCAATTTTGCGTATGAGAAATTTGTTGTCATCGTTCGACGAATTCTCCGGCAACGAAATTTTAAGTGAAGGAGAAATGCAAGACTATTTGAGCAGATATAACGATCTTTACTTGGAATGGAAAAAGCGCCGCGATGATCCGCCTAAAGAAGACATTACTGAAGATATTGTTTTTGAAGTTGAATTAATTAAGCAAATTGAAATCAATATCGATTACATTCTGCTTTTGGTCAAAAAATATCATGATAGCCATTGTGAAGATAAGGAGATTTTAATTTCAATCAACAGAGCGATAGATTCCAGTTTGGAACTTAGGAGCAAAAAAGCTTTGATTGAAACCTTTATCGCTGGCATAAATGATGTTGATGATGTGATGATTGAATGGCGAGAATTTGTTGCTAAAGAAAGAGAAAAAGAACTTGCACTAATTATTGAACAAGAAAATCTTAAGCCAAAAGAAACAAGAAAGTTTGTCAAATATTCTTTCCGTGATGGTGTTATGAAAACAACAGGGACAGATATAGACAAGCTTATGCCGCCTATGACAAGGTTTGGTGGCGCTAGGGAGAAAAAGAAGTCTGGGATAATAAAAAGATTATTGACATTTTTTGAACGATATTTTGGAATAGGGGACATAGTTTGACACAATCCAAAGTAAAAAATGAACAAACTTGTCGAAATCACAAGTTTTGTTGATTGTGAAGATATAGCTGAAAACACCGCAACTTTTGACTT
>CANRGF010000084.1 GCA_947630075.1 uncultured Clostridia bacterium
TTTTTTTGTGTTTTCTCTTTATATTTTGTTTTCTCTGTTGCTCTTATTTCTCTTATTTTTTTGCCTTTCCTCTTTATATTCCGCTTGTTTGTTTATCTTGGTGGAGTAAAAGTTGTCTAAATTGATATTATTTTTTTACTTATTATTTTGGAGTCCATAATGATTTTGTCAATTTCTAAAGATTTATTTAATATTAAAATTTTGCACTCTTCCCCTTCGCAAATTTTGCCACAATTTTTTGCTAATAATTGCCCTGGGTTTATTGTTACAAAAGGCAAAATATCTTCAAATTTTAACCCTTGTTTTATTAATTGTTTAATTGTGTTTAATAGAGCAATTGGAGTTTCTTTGCCTGCATTGCCATGCTCCATAAATTCAATTCCCAAATCGGAAGAAATTGAAATTTTTGACAAATCAATTTTGTGTTGTTTCACTGCTTCAACCAATGGGGTAAATTTTTCATCAAAATTACCAGTAAAAGCAGTATAATCTAAATAACAACCTTTGGCAGCATATTCCAAAATGCGATTGTAATATTTTTGTGCATGCGTTAATTTGAATAGGGAATATGGAAGATGAGTTTCTTCAACAATTTTGTCTATCCAACCCAAATTGTCTAACCTGCCGGAATCAATTTCTTGTTGTGAAACTTTTTCACCACGTGCAAAAGGGTGGTCCAAATGAATGTGAACTTGCACGGTTTTGTTACTTTTCTTTCCCGCTTCATAAGTGGAAACTGTGTCCCGCTTCAATTTTTCATAACTTAAATTTGGTTTGGGTCTTTGAGGCTGAAACAAAGCTGTTTTAATGCCAACAACATTTTGATTGTTTAAAATGAAATATTGAGTGTCGTCAGTATAATTTTTAGAGCCAGCCAAACAAAATGCATCGATGTTATATTCATTTTTTATTCGTTTGGTAAGTTCAATTATTTTATCTACGCATTTTGAATTAGTTTCGTCCGCCAAAACGCATACTAAACCACCCACACCAGCAGAAATTAAGCCTTCTTCATCCCAATAATTGCCCAAAAGATGTTCGTGCCCATCGACAAACATTGGGCACACAATTTTACCTTTACAATCAATCATTTGGCAATCTTCAATTTTACAATCTTTATCGCTTGTTTTGCTTATTTTTGTTACTTTTCCATTTTCTATTAAAACATCTTTAACACCTAATTTTGTGGGAGTGAACAAATTAGCATTTTTTAATAAAATTTTCATCCTTTCTCCTTAATGTTTTAATTCATTTAAATAATCTATGCCATAATGAAATGATGCGGTTTAAGTTTAGGGTGGTGGAGGTGAGGGGAGTTGCACCCCTGTCCTAACAAACTATTCAACCATACACTACATGCTTAGTCAATGACTTTATTCGTCCAAACAAACTAACATTGACACTTTGCTTGGGCTATCTCATTTATACACTTCTGTGCGCTGAGCAACACACAAAAGCGTTAACCGATAATCGACGCCAGACTTTAATGTATCGGTACCATTAAACTGACGGCCACGCGCAACTAGGCAGCGTAAGCAAGTTTATTTTCGTTTTTAGCGTTTATTTAAATTCGTGCTAGCGAACACATGTTTAACGAGATGCCGCTCGGCATGCGTATAGATAAATAATTTGATAGTCGAAACTATTTCACCCCCATACAATATAATTATATCATAAACTAAAAAATTTTCAATTAGTTTTTTAAAATTAATAAGAAAAGTTTGAAAAAACACAAAAAAATGATAAAATTTATATATGAATTATTATTATGTTGTAAATAAAGGTGAAAATGATAACAAAAAATTATATTCATCTTTTGAAAATATCATAAAATCGGGAGCTATTCTTTGTCGGCAAAAAAGCGGGATAAAAAAAGACTTTGTTACTTTTAATGGCGATGAATATGTTTCTTTGGCGTATTATGTAAAGCAAAATGAATATAAAGTGCCTAAAGTGAGTTGCAAAGAGTTTTTGCAATTTAATTTAAATAAAATTTTTAAAAATTATAGAGAATATTTAAACTATTTAAAGCTTGACACATTTATAAAAACACCTATAACTTGGCAAAACTTTTTTAAGCAAAATCCAAACAAAACAAAAAAAGATTATTACAAATATTTGGATAAAATTTCAAGAAAGTATCCGATAAATTTAAAAATTTTTTTCAAAAATGTAAAAAAAGATGAAATAATTAATGAAATTTTTAAAAAATTTAATAAAAATTCAAAAATTGAAGACATTGGCTATTCTTATGCGAATGAAAATGCTTATTATAAATATATTAAAAATGCTAATGGAATTGTGTTTGTTATAGACGATAAAATTAAAACTGAAAAAACGATTTTAATTCCTAATCTTGAAAGTGATTTCTTTAGCTTAAAATGGCAAAATAAAATTGCAGCATCTAAATCTGTTCGTTACACAAATTTAATAGGGGAGGTGCAAGTTAAAGATGCCATCCCTTTAAAAAATGTGAAATATATAGTTGTTTCAAGCACAATAAAAAAAGAAAAATTAAAAAACATTATGAAAAAATATAAAATAAATATAAATTTAAAAACAAAATATTAGTTTTTTCAAATTTAATTTGATATAATATAAAAGAAGCAATTTATTATATAAAAAACAAATAGGGGATGGAAAATGAAAAAAACTAAAATTGTGGCAACCATTGGTCCAAGTTGCATGGACTATTCAGTGCTTAAAAAAATGTGCCAGAATGGCATGAATGTGGTGAGAATTAATCTCTCGCACGCCAAGCATCCGGATATGGATGAAATTGTTAAGAATGTGAAAAAACTGAGGAAGGAGTTGAATATACCTCTTCCTATTATGTTGGACACGCGCGGTCCAGAAATTCGCGTTAAAACATTCAGGGCGGGTTCAGTGAAAATAAAGCGCGGCCAAACTTTTGTGTTTACCGGGCGAGATATTGAAGGCAACGAAAAGGCTGTTTCATTAAACGAGCCGGAAATTGTGAAAAACATCAGTGTTGGCAACAAAATCTTGGCAGTTAATGGTCTTCTAGTTTTCAAAGTGGTTGATGTTAAAAATAAAGATGTGATAACGAGGGCATTAAATTCGGGAGTGCTCTCTAACCGAAAAAGTTTGTTCTTGCCAAATGTGAAATTCTCCACGCCTTATCTAAATGATGAAGATAAGGCAGATATTCTTTGGGGCATTAAAAACGATGCCGACTTGATTGCCGCTTCGTTCGTAAATGAAGTGGACGATGTGTTCGCACTAAGAGATTTCATTGAAAAAAATGGTGGAGATATGAAAATCATCTCTAAAATTGAATCTGCACGAGGGGTCAAAAACATGAATTCAATCATTTCGGCAAGTGATGGGGTGATGGTGGCTCGCGGAGATTTGGGCGTGGAACTTTCGGTTGAAAAATTGCCGGAAATTCAAAAGACCATAATCAAAAAGGCAAATCAATTAGGCAAACCAGTTGTTGTGGCAACTGAGATGCTTGAAACAATGATTACGAACAATCGACCAACGCGCGCCGAGGTGAGCGATGTGGCAAATGCGGTGTATGATAGAACAAGCGCAGTGATGCTTTCGGGCGAAACCGCCGCAGGCAAATATCCCGTTGAAGCGGTCAGAACCATGTCAACTATTTGTGTGGAAACAGAAAAGCACATAGACTATCAAAAAGAATTTGTTGAGAATTTATCTAAGCAAAGCAATGTAACCGATGTGATTTCTTATGGTGCGGTGAGCGCAAGTTTTTTGCAGAGCACAAAGGCAATCGTTGTGTTCACTTCCACAGGATTTAGTGCCAACATGATAAGCAGACACCACGCAAAGGCGAGTGTGGTTGGTGCCACTCCAAACGAAAAAGTCTATCGCCAAATGGATGTGCTATTTGGCGTTCAACCGGTCAAAA
>CANRGF010000085.1 GCA_947630075.1 uncultured Clostridia bacterium
AAATATTGCTGAGCATAGCCGGACAATTCTCCATAACGAGCGGATAATTCCTCCGTGATGAGTTTGCGATTTTTTTGCTGCGTGTTTGTGAGGGCGTTATAAACTTTATTTATCCAAGTGTCCACAGGGAACACGCTCTTAACCCCCAATCCAAACAGCATGATGCAATTTGCCACCTTCTCACCAACACCTTTTAGAGAAATCAAAAAATTGCGTTGCTCGGATGGGGTCATAGATTTTATGCTTTTGATTTCTTTCTCGGTCAAACGCGAGATTGTTTCTGCCATTTGCTCTGCCCTATAACCCAAGCCAGCGGACTGATAATCTTTTACGCTCGCTTTTTTTAACTGCGCAAGAGTTGGAAAAGCGTGATAATTGCCCATGTCGCTGCCAAAATGCAGACATAGATATTCTATCGATTTTTTTATTCTACCTATATTGTTATTGGCTGAGATGATGAAACTAACAATCATTTCAAACAGGTCGTTATTCAAAATTCTTATTCCATAGCCATATTTAATTGCAGGGCGCAAAAATTCATCTTTTTCAAGTGTGCGTTTTATTTTGGAATAGTCCCTATCCAAATCAAAAAAATGATAGAAATAATCAACATCATTTGATAAAATTTCAATTCTTGCAGGAGAAAAAGATATGTTGGCACATTTATCTTTAGAAAACACCACTGCAGTGTTTCCGTCAATCACATAGCGAAAAATCTGCCCGCAATTTAGCGTTTGAACCACATCAAAATCGTTTGGATTATCTATTATCAATTTGTTTTTAAAACGCTGCACTTCCATATAATTTTCCTTAATTTAATTTTGTAATTTTATATACGGCAACTGTGCCATACTGCTTTTTGCGAATTTCAAAATCAGGATGTGTGAAATTAAATTCGTGCTCTTTGTTTGTTTCAAAAATTATTATCCCGTGAGCCGCTAGCAAATTTCTTTCTATAATGATTTTTATGGCATCAGTGCCTAGAGAGGATTTATATGGAGGGTCTAGGAGAATGATGTTAAACTGCTCAGTGCAATTTTGCAAATAAGAAATTGCATTAATTTTTTTAAGGGAAAATTTGCCTTCCACTCCTTTGAGATTATCTTTAATTATTTTAATGGCTTGCTCATTATTTTCAACCATCTGCACGCTCTGTGCTCCGCGTGAAATTGCTTCAATGCCAAACGCACCCGTGCCAGAAAAAAGGTCTAACACACGAGCATCTAACACATCAAATTGAATATGGTTGAAGATTGCCTCTTTAACCCTATCAAGAGTTGGCTTTGTGGTGGACAAATCAAATTCTTTCAACTTCTTTCCGCGATATTTCCCAGCTATCACTCTCATGCTTTTATTTTAAATTAATGATTAATAAAAGTCAAGTTTTGATTGCATAAAATTGCACCATAAAACAAGCATGAAAAAACCCTAATGATTTAGGGTTTTTTTGATTATTTCTTTTTTGCAGGTGCTTTCTTTGCAGCTGGCTTTGCAGCCTTTGTTGCAGTTTTAGCAGCTGGCTTTGCAGCAGCTTTAGCTGGAGCTTTCTTTGCAGGAGCTTTAGCAGCGGCTTTTGGAGCTGGCTTGCATTCTGCTTTCTTGCAACCACAAGACTTAGTTGCTGGCTTTGCAGCAGCTTTAGCTGGAGCTTTCTTTGCAGCTGGCTTTGTTGCTGGCTTAGCAGCAGCTTTAGCAGCTGGCTTTGAAGCCTTTGTTGCAGGTGCTACTGATGGAGCAGCAGGTGCTTTCTTTGCAACTGGCTTTGTTACAGTTGATTTTGCAACAGCCATTGCACTACCACTTTTCTTTGTAACCTTTTTAACGGTTGTGGTCTTAGTTACTTTCTTTGTGGTTTTTGGAGCAGCTTTTGTGGTGGTTGTTTTAGCAGCAGGTTTTTTTGCTACTGTTGTAGTTGTTTTCTTTGCTGCAGGTTTAGCAGCAGCTTTAGTTGCTGGCTTAGCAGCAGCAGCTTTTGTGGTTTTTGTTGCAGGAGCCTTTGTAGCAGCTTTCTTTGCTACAGTTTTACCAGCTGGCTTTTTAGCAACAGTTTTCTTAGCTGGGCTAGCTTTCTTTTCAACTTTTGCAGTTGCAGTCGTTACGCTAGCAGTTGACTGTGTGGCTTTGTGTACTTCTTTCATTTCATCCTCCTTTTGTACATTTTTTGCCTCTGGAACAATATTTTCCTCCATTTGTTCACTCTCTACCGCTAAAACTTTTTCTTGGAAGTCGGACATAATTTTTTTATCCCGCTGATCCATTAAAATGAGCACAACGATAAGAGCGATAATGATGACGGCTAAGATAATAACCATCCACCACCAATTTTGCGAAATAAATTCCATATTCACTCCCCCTTTGTTAGTAACTAAAAACATTGTATCACCTTGTTTAAAAAAATACAAACGATTTTAACAATTTTTTTAAATTTTTTTAAAAAATTTTTTTAATTAAATTTTGAAGTGAAAATGATAAACTTTTTTTGATTTTGCTAATAAAAAACGAAATGAAAATTTTTAAAAAAACAAAAAATATTTTTTTAAACCACACTCTTCAAAAAAACAATTTCGCGCTATATTGCGCTATATTATAGACGATTTTGAAAAAGACAGCCTTTTTGAAGCTGCCAAATAATTATTTTGTTGAGCAATCAACATAATTAATTTTAGAGCAAAATGCAAAGTATTCCGCCCTTGCCTTCATTCACAATTCGAGAAAGAGTTTTTCTTAATTTGTTTTGAAGATTAACAGGCATTGAAGTTAGTTTGCTATTTAAACCTTCGTTCACCAAACTTTCAAGTGATTTGCCAAACATATTCGTTTTGTATATTCCTTGAGGATTGTTTTCAAACTCTTGCATTAAATATTTGATTAAATCTTCACTCTGCTCATAGCCTCCCATGATTGGGCTAACTTCCGTTTCCACATCCACTTTCATTATGTGCAAACTAGGTGCACTCGCTTTAAGTTTTATGCCACACTTGCCTGAAGAGCGCACAATCTCAGGCTCTTTTAATTCCATTTCATCAATGGTTGGAATCACAATGCCGTAGCCAGTTTCGTTCACTTGGTCTAACGCCTGAGAAATTTTATCATACTTAGCTTTTGCACTAGTTAAATTTTTAAGGCAATTAACGAGCTCAAAGTCGTCTTTAATTTCCATGCCACACTCACCAGAAAGCACTTTATAAAATAAACCTTCTTTCGCCACTATGTCGAAAGTAACTTCGCCTGTGCCCATCTCTATGCTGCTATTTAAAATTGGCTCAAAGTTTTCGCTATTTTCAAAAAGAATTTTGTTTGAATTATAATCACCTATCTTAGAAACTTCATCTATTGCACCCGAAACAGAATCTAAAATTTCCTTTATGATTGGGTGTGAAACATCTAGTGGCTTTAACCACCTTGGCATTTTTATGTTTACCACTTCAAGTGGAAATTCTTTTAAAATTTCTGTCATGATTTTATCCACATCTTCCTTTTTTAATTCGTTTGCATTCACAGGGATAACAGGTGAAGCATATTCTTCGCATAAGTCTTGCGCAAGCGAAAGTGTTTTTTCGTCAGTTGGGTTTGCAGTGTTTAAAACTATCGCAAAAGGTTTGCCTGTTTCTTTTAATTGCTTGACAGTGCGTCTTTCTGCTTCCACATAATTTTTGCGCGGAATGTTTGTGAAACTGCCGTCTGTGGTGATCGCTAGGGCTATTGTGGAATGCTCATTTATCACCTTTTCCGTGCCGATAACAGCCGCTTGTGCAAAAGGAATTGGCTCTTCGTTCCATGGTGTTTTTACCAGGCGAGGTTTGCCGTTTTCGTCCGCACCCGTTGCGCCGTCAACCATAAAACCAAC
>CANRGF010000086.1 GCA_947630075.1 uncultured Clostridia bacterium
AGATTTAAATAATCCCATTTATAACTCATCACTGAGCAATAATTAAACACGCCAAATCTTGAATATCCCGCAATGCCACCAACATAGTCATGCCCCGAAATGGAGTTTTCTTGCCCAGCCACAAATTGAATTTTGCAATCTATATAACTTCCGCCCTCATCATATCCAACAATTCCGCCCACATAATCGTTGCCGGAAATTGAAGCATTGGTTTTTAAATTTGAGAAAGCAAAGCCGTCCTCGCTTCCAAAATCAATCTTTGAAATTGGGTTTGAAGTGAAAGATGATGTGGTGGTGGTAACTGTTGCTGTAAGTTTATTTGTTGCGTTTTGCCCGATTATGCCACCAACACGGTTGTTTCCCCTAATTGAGCCTGTTACAAACGCATTTTTGATTGAGCCTCCCATTTGATTTAACCCAACCACACCACCAACCGAACTCATTTCATTTGTTAGCCCGCTTGCCAATATGTCAATGCTTGCCATTGCCCCCATATCGTTAATCACAACCGATAGCACATTGATTGCATAATTAACCGGTTTTATGCGTGCATAACTTAGATTTATTTTATGAGTTGCGTCCGTTTGATAGTATAGAGTGCCTGTGTTCACACCGGTAATCGAGCCGAAATGGACTTCCGCTTCACCAGAAATTTCTATGCTCCCGCTCACTCCAACAATAGATGCTGTGGTGTAGGACACAACGCCATAATTTGCGCCCACCAATCCACCAAAGAACACACTTCCCGATTGAAGGTGCGCATTGCCAGAAATGTTTAAACTAACATTTGTTAGCGTGCCCCTATTTTCTGCAATCAGCCCCAAATTGCCTTCCACTGCTCCAGAATATGCCGCAGTGTATTCAAAGTTGATGTTGCTTATGCTTCCATAAACTCCGCCAATTAGGTTTCTAAATGAATTGTTTAAAGTTATACCATAGATTGAGTAAACATAAGTTTCCCCATCCATTTCATAAGAACTGAAATTTGCATACAAGTTTGACAAAGGAGATTTTTGCTCATTTGCGGTGTTTAAATTGATATTTGAAAGCAAACTATAGTAAACGCCACGGCTGTTTTCGTCCGTGCGCATTGCCCAGAAATCGTCTGCATTCTTCACGATAAATGGATTTTTTTCACTTCCATCTGAAAGCAACAAATTAAACTCTTGATAAGCACCTTTGTGCCCGTCCATCAAAAACTCGTCTGGATAAATTTGCTGACCGGAAGTTATTGTTTGATAGAGTGCGTCCTTAGCAAAAACCAATAACCTTGCACCATTAACCATGCCATTCACAATAATTTCGCTGCTATCATTATCAATTTCTAGTGCGCTGGTTGCGATTGTGTTGCCACCACCATCAACCGCCACCATAACCACATCAACCTCATCATTGTCAAAGTCAAAGGTTCGCTTGCCCGTTTCAGAATAAGACGATGCGTCAATCTTCTTCACTTCTTTATCTTTCAAATTTAAGTATAAATATTGCCCGGCCTGATTAACATCTAAATTTGTGCTAATTTCAACGCGGTCGCTCACAATAGGGCGTTCGATTATAACCACGAAACCTTTGAAAATTGTGCGGCTATACTGCCTAACAAAGCCATAAATTTCCACGCGTTGGTTCACCAAACCCACGCCGTGGATATTAGTAACTAACGAATAATCTTCTTGCTCTAAATCGTCCTCACTTGCCACAGGTTGAGAAGATAGCCAAAGCACATTTTTGCCCTGCTCACCCAACACTGAATAAGTTTCAAATCCATTCACACCTACCGCATTAAATGTTGGAATGTGAAGATATTGTTTCAAATTGTCATCTATGGTTAATGACAAATCGAGATTAGCATAATCCTTATAGTACGCCCCCAAATATTCATACGGATACCTTGTGATTGCACTCGTGGATGGTGAAAGTTCAATATCCTCATCCTCAACAGGCTCGTAGATAAAGAATGTGAAAGAGCAGGTTAAATCTTGCGTTACATCTTCTTGCTTTGCCAAATAAGCATAGGTGAAAATGGACACTTTAAATTCAACTTCAATCACATAATCAACACCGTCCACTTTGCTTCCTTCTTTAAAGATGAGGTCAAACAAAGTTGGGTCGTTTCTTCTTGGCGAAATTTGGATGAACCTATCCCCATTTGCTTTCGTGTTGCAATCGTATGAATTTGGCACAATCACGCCAGAATTCAAAATGTTGTCATTCAGCAAAATTGCAAATTCAACATTTCTTCCGCTCACCCCCACATTCGTTGCCACAATGAAGTCCGCTTCAACATCATATTTATAGCTTCCATCCGCTCTGCGGTTGATATAGTTATACGCACTATTGTCATTTTCTTCATTTTCCTTAATGTTGTGGATTATGGCATCTTTAAAGTCTTCTACTGACGGGCTAACAATTATGTGTGCCATTATTGTCTTTTCATAACCATTGCCATGTGTGATTGTGATTGTGTATTCGCCAACATCGGTTGAAGAATTGAATAGCAAAAGGATTGAATTATTCACTGAATCGTTTTTATTATATTTAAATTCGCTTATTAAAGTGCTGCCTTGAGATGGGTCTAGCTTCCCATCTCCGTCAAGTAGCAAATCAAACTGCTTAATTTTGAGCGGATTATCTTTGCCTCCGCTAACAGAAACTGAGAACTTTGTGGAAAGAATGTCGTTGCTCTTATCTCCAACCACCTCTCTAATATAAATGACATAAGCACCCATTCCATTATCATTATCCACGCCATTATTTCTATTTAATTCAATCGTTTGGCTAAAACTATCTTTGCCCACATTATCCATGCCTAGTTCGCCAACCTGATTTGCGTAGTCAATAATCTCTGCCACTCCGGCTGATTTGTTGATGTGCCCATCAAAAATGTTTGTGTCCGCCACGCCTTGCTGATTTTCAAACACGAGCGACACTTCATCGCAACCAGCAATTCCTTCAAGATATGGCAAATTGCCAGAATATTTTGTGGTTAAAGAGATTTCAAGTTGGCTCGTTGGTGAGCTAGCTGAATAGTTTGGATTTTCTTCATATTTTATGAAAACTTGGCTAGTGGAAAGAATTGTTTCACTTATAAATCTCTCGTTTAGATTATCATAATAAAATCTGATTGGTAGATCTTGACTGTTGAAATAAAAGTTTAACAAATAAGCATTTTGACGCACATTTGCAACTTCGTCTAAATCTTGCAACTGCTCGAAATTTTCGTCATAATATACTTCATTCACACCCAAATTGCCATTCTTTGCGTTTAAGATTGTGGGGCTTAACATAATTTGCATTTGCTGCAAATCTATGAAGGCATCATCTGGAATAAACTCAAATCTTGCACCTGCGCGGCTGTTTGCATAAGTGTCATACAAATCAACTTTGCCGGACACATCTTTACCCTGCATTTTTATTGAAATACTTTCGGGTTTTGTTTCTCCCCTAACCTTAACTATTTTGGAAACGCTTTCAATTTCACCCACACTGTTTTTAGGGTTTAAGCGAATTTCCACCGTGGCAGAATCCGTGCGCGAAAGTGCCTGAATATAGATAAGATTGTTTTCAATATGTGCATAAATATTTTCATCACTTGAAATCAACTCATATTGATAATAATTCAAATAATTTTTGTTTACATTATCAATTCTGCCAATCTCTCCCGTGATTGGGTCGATATGCGAAAGCTCCACTGAAAATGTGTCGTATCTATAATCTTTCACTTCGGTGTGGTCATTTGAAATTAAGATAATTTCGCTGCCGTCATACACGCCATTTGCTTCACTTGTGTGGTCGGCATCTGTGGTGATGACCACGCTATCATCTTTCAACACTTTTTTAAAAACTAA
>CANRGF010000087.1 GCA_947630075.1 uncultured Clostridia bacterium
AAAGAAAATTGATGGGATGAAGAGTGGCTTTTTATCCATGGTTAAGCTTGTTACATAATCTCTAATGCCACCCTCATAGCATAAAGTATCTTGCTTGTTTATGCGCTCGTCTATCAATTCAATATGAACGCCTTTATTTAAAAACGCTGTTTCTTTTAATCTCTCTAAAACGGTGTTGTAGTCAAACTTTGTGTCCTTAAACACTCTATCATCTGGCAAAAAGCGGACATAAGTGCCTTTAAGAGTGGTGTTACCAACCTCGTGAAGTTTATCCACTACCACGCCACTATGAATTTTCCCGCCACTCTCGATGCTTTCAAAACGCGCAAAATATTTTTTCCCATCTTTATAAACCGTTACTTCCAAATATCTTGAAAGCGCATTCGTTACACTCGCACCAACACCATGCAAGCCGCCAGAATATTTATAATTGGTGTCTCCAAATTTGCCACCTGCGTGCAACTGTGTGAAAACCACTTCAACTCCGCTAACCTTCAACTTTGGGTGAGGGCTAACCGGAATGCCTCTGCCATTATCTAAAACCGATGCCGTGCCATCTTTATGGAGTGTTACCACAACTTTGTTGCCATAGCCGTTTGCTACCTCGTCAATGGCGTTGTCAATAATCTCCCACAACAAATGATGCAAACCTTTAACGCCCGTTGTGCCTATGTACATGCCCGGACGCATGCGCACTGCATCAAGACCTTCCAAAACTATCAAATCCTTACTATCATAACTACTAGCCATAAACACCCCTTTTCCTTAAAGTTTTATAATTTACAGCGCTAATTATACCAAAAATTTTCAAATAAAGCAATTAATTTTGCCGGCACGCCAAATTTGCAATTTTTTAAAAATTTTTCAAATTTTACCTTAATTTTAACAAAAAATCGAGTCTTTTATATGTTTTTGGCCTTCTAAAATAAAAAACAGCCGATTTGGCTGTTAGATTTTTTTGTTTAGCACATCTGTTTTGAAATAAGAAAATTTTTGCGGTTTGGTGGCGTTGGCAATTAATTTTTCAATCAAGGTTATGTAGTCTATTCCCAAATCTTCATAGAGATAAAATGCCATGCTGCCCGGGATTGTGTTGATTTCATTGAAATATAATTTGGCGTTGGCTTTATCATAAATGTAATCGATGCGAGCCACTCCATTCATGTTTAACGCTGTGTAAATTTTTTGCGTGTAATCACAAATTTGCTTTTTAAGTTTGATGGAAATTTTGGCGGGAATAATCCGGTCTTGCCCTTTTGATTTTGGCGCAGTGTATTTTTCATCAAAAGTTAGAAAGGCAGATTTTGAAATTGGATTTTCAATCGCACTTAAAATTAATTTTCCATTATCGATAAAACAAGCTTGATTATACTCTGCCAAATCGGTTATTCGCTCTTCAACAAGTGCACTATCGTTGAGAGCAAAAATGGCATCAATTTGCTGGATGAAATCGTCTTTGTTGCACGCCTTAACCCCAATGCTTGAGCCAAGTGCGTTGGGTTTCACAATTAAATCATCTGCAAATTCTGATTTGATTTTCTCAATCTGCTTTGCCCTGTTTTGCAAAGTTACAAGTTCACCTTTGATTGTTGGCACGAGGTTGCCCACAAGAATTTTCGTTAAATTCTTATCCATGGCTATATGTGAAGCGAGCGCAGGCGCACTTGTGCATGGTATTTTATTTATATTAAAAAATCCAGACAAATCTCCATCCTCACCCACTCCACCATGGCAGCAATTTATTACGCAAGTAATGTTGCAATACTTTTTTAAAAGCAAATTTTTTAGATATATCGCACCATTTGAAATTATTATTGATTTTAGTTTGATTGCTTCTTTATCTTGGAAAAAGGCAATATCGTCAACGCTTGATGCCAAATAAAAATTATTGTTTAGGTCAAGATAAATTTTTTCAACTTTATATTTGCTCTCTAAATTTTTTGCTAGTTGCATGCCCGTTATAATTGAAATGTCATGCTCTGTGCTAGCCCCTCCAAAAATCACACATAATCTTTCCATAACTTTATTTATGAACTAGTTTTTGATTTAGTGCGTGCATAAAAAAATCCGCATGAGCGAACTTTTTATAATGTTTCACCATCTGTATAGTACGGATTAAAATCTTTTTCCTCTTTGTGCGTTTTATTTTTTACTTTATATTTGCGCACTTCGCTGATTGATTTTGCCATTTTTAAAAAGAATGCAGATGAACCAAACTCTCCTCTTTTAAGCTCAACTGTTGCCTTATATCGTTGTTTTAGGCTCTCGATTGTTTTTTCAATTTGAGCTCCTTCGGTTTTCGCCTGCATCATTTGCCATGTCTTGAAACGGAGAAAATGCTCCACACATTTTGACAAAAACTCTTGTTTTTTACTGCCACGCTCAAAATATTCTTTTGATAAACCGTTAATATAATCGATGCTCTGTGCTAAAAGACCTTTATAAATTTCCGAAGCTTCAATTTCCTCTTTTTCGCGCACTCTTCTTTTACCTTCCAAATCTTCAATCGTCTGGGATAAAATTTTAAATTTTGGATTGTCAAAAACCGCTTTGTTGATATAATTATAATAATCATAATCAACTGGCATTTTATCTTCAATTTTTAACTCACGGAACATTAGTCCGTAAATCACTTCTCTAGCCTTTGGCCCAATCTGCCTAAAATAAACAAGGCTTCGCAAATTATCAAACAAATCACCAAAAGTCTTGACATGTTGCGAATCAAAAGAAGAAGTAATCCTTGCACCTATCTTTGGTATGGATAATTCTTCTGTTGCCACAGTTTGAATTGGAGTTTCTCTCAACTTAATATATTCATCAATGTTTATCATAACAACCTCTTTATTTATTATCTAATATTTTTAGGAATTTGTCAATAGGTATGTTTAAAATTCTGCCATTTTATTGCAAAAATCAACAAAAATTTTTAAAATTTTCAAAAATTTGCTTAAAATTTCAAAGTTTTACATATATTTAATTATGAATTTTATGTTTTTAGGCGAAGTGATTGATTATGACTTTTTATGTCCAAACTCAAAAATAAAAGATTTAGAAATAGATGCAATTATCTTCTTGCATGGTTGGGGAGGGAATAAACATTCTTTTTACTCAACAATAAATTTATTGAAAAACAAATTTAACATACTCACAATTTCAATGCCAACAATTCAGCCCACAACTATGGCTTGGACATTATGGGATTATGTAAATTTAATTTATTCATTATGCAAGGCTCACAATCTTAAAAAAGTTTATATTGTATGCCATAGTTTTGGATTTAGAGTGGCGTGCTTATTAAAACAAAAAATTGATGTTAAAAAAATTGTGGTTACGGGTGGTGCTGGGCTGAAAAAGTTTTCCATTTTGAAAAAAATTAAAACAGACAACAATAAAATTCTATTAAGGCAAGCAAAATTCAATTATTTATATGACACAGTTGCAAGCACAGATTATAAATCACTATCAAAAACAAATAAAAAAACTTTTAACGCAGTGGTTAGCATTGCATTTAACAAGTGTTGCAGGTTTGATTGCCCCATGCTTTTGTTTTGGGGGAAACACGATAAAGAAACTGCACTATGGATGGCAAGAAAAATAAAACAAGAAAATCATGCTCAACTTATTATAACGAAATCTAATCATTTTGCATATCTAGATAAAAATGCACTATTTAATAATGAAGTGGTGAAATTTTTATGTTAGTTTGGTTTGCAAATTTAATAATAGTGTTTTTCAATTTAGCTTTTGTTGAAAAATATTTGCATATATTTCAGCTGAAAGACTACAATGCAAAAAGATATTTGG
>CANRGF010000088.1 GCA_947630075.1 uncultured Clostridia bacterium
TCTGCGTTATTACACAGATGACCAGATAACAATCGCAGACGAAAATGGCATTCAGCAGCCAGAACCAAATGCAGGCAGAAACAAAAACCTAACTTTAACAAACATTCATTTGGCAAACAATGAGTTTAATAATAACTTTGTGCTAGACAGCGACCAGTTGGTGATTTTATACGCCATAGAGGTGAAGAAAATCACATTAGGTGTGGCGGGCATTGAAGTGTTTAGCAAAGTGTATGACGGCACAAAGACTGTTGACTTTGACGATTCCAATATGGAATTTGGTGCAGGCATTGTGGAAGCGGATAAAGACCTAATTTGGATTGATTCACACAGCTTAGTGATTGAATATCTTGATGCAGAAATTGGGTTTAACAAACCAATTGTTGCCTCTGCTAGCAACGCCTTGAAAGATGTGGACCCATTAAATCCTAAGGCTCAAAACTACACTTTGTCTTTAAACAATTATCAAGCCAGCATTTATCCATATATGATTAGCACTTATGTGGCAGGTTTGGGTGAAATTAATGTCAAGAACGATAGGGGCAGAATGAACCCAAGCGATGAGGCAAAATCGTATCGTCAATATGTGGATGCAATAGATTTCAATAGTGAATTAGTTGTGGATGTCATCTATCCTGACAGCGTTGAGTATAGGGACATTTATCCAAACATTTCCAAATATCTATCCACACTAAATGTGTTTGCAATTGGCTATAGAATTTATATGGAGGTGGACGGAGAGAAAGAAACCTTAAATAACAGTTTGTATCTATCACTTCCAAACATCAATAGGCTCTCTTCTTCGCTTTGGCTGACGGGCAGTGAATCTGGCAAGTTAGATTTTGTGGAAGAAGCAGATAGGGTGCAGGTTGATTTAAGCCAAGTTTCCACCGATTTTGAAGGAATCGTGTTCATTCAATCTAAGCAGTTCCTCACATGGTGGCAAATCACTTTGATCATCTTGCTGCTGTTGATTATCATTTTGTTGCTTGTGATTTGGTATGTTCACGAACGAAGAAAGAAAAAGAAAATAGACGAATTAAATGAAAAAATTTAGGAGTTTTAATGTTTAGTTGTAAATACAAACTTGAGCTAGAAGATTGCTTAATTAGTGCAAAATATGTGTATAAATCCCAAAAGCGCAAGCAAGATAAATTTGTGGCGGCGCTGCTTCCAATCCTCATGGTGTGCATGGTTGCAATGCTCATAATAGACCTTGTGAACCACCGTTCATTTGTTTGGGATATAGTGCTGCTTGCAGCACTAGTTGTGCTCGAAGTGATATATTTAATCATTCCGCTTACGCTCACGAGGTCGCAAAAAAAATCGTTTAAGCAACAAAACTTGGCAAGCATGGATTATTTGTTAATCACGATTGACGATACACTTTGCACAGAAACGATGTTTAAAGACGGGGAAGAGAAGGCAAAAAGTCCACACAGCCTAAAGCAGCTCACGAGTTATATTGAGGATAACACAAGGCTGATTTTAGTGTTTAATAAAATAGAATTCGTTTGCTTGAGAAAGGCAAATTTAGAGGGCGATTTAACCAAACTAAAAGCGCATCTTGAAAAATGTATGTCTAAGAGCGTTAAAAGAAAATAAGGAGGCAATGCCTCCTTATTTATTTTTTGTTTTTCGTTTGTGTGGCGCTTTTGTTTGAAGCCAAAAGTTTGCCGGCCGCTTTCATGCTTAACCCAATATCTCTTCTGCACTCCACCTTATATTTGGTGAGAGAAGCCTTGTCTAACTGAGCTTGGTTTAGAGATAATTCCCTAAATTGTTCGGCTAGGCTAATGTTGTTTAACACGCAAAGCAATTCGTTATAAGCCTCTTTTGCTCGCCTAATAAACTCTGGGTTGCCCGCAATGTTTGGGCTTTGCTCCAAATCGTCTAATAGTTTAAAAGACTTTTCGATTGCTTGCTTTTTGATGCTAAAGTTTTGGTCAAACAAAATTGCATCGCGGTTAAGTAAATCGTTTATGTCCTTTTTAATAAAAAATATTATAAGCAGAGTGATGAGTGAAACAACCATGCCCACAACGCCACCCCAAATGGCAACTTCTTGCATATTTCCCCCTTCAATATAATTATTATATCAAACTATAAAAAAATTACCAAATCTTTTTTAAATGTTTTTTTAATTTGGTAATTTAGTTTTGCCCACAAAAAACCAATAAGGCGAGCCCTTATAGACAAGAAAATAAAAAACGACCGCAAGGGTCGATTTTTACTTTTTGGTTTTCTTCAACAAAGACTTGAAAGAAGCGCTTAATTTTACTTGTGGAACTTTGCAAGCAGCAATTTTCATCTTTTTGCCGGTGAATGGGTTCACACCATCTTTAGCCTTTCTATCTTTGATGCAAACATTGAAATAGCCAGTGAAGTGAGTTTCATAGCCCTTTTGAGTGTTCTCTTTCAATTGCTCGCCAGCAGCGGTTAAAATCAACTTAACTTGAGCAAGAGAAAGACCTGTTCTCTCAGCAACTTGTTTGTGGAAATCCCCAGTACCAATAATGTTCATATTGTCTCCTTTTATCCGTTGAATGTTTCAACTTACTAAAATGCTAACAAAATTTTTTTTATAAATCAACTATTTTTAAGCGGTTTTTAAAAATTTTTTTCAAAATTAGTTGAAGATTTTCTATTCCCTTTCAAAAACTTTTAAAATTGGGCAAATTTTGCAAAAACACTAGCATTTTTCTTTTAAATGTGTTAAAATAATAAGTCAAAACTTTAAATTAATTATTAAATATTGTCGCTCACGAAAATTTATCGTGAAAATGGCAAAATAATAGGCAAATTTAGGAGAACTTATGGATATTAGAAATATTGCAATAATCGCCCATGTTGACCATGGCAAAACTAGCCTTGTCAATGCTCTTTTAAAGCAGGGCGGTGTGTTTAGAGAAAATCAGGATGTGGAAGATAGGGTTATGGACTCAAACGCACTCGAGCGCGAGAGGGGAATTACGATTTTAAGCAAAAACTGCTCAGCATTCTATAAAAACACAAAAATTAATATTGTGGACACGCCCGGACACGCCGATTTTGGCGGCGAAGTGGAGCGCGTTTTAAAAATGGTGGATGGTGTGCTTTTAGTGGTTGACGCCTTTGAAGGACCTATGCCACAAACGCGTTTTGTGCTTGAAAAGGCGCTGGCTCTTAACTTAAAAGTGGTGATTGTTATTAATAAGATAGACCGCCCAGATGCGCGCCTTGATGTTGTGGCAGACGAAGTGTTGGAGCTTATGCTCGACTTAAACGCCACGGACGAGCAGTTGGATAGCCCTATTGTTTATTGCTCTGCGCGTGATGGAGTTGCCACAAAAGATTATAAGCAACCCGGCAAGGATATGAGCCCGCTTTTTGAAACCATTATTAGCCACATAGACCCTCCAAATATGGACGAGAGCCTTCCTTTCCAAATGCTAATTTCTTCCACCGAGCAAAACGATTATCTTGGTAAATTGGCAGTTGGAAAAGTGGAAACTGGCAGGGTGAAACTCAACCAAACTGTTTATGTGAAGAATTATTTTGACCCAACAAAAAAATATTCGGGCAAGGTGGTGAACATTTTCAATTTTGACGGCTTGAAGAGGGATAATATTGAATTTGGCACAGCGGGAGATATTATCTGCTTGGCAGGCCTTAGCGATGTTACGATTGGGGACACAATAAGCGAAACGCCAGATATGGAGCCAATTCCTTTTGTGAAGATTAGTGAGCCAAGTGTGGAAATGACATTTATGGTGAACGATAGCCCATTCGCTGGCAAAGAAGGTAAGTTTGTAACGAGCAG
>CANRGF010000089.1 GCA_947630075.1 uncultured Clostridia bacterium
CGTTTGCAAAAGCAAAATTGCCCTGAGTTGCCATCTTTAAGTTGATGTTATCACTAGCGATTGAGATGTAATCTGCCACTATGCCATAAGACAAATAACTTCCGCCAAAATAATTAACGGCATATTTAAACGAATCTGCACAAACCAACCAAATTCTTTTTGGAGTTATTTCAAGATAGATTTTTTTATTTATCTTAATTTCGCTCAGCCATTCATATCCTTCGCTCTTATCGTCAAACGAAATCACAACCCTATATTCGCCCTTATTGATAGGCACAAAATTTTGATATTTGCTAACAACTTCGCTCTTTTCTCTATCTGTTAAAGCTTGGTCATACTCTTCTTTTGGGCAATAATTGATTATTAAGCTTCTTGCGATTTCATCCGCGGTGTTGAAATCGTAGTTATCTCCATTGCCTGCCGTGAGCCTATTTTCTAGCCCTTCGCCCAAATTATTGCACAAGAAGATTTTGCTATACCAATACTCATCGCCTCTCAATTCGGCATTATAGTCAATCTTAGGCTCAACATAGAGCACAATCTTAACATCTTCCACAAACCTAACATTGATTTGCGTGAAGGCGTTTTGTGGCTCAACACCATACTTGATGTAATCTTCAGGATTAATAACATTGCCACGATTATCATACACAACAATGTTTTCAACCCCAAAGAACCTGCCATCACTTTTGCCGTTGCGCTCATTCCACTGATAAGTGAACACTGCCGCTCCTAAGAACTGCATTTCATTTGAAAGTTTTGTGGTTAGAGTGGAACTATTTTGACCACTAAACGGCTCAATCGCTCTATAGTTCATCTGGAATTTTGTGAAATCGTCTTCATAATAGAATGATGTGCTTGAAATGTTGGTGGTGATTTCCACTTGCTTGGTTTGAATTGCATAGGAATAAATCAGGCTAAGCACATCTTCATTATCCACGTTAGCAACCACATCGCGGATGTTGAAATCAATATAATAATGATAGCCATCTTCTTTAGCTTCATTCACTTTCAATGCATAGGACACATTAAATAGTTTTAAACCTTTAGATAAATCAATTTCTTCCTCTTCAAGGCCTGCCAAGCGCCTTAGCCTTGTGCTATTTATTTTGATTCGGATTTGCACGCTATCCAAAGCTGTAACCGTGCTATTTTCATCCAACTCAATCAACTCAGAGTTTTGCTTTTTAAACACTGTGTAGCTAGCATATTCGTTTGACGAAACACCCGCAATGCCCAAACTAACCGAACTATAATCTTGGCTTATGTTTTCAATTTTAACTTGGATATAATCATATTCAACATAAAATTTTATAGTGCTGGTTTCAACACTGAAATCGCCATAGTCAACCAAACTATTAATAACTGCGTAGTTATTTAGGTCTATTTCATCATCTTGGAAAATGTTTGAAGTGTTATAAACGTGTTGAATGTAATATTTGGCGTCTTCCCTATATGATGAAGATGCCTGCACAAACTGCCCATCAACATATTCAAATAGTCTTCCTTCATATTCCTGCCAACCCCATTCGCCCAAGGTGTAGTTTGAATAATAGACAACATCTATAAATTTATAGCCTTGACTTTTGAGTGCGTTGAAAGAAATTTTTAATTTATCAAACATTTCAATGCTATATATATCTCGCGTGCCATTAACTTCAACAACCGCGTTTCCTCTGCCTTCACCATTTAGATTTATAATTTCAATGTTGAACTTTTTATATTCAAGCATATAAATCAACTCTCGATTAGAGGTTAATTTATTGATTGTGATGGAATTGCTCGTGCACTCGTCCAAATAAGAAATTTCATTTGAAAATAGCCAATTTGCGTTTGAAACATAACCAATCGGCAACTCGCTCATAAGCGTGATTGTTGGCTTAACGCCATAATAGATATTTTCAAATGTAGTAATTTTTTGATTTTTGTCGCTAATGGTCAAAACATCTCTGCCTCTAAAATTATATTCCAATTTTAAAAGCGGATATTGCACTCTGCCATCCTTCGTGTCCCCTTTAGAAATTAAGAATTGATAATTAACCTTGATTTGATAGGTGTGAAGCGCATAATTCACCCTAACTTCAAGCAAATATCTTAGCCCCAAGTTTGTGCCATATTGCGTAACATCTTGCATAGTTAGTGCGTGATTATAGTGCGATGAATTATCTTCATTTGTTTGATTATAACTTGGTGCTTCAACACTAGAGCCGTTTTTTACGAAATAGAAATGCTCCACAAAACTGCCTTCTGGCATGTCAAATTGCAAGGCAAAATTTTCCACTGTCAGTTCCACAAAACCGGCATTGCCAAAATAATAAATGTCGTTATCTAATTCCTTATACTCGTTTGCGGTGCTATCGTAATATAAACCGCTTTGACGAATTGTAACTTGGAAAATAATTTCATCAAAATTGATAACCAACTCGTTATTATCCCCGTCCGAATAAAGCGTAAAGTCCTCTGCGTATGGGAAAGAGTTGTTTGTTTCGCTTCGCTGAGTGTGAGTTGTGCCATTCACTTTCAACACATAAGAGTTGATAATATAGCCAAAATTATAATTCTTTTTAAATTGCACATTGAATAGACCGGTGATGATTTTTGCTTGATTGTTATCGTCTATTTCAACAGGGAAACCTCCCTGCGTGATTTGCACATAATCGCTCAAATTTTCCCCATCAAAAGCTGAGCCTTTGTTTGTGGTGATAACCAAAATGGAAGAAGACGATGAATAAAGCACGCTCACGGCAATGCCATCTGTGTAGATATTCGCAGTGTAACTATATTGGTCGCCCACTTGATTATATGGCAAAAGGTTTGATTTGTTATCCGCTGAGAAACGCACGAAATCATAAGTGTAATGCTCATCCGTGCCGCCCTGCCTGCTCTTTGCATATAAGTTTACTTTTGTGTTTAATTTCGCTTTTTCAATCACGATTTTAACCACAACTTTTTCTGCCTGCTTTGGTGCAGGTTGCCTTTCTTCTTCACCTTGATAATAATAGTATATTTCCGCACCTTCCACATCGTCCACCCAAATGTCTGCCATTATCACATCATCTTCTGTGGTGAAATCTCGCGTTGGGTTGATATAGTAAGTGAAGGTGTACTCCGCAAATTTTTCAATAATTTTCACATCAATGGTGTTTGAACTTAAAATTTTTATGAAATCTTGTGTGATTTTGAATGAATAAATTGAGCCGGTTGAAGAAAGTGCACCACCAACGCTATCAATATAAAATCCGCCACCTTCAAAGCCTAGGTTGAAAATTGCCTCAATCTTAATTTCATCACCAAGAGCAAAATCATAACCATATATTGATGTGATTTCTAGAGATTTGTTTGGCGTGAACCTATTATCATCTGTTCTAAGTTCAGCATCTGCCAACCTCAATAGTTCGCTGCCATTCAAACTGATTATAATGGTGTTTATAGGGAGCGTCCTGCTATCCCCGTCCGTTAGAGTTATTGCGTCATAGTTTGAAAGGTTTAGTGACAAATCCACTATTTTATAGATTAAGTAAACTTCTATATCGCTTGGCCTATTCTCATCTATTTGAACTTCAAGCGATGTGTTTTGCTTAATGGCTTCTGCGTTTAAACTGAGGGAATATCCATAGAACGAATAACCCACATTGCTATCCGTGATTTCCGTCTTTTGCAAGTTTACTTTCTGCCCTCTTAAAAGGTTATTAATCTGT
>CANRGF010000090.1 GCA_947630075.1 uncultured Clostridia bacterium
CAAAAAATGGAAACTCCATATTGTGATGTTGTTGGTGAAACTTTGGGTTTTGAAAGAACTGTCAATCTTGGTGTTTCGGGTTCTTGTATTTCGTTTGCTCGTGGCGAACAAAACGCTTTTTGTAAAAGGTATGTAAATATTCCCCGTGACGCCGATGTTATTTCTGTTATGGGTGGCATAAATGACACTGACGAAAATGTCACTATTGGCACTATTGACGATACTGATTGCAATACATTTTATGGTGCTTTGAACACACTTGCAAAAGGTTTGAAAGAAAATTGGTCTGACGCTTTTATATTCTTTATGACGCCACTCAATGCTCGTGGCAGAGTTGGTGTTTATGAACAAGTTTGTCAAGCCATAAAAGATGTTTGTGCAAAGTATGAAATACCTGTGTTAGACACTTCAAAATTGGCTGACTTTTCACAAGAATATAACGCTGACGGTTATGTTGGTGACGGTTTGCATCCATCACAAGAATTTCATAAAAATACTCTTGCTCCTATAATTTCAAGATTTATCAAAAACAACTATAAAGCAAAATAAAAATTTGTTTATAGGTGGTATGTATGGCAAAAAGTAAGAAGAAAAGTAAAATTGCTACAATACTATCACTTGTTGTTATTGTTGTTTTAGTGTTCGGGTTTGTCGGTCTTCTTGTTTTCTTCACCGACAACTTTGACACTGACTTAAAGCAATTTTATGTAAGATGTGGCAACGATGTTATTGTTGCTGATAGAGATAATTTCTCTATAAAATATCACTTCAAGCACTGTCTTTACTTTTAAGGCAAATGACACGCCTATTGATTATGAAGATATTTCAAGTTTGACAAAAGGTTTTGAGATAAACGCTTATGACGGTTATTTTACTTTCAAAGCGACAAAAGACTTGCAAGATATATTGCAAATGTATTACAAAGGGCAAACATTAACCGATGTGCCTACTTATATTGATAGCAATTTATCTTATATTTCTCTTGTTGTGCAAAGTTTGAAAAGTGAAGATTTTGTGCGAATAAATCTATTGTTGAAAAGTGAGTGAAAGATATGACAAGTTATAGAGTTAGAACTGTGCTTTTATCTTTCGTCTTGTTGCTTGCTTGTTTAGTCACTTGCTTGTTTGTAACTGTCAATCCTATAACTGCTTATGCGTCAAATATTACGATTAACGGTGGTTATAGTGATGTTATGGAAGACTTGCAAAGTGACGCCGATTTTGACGCTGATAGTTTTAAGATAGATAAAACTGATTATTCTTTGAAAGTTATTCAAATTGCTGAAAGTAGCGAAAAAGAGTTATTTGTTTATGTTTATCAACCTTGTTCTCCAAATGACGATTTAAGAGCAACAACAATAAATATTTCAACTACTATTGGTGACGATTTGAGTTATAAAAATTACACTTTGAAACTTATAAATTTTCGTGGTGTGTTTTATAAATATGTAGTTGAAAATTTTGTTGTTAGTGACGAAGATACAAGATATTATGATATTTCTTCTATTTTCCGTAAGTGGAACGAAAAATATGACAAAAAGGCTGAAAATGATAATGTTATAAATGAAGTGTCTTTTGGCGTGGCTATGCGTTATACTGCAAAGACAATGGAAGACGGAACTGTTGAATATGCAAGCAACGGTGTTGATGTTGTATATATAACTGACAAGTGGTGTGGTTTTTGTCGATATTCTGGTGGCTTTGAGTTGCTTGGTTGGGCTGACGCTTGTGATAGTTGGTTTGTTGCCTTTAACACTGATAGAGATATTGACAAATTACTTGAAGCCGATGTCTATTATGTAGAGCAAAAATGGACACATGGTCTTATGGCGTATTTTGCGGGTATGGTTGGGACTTCCCCCGTTTATACCAATGATTATGTTGATTATTTAATGCCCGAAGAAATAAACGAAGAAAATATTAACGATTATTCTAAAATTGCTGAATTGGACTATACACAAAAAGGCTCTTTTCAAGGTAGTGGTTGGTGGGCGTCAAAATATACTTGGGACAGAATACAAACTGTTGACGATTTTATCAAAACTGAAAATAGAGAGAATATTTTTGAGTTAGGTCTTATCAATGTTAAGCAAGAAACTAAACTGACTAACGAAAGTTTGGAAACATTAAAAGGTAAAAAATGGGTTTTGCGTTTTGTTGAAACTGCTTTTGAAGAAGAAGGCACAACTGAAGCACATTGGTATAATCAATCAATTATTAGCAATGTTAGTATTTTGCGTTTGAAGTTTGAAACTGACGGAGTAGTCTATAATCTCGGTGTAGTTGATAACAAGCAAACTGGTGATACTCTGCCCGATAATTATACAAAGACAACTTTTGAATTAAGCAATGCCTTTAAGACTTTTCTTGCAATACTTTTGTTTATACTTTTGCTTATCATTTTATGGCCTGTTCTTCCTTATATTTTCAAGTTTATTGGTTGGCTTATAAAAGGAATATGGAAAATTATTTGCTTGCCTTTTACAGCCATAAAATCAATAAGCAAAAAGCGTGAAGATAAACAAAATGCAAAGTCGCAACCGACAGTAAAGCAAGTAAATAAAAATAACGCAAAGAAAAAGCGTAAGAAGCAAAAATCAATATGTTAGGTGTTGATTTATAGAAAAAATATAAAAGGTAGTAAACGGAAAAGGAACGGTTATGAAAAAGTTAAAAAATGTATTATGGGTTTTGTTTGGTATGGTTATTGCTTTTGTGATTGGCTATTTCTTGTTTACGATAGGTCAAGTATAATGAAATTTAAGGTATGGCTAAAAAAGAATTATTTTCATATAATTTGCATAGTTATTGCTTTGAGTTTTCTTGCTTGCTCGATATGGTTATTTCCTAACGCTTGGCAAAGAATAAAGGAAAGTGGCGTTGACTTTTGGAACTCTGCAAAATTCTATGTTAAACAATTATTCGGCTTGGAATATAGTGTTGATGTAAGTGTTGTTGAGTATTCAAAAGTCAGTTATACGCCACTTTTTAATTTGCCTTTTGATTGGAACGGTTTTTGTGACCGTTGGACTGCATATTGGCAAGTTTTTGCAACTGGTGATAACTTTATTCGATATATTGGCTTTTTGAGTGAAATTTTGCTTATCATAAGTCAAATTTTAATGCTTATTGTTATTCCCCTTATTTTGCTTATGTTTATATACTTCAAAATCTTTTTTACAAAGATTAACAATAAGTATGGAAAAGATAGTAAGCCACTAACATTTTATAAATGGTTTACAAGTAAAACGATTTTGCCGATAAAAAGGTTTGTTTTAAGGTTTGTTGACTTTATAAAGCAAAATAAAATGTATTTGGCTTTGTGGCTTTTAATATGGGCGTGGAACTTTAATTTTATAACAATCATTGTTGAGTTTTTGGCTTATTATTTTTACTTTGTGATGTCCTTTGACTTCAAAAGCATATACGGTCAATTTTACAAGTTATTTTGTGATTTGTCCGTGCCTTTCAAGTCTATACCTGCAATTTTCTATATAATCTTGTTTATATGGTTTGTTTGTTGGTTTAGACGCAAAATTGGTTATGCTCGATTATCTCATTTTGAACGCAAGAATTGTGGCTTTATAAATGAACGCCCTATTGTGCTTATGGTGTGTGGCACTATGGGAAAGAAAAAGACAACTGCAATAACCGATATGGCTCTTTCG
>CANRGF010000091.1 GCA_947630075.1 uncultured Clostridia bacterium
GCTACACCCGCAATGGGGGGGGTAGGGGGACTTGAACCCTCGACAACCAGATCCACAATCTGGCGCTCTACCAACTGAACTATACCCACCATATAAGAGCAAGTTTTACTATAAGTAGCCACCCATCACAGATATTAAAAATAATTAAATGTTTTAGCGAGACAGCGGAGCAAACAAACTTAGGCTTATGGCCGCAAGCTTATTTGCGGACTAGCAAAAGCTCAGAGCATTAGTTTTAACCCCGCAAGAACTAGTTTCGAAGCGGGCAGAGGATTGCCGGCTTAAAACTTTAAGGGTTCCCACAAGCGTTTTGCTAAAATGCGCAGTGGGATAGCGGAGCAAACAAGTTTAGGCTTATGTCCGCAAATTTGTTTGCGGACTAGCAAAAGCGCAGTTTGCGACGCTTGGCTGGGGTAGCTGGATTTGAACCAGCGCGTGCAAGAGTCAAAGTCTTGTGCCTTACCGCTTGGCGATACCCCACCGTGGGCAATTATGCCCGTATTAATCATTTGCACAGGTGTGTGCAAATTTCTTTTTTGGGCAAATTGCCCACTTCTATGAAGGACAACCACTTTTGCCACACTACGACATTTGTCTTGTGGGACAAAAGCATTTTTCCTTCATTACTTCTTTTCCATAAAGGATATTTTACAACACTCTCGGTCTTTTTAATCGTTTATGCATCTTGTTTTTTTCTTTAACGCTTTTTATGAATTGCAACTCAAATCTGTGTTTTTGAAGATTGCTATCAACTTCGTCAAAGAACATTTTTGCCGGCCTTACCCATAATTTATTATCGCCATATAAAGCGCGATAAACAACCATGGTTTCTAAGGTTTCAGAGTGCGTGGCAACATCTTCAACAATGTACAAATCGCCTTTATAGTGCCTATAAACACCGTGAATTTTAATTTCCATAAACACCCCTAGCAAAACTATAAAAAATTCCTTCTGAAAAGATTGAAGGAACTTGCCAAACAGCCTAATTAAGTTTTGTGGCGTGTTGGACAAGTTGGTGCGGATGAAGGGACTTGAACCCCCAAGGTTACCCACCAGATCCTAAGTCTGGCGCGTCTGCCAATTTCGCCACATCCGCTGGTGGCCCATCCGGGATTTGAACCCGGGACACCATGATTAAAAGTCATGTGCTCTACCAACTGAGCTAATGGACCATATTCTTGCTAAAATTTACTGACAAGACTTTTGTATTATACATCATAAAAAGCAAAAAAACAAGTGTTTTTTGAAAAATTTTGAAAAATTTTTATTATATTAAAATTTGACAGATTGGCTCAAATTTAGTAAAATTAAGGCTGAGGTTTAGATGAAAAATTATTTTGTTATTCATGCACTTGGCAACACTGCCGATGATTATTGGTATAAGTTCGTGCAAAAGACGGTGGAGAAGCGCGGGTATAAATGTTTTGTGCCCACCTTGCCTCCGATTGAAAATATGTCTTATTCAAGTTGGGCAAGTGCGTTTGATAAATATAAGAAATATATTAATAAAGATAGCGTTTTTATTGCACACTCAACGGGAAGCATCTTTTCAGTTAAATATCTTATGTCAAACAACCTTAAAATTCAAAAATTCATAGGCGTGGTTTCGTTTAATAAAAACAACATTAATTCTACGCATCCTGATTGGGAACTGATAAACAAAACTTTCTTTGTGGATAATCTTGCAGATTTTAAAAATTATGCAACAGAGCGCATTTGTTTTTATTCGCCCACTGATATTTATGATTTTGGCATTTTAGACGAATTTGCCACCACGATTGATGCCAAAAAAGTTATAATAAAAAAGGCGGGGCACTTCACCGCCACAACGGGTTATGGCGAGAAGTTTCCAGAAATTGTTGAATATTTATAGGAGCTATAATGAAATCTAAAACTCTAACCGAAATTTTAAATGATGAGTTTAATGCCGAGATAAAGGCAGATTATTTCAACTATCCACATTTGCAAAATAAGTGTGAGCAATTAAAAGAGCAGGGCATTCTGCCTTATGATTATAAGGATTTTATCAAAACAATAAAAAATTCAAAATACTATCCTCTTTTTTGCTCGATTTGTGATAATATCAAAAGCGAATATATCTATAAAAGTTTCATTCATGGCATTTTTCATAATGAGCGCGTGGCAATGTTTTCTCTTTTTATGGCAGAAAAATTAAAGTTGGCAGAAACTGATGCAAAAATTGCCATTTACGCGGCGCTTTATCACGATATTGGCAGAGAAAATGATATGGTTGACGATTTACACGGCACTCGCAGTGCCAAGTTGGTTGACAAACTAAACTTGCCACTTGACAGCGAAAGCCTAAAAATTTTAAAAATTGCAATAACCTATCACAGCCTCGCCGATAGCCAGTTTTATGATAATTTAGACGGATTAAGCACCGACCGCCAGCGCACAATCATGGCATTTAACATTTTAAAAGACGCTGATGGGCTAGATAGAGTTCGTTTAGGTGGCGGCAAGTTAGATTTGAGATTTTTGCGCACGGCTGAGGCACTAAGGCTTGTTCCTTCCGCATTTCAGTTGGAATATAATTATATGATTTTAAATAAAAAAGCGGCCAAATCTTAGCCGCTTTTTTCATAGATTTTTCAGTATTTCATTTTTCTTAATGTCATATTCTTCTTGTGAGATTAGGTTTTGGTCAAGCATAGCCTTTAATTCAGCCAATTTTTCTTGAGCAGTAACCGGCTTTTTAATCGTTCTCTCACCAAACATTTCGCCTGGCATATCGTCAGCCGACTTAGCATATCTCTCTCTGCGTCTTTCAATTCTTTTAGCAATAGCATTGGCAATAATCATATAAATTAATGCAATCGAGATTATTGTAACGACAATAGGATTAATCAACCATCTTAACCCTTCTAGATTAAACTCGATAAAGGTTTCTTGATTGAAATGAATGCAGAAAACTAAAATATAAGTGAAGTATAGGTCAACAATAAGGTTGCTTAGATATAAAATGATTTGGAAAGGAATCATTTGCTTGCCATATTTTATAACATTTGTGGCAATCAATGACGCAATCGAGTAGTTCATTGTGTAAACTAGAGTAAACTTCAAGAAATTCAAGATATTAATCACGCTTGAGGCATCGGAGGTGAGTTTATTAAAATTAATTATTAGCAAGAAGCCGCAAATTAGCCAGAACGTAGCGCACAAAATCAGCAAGCCAATAAACACCCAAGAAAGGATTTGGTGCTGCTTAAATTGAAGCCTTCTAACCCAAGGTAGGGCAAGCAGTGCCGCACCGCTGACAATAAACATAGTTAATAAAACGAGCAAGAAAGGTGAACTAAACGGAATAACCCCTCTAAACCCTAAAACAATCAAGCCCACAGCCACAAACAAGATGACGGTTGCCAAACTTGTGATTAGGCTATACACATTAAATCCCTGCTTTTGTTTATCGGCATTTTGCTTTTTCAAAAGACCCATAAATCCTCCAAAATCTTAATAAAATTCTAAAAGAAAAAAGTTTAAAAGTCAACTAATTTATTATAGTTTATTCTTTATAAAATAATATATGTGTGAAAGGCAAAATAAAAAAAGCGAACGAATTCGCTTTTAGCTTATAAGATTTGGAATTCAAACCCACCGATCGCCACATCGACATACGTGAAAGAGCGGTTTAAACGATATTCAT
>CANRGF010000092.1 GCA_947630075.1 uncultured Clostridia bacterium
CATCTGGTTTCACCTCGAGCACCTTATGTTTGACGGCGGAAAAATGAGCAAATCTCTCGGCAATATCTACACATTGTCCGCTCTTAAAGATAAGGGTTATTCACCTATGGACCTGCGCCTTTTCTTCCTTTCTGCCCATTATTCAAAACCACAAAATTTCACATTTGACGCTTTAAACAGCGCAAAAGAAAGTTATGCCAATTTAAAGAAGTTGATATTAAAGCACAAATCAGGACAAAACAAGATTGAAAAAGCAGTGTTAGATGAGTTGAAAAACAAGTTTTCAGAATATGTTGCAGACGATGTAAATTCCCCACTTGCGCTATCTGTTTTGTGGGAGGCTCTCAAAAATTATCCAGACAGCCAAGACATTTATAATTTAGCACTTGATTTTGACCGATTTTTAGGTTTAAAATTAAACGAAGTTGAAGAAAAAAGATTGGCAATTCCCGATGAGATTATTGCAATAGCAGAGCAAAGAAAACAAGCACGCGAGCATAAAGATTATGCCACTAGCGACATTTTGCGAGATAAAATTTCCTCTCTCGGCTTCACAATTTTAGATAAACCTAAAAACGAATATGAGATTATAAAAAAATAGAGCCAAACGGCTCTTTTTTTATTCTATTTTTGTTTGTTCTTTCATACATTAATGTATGAATTATAATGACTTTCCCGTTTTAAACGATGAACAATATAGGCAACTGCAAGATAAATATAACGAACAAACAGATTTTGACAGAAACGAATGCTGCTATTCAATTTATAACGAATTAACGGTGTGTGCTAATTCAATAGCCCTTATATTTCCGCAACTAAGCCCTCAACTAATTGCCACGCTTCAAGAAGCGAAAATAAAAATAGAAAAATCAGTTTCTAATTTTAAAGCGGTGTTTAATCTCTCCCCCAAGCAAATTGAGATAAAAGAAATAAATTTATTTAATTTCTTAAAAAATTTAACAAAAATTCAAAAAAAATTAATAAAATGGCTAAAAAATGAACAAAAAGAATATTTTAAGCAATTTATTTTGAATTTATTGGAAAATATTTCATCAATGCTGTTTGATTTGTTGAGTGCGGTTGAAAATGCTAATTTAAGAATTTTTAAACATATTTAAAAAATAATTTTTAATTAATTTTTTATTGAATTTTTAAAATTGTGTTAATTTTTTGCAATTTATTCGCATTTTTTAAGTATTTTTTGAGGGTTTTTAAAAATTTTTTATAATTTTCTTTGTTTTTTAATGCGGACAAATCAAGCACGATTACAGAGGCTTTAATCAATGCAGCGCGCTCGAAAAGTTTGTTTATCAATTCAAGCACTCGCTCCAAACTTAATCCGTCAATCAATATCTTGGCAACCCTTTTTGCATTTAGGTTGAAACCATTTGCAAATAACATCTCTCGCCCGTCTTTCAAACTTGAAACCAACTCGCCCTTAATCTCCACTCCTGCACGGAACAAAATTTCGTTGTCGATTGATGGTTTGCTATTCATTAGGCTTTCAACATCTTCAATAAGGATTTTGCTTGCAACTGCTAAAATGTCCGCTTCATAATTCAAAGGGTCATCTTCAATTTCATATACGCCTTGTTTAAAAAGCGAAGCGTCCACTCTGCGTTCATTTTGCTCATTATAGAAATTTAAAAATTTGTTTTGCAAGAGAATTAATTTTTCATGGCAAGCCTCAGTTGAATGCAAAACTATTAAGGTGCGCAAATAGTTATCTATTTCTGCCTCGCTTAAATTAGTTTGAACGGGCATTTCCGCATCTTTAAAAAGTTCTGTCAAAAGAGCTTCTTTAATTTCTTTCAATTCAGCTTCGCTAATTTGCATTTTTTCCATGCAATTATTATACAACAATAAGACGAAATTTCCAACTCATGCTAAAAATTTTTTGTATTTTATTAATCAAATTGCATAATTTTTTAATATATAATAAATATGGAAAATAAAATTTGCGTTTATGCAATAAGCAAAAATGAAATTAAGTTTGTTGACCGTTGGTTTAATTCGGTGAAAGAGGCAGACTATGTGTGCGTGCTGGACACGGGCAGCACAGACGGCACATTTGAGCGACTAAAAGAACTTGGAGCAATCGCTGAGCAAAAGTTGTATGAAAATTTTCGTTTTGATGTGGCGAGAAATGATAGTTTGGCACTAATTCCTGCCGATGCGGACATTTGCGTTTGCGTGGATATTGACGAGTTTTTCGAGCCCGGTTGGGCAAAAATTTTAAAACAAAATTGGCAGCAAGGTGTGGGTAGAGTGCGCTATCGCTACACATGGAATTTTAACCCTGACGGCAGCGAAGGTGTGGTGTTTTTTCTGGATAAAATTCATAAAAAGGATGCTTATATTTGGAAATATCCCGTTCATGAGGTTCTTACTCCCGCCACAAGTGAAAATCTAAGGTTTTTAGACTTGCCTGAAATTCAACTTAATCATAAAGCGGACAACACAAAATCTAGAAAAAACTATTTGCCACTCTTAGAATTGTCTGTTAAAGAAAATCCGCAAGATGACCGAAACACGCACTATCTTGGGCGCGAATATATGTTTGCCGGTGAATATGACAAAGCGATTGAAATGCTCACTCGCCATCTAAATTTGCCGAGTTCAAATTGGGATGTGGAACGCTCGGCGAGTTTGAGATATATTGCAAATTGTTTTGGCAAAAAGGGAGAAACCCAAAAGCAAGAAGAACACTTAATAAAAGCCGTGTTGGAATGCAATGATGTGCGAGAGCCTTATTTTGAATTAGGCGTGTTTTATTTTGATATGGGCAATTATTTAAAGTCTGCCTATGCTTTTGCTGAAATGCTGAAAATTGCAAATCGAAATCTAAATTATATGTCCTCACCCGTCTGTTGGGGAAGCTTGCCCTATGATTATCTCTCGATTTGCTATTACGAAATGGGTGAATTTAAAAAGGCAATTATTACAATAGAAACTGCCATAAAACTAAATCCTGAAGACGAACGCTTAAAACAAAACCGTCAAATATTTATAGAAAAATTTAATGAAATGAATAAAAATTAGTGGCAAAATGCCGCTTTTTTATTATTTTTTATGCCATTTTTAAATTTTTGAGCGTTTGAGCGTTATAAACCTAAAATGAACCATATAAAAACTTGCTTTTTATTTGCATTTGTATTAAAATTAATTTTGTTAAAATTGTCATGTTTTGGAAAATTCCGCCACTTTCTAATTTATAATGTTTTGGGAGTGTAGAATGGGTATTTTTGATAATTTTAAAGAAATAAATGGTAAAATTGAAGATGATTCTTGGATTGAATGGTGGCACTTTTTAATACCTAACAAAGAAAATTGGCTGAGAACTCTTCTAAGGTCAATTTTGGCTTGTTTTGGACATTGTTTAAATTGTACTGCTCTAGATGGATGTTATTTTGTTAAATGGAATATGCCTAAAAACAAAATTCCAAATTCAAATGGGCTTTTGCATCCTAATTGTGATTGCCAAACACAAGACATAAACT
>CANRGF010000093.1 GCA_947630075.1 uncultured Clostridia bacterium
TTTACTAGTAAGCGTTTTAAAAATTTCAATCGGCTTTAAAATGTAATTTTCTTTTAATGTTTCTATATCTTTTTTAGGGAGTTTTAATTCGTCATAGTCCTTTGCTTGCAAGATTGCGTCAAAAACTTGTTTGGCACGAAATGCGGGGAAATCTGCCAATTTTTCTTTTAATTCATCTAAACTAAAATCACTTAATATTTGCATAGAATAATAAACCCCACTGCGAACGGAGTTCTTGTAGGGACTCCGATAACCCAATTTAAAACGAAGTTCTCATAGAGACCCCGTTTAAACCCACTGCAAAGCAAGTTCTTTTTCATTTCAACGCGTTTAATTCTCGATAAAACTGCCTAATTTAAACTTGTTGGCGTTCATATAAGCTTTAGCAGGCATTGGTTGCTTGCCTTCTGGTTGGATTGTGTCCAAACTTAAACTGCCGTCTTGCGTGGCAACAATTAGCCCTTGCTTAGAGTTGCAAGCCAATATTTCTCCCGGCTTGCCTGCCAAATTTGAAATGCTTGCAGATTTCACTTTATATCTTTTGCCGTCATAGAAGAAATAGCAATCTTCTAGTGCGCGAATGCGATTGAAAAGCGTGATGGAATTTTCGCTAAAATTCAAATGATAATCTTCATCTTTAATCATTTTGGCATAGGTGGAAAGGCTATCGTCTTGAGGAGTGCCATGTTGAATTAAATTGTCAAAATTATTTAAAAATTCAATTAGGCAAGTTTTGCCAAGTGAAATTAATTTTTCGGTCAATGTCTGCAGATTATCTGTAGGTAAAATATCCACACTTTTTTGCAAATACATTTCGCCCGTATCTAACCCCAACTCCGTTTTCATAATAGTGATGCCCGTTTTGGTTTCGCCATCCATAATGGCACGCTGAATTGGTGCTGCTCCCCTTAATTTTGGCAGTAAACTTGCGTGAACATTATACGTGCCGCGTAATGGAATGTCCAAAATATTTTGCTTTATAATCTGCCCAAAACTTGCCGTGATAAACACATCTGGCTGATATGCTTTCAGCACGCTCTCACCCTCTAAATTAAGGCTTTTAAATTGATAAAGTGGCAAGCCATTATCTAAGCAAAAATTTTTAATTGGCGAAAAAACAATTTTGCCGTTTCTTCCATTCACCTTGTCTGGCTGAGAAACAACGGCAACCACTTCAAAATGATTTTCCAATAGAGCCTTTAAAATTTCTGCACTGAAATGATTTGTTCCAAAAAATACTATTTTCATTTTCACCTTTAATCTTCTGCCTTGCCCTTTGGAGGTACGCAAATTTTATCTGTGAACAAAATGCCGTCAAGATGGTCATTTTCATGGCACAAGCAAACGGCAGTCCAATCCTCACAAGTGAGAGTGAATTTGTTGCCATATCTATCAAATGCAGCCACGGTAACGGTCTGTGGACGCTTGACATAATTGAATGTGTTTGGCACGCTTAAGCAACCCTCTTTTTTATATTGTTCCCCACTCTTCTTGATTATAACGGGATTAACAAACTCAATGCTCATGTTGTTGATGTGAATTATAAAAACGCGCTTCAACACTCCCACTTGCACAGCGCTTAATCCTGCACCTTCGCTTGCGTTAAGAGTTTCGTGCATGTCGTCTAAAAGTTCCCATAATTTTTCATCAAAAGAAGAAACAGGTTTGCTCTGCTTTCTTAAAAATTTATCTGTGTAAGGCACAATTTCTCTAATTGCCATAATTACTCCTTCAATCATAAAAATTTTCAAATTTAAGCTAAAATTTTTGCATTTTTGCTAAAATTTGATGCAATTTATTAAAATTTTGAAAATTTTTAAAAGAATTTTATCCATCCTCTTAAAATTACCGCATATTTATTTTAGCATAAAATGTGGTGATAGTCAATGTTTTATTAATTGTTTTTAAAAAAGAGGCAAAGCCTCTTATCTTAAATTGTTTGGATTAAGTTCCACAAAAATTGACACATCTTTTTCAATTATATCAGCAATCGAATAGAAGTCTGCCGTGATGCTCTCGTTTGGAGTGTAGCGCGTTAAAATTTGATAGCGATATTTGGTTTGAATGCGTTTCACCGGGCTTGGCATTGCCTGCAAAAATATGATTTGTTTGCCATATTTTTCTTTCAATTTTTTGGCGTTGTCAAGAATCTTTTTGGTGGTTTCTATCGCCCTATTTTCACTCACGCTAGACACCAATATGCGCAATATGTGGCTATAAGGTGGAAAACCCGTGGTCTGGCGAAGATTAATTTCTTTATCATAAAAACCGAGATAATCATAATTGGAAGCAAACCTATAAACATAGTGCTTTGGTGCATAGGTTTGCAAAACCACATAGCCGTCATTATGTGCGCGCCCCGCCCTGCCTGCAACCTGAGTTACAAGTTGGAAGGTGCGTTCGTTTGATTTATAATCGCTATTATAAAGGCTGACATCTGCGTCTAAAATGCCCACGAAAGTTACATCCGGATAGTCATGCCCTTTGGCAATCATCTGTGTGCCAACCAAAATTGAAGGCGTGGTGTGAGAAAACTCTTCCAAAATCTTTTTATGACCATCTTTGCCACGAGTTGTGTCATTATCCATTCTAAAAATTGCCACATTTGGGAAAAGTTTTTTAAGGTCATTCACCACTCGCTCTGTGCCGAGCGCACCATATCTAATGTTTGCGCTATGGCAATTAGGGCAATTTGTGAGCATCTTATATCGCTTGCCACAAAAATGACACTTTAATTCGTTATCTTCTTTATGATAGACCAAACTCACTTCACAATCATTACATTTTGCCCGATAACCACATTCACGGCAGACCACGAACGATGCATACCCACGCCTATTTATAAATAAAATTGCTTGTTTTTTGTTTTTAACGCATTCATCAAGTTTTGCTATCAATTTTTTGCTATATGGTGAACTATTGCCGTCCAATAGTTCGTTTATCATGTCTATTATCTCAATTTTAGGCATTTCCAGGCCGTTGATACGCTCAGGCAAGGTGATTAATTTATACTGCCCATCTTTTGCTCGCTTAAAACTATCAATGCTTGGCGTGGCGCTACCTAAAATTAGCGGACATTTATTGTGCCTAGCCCTAAACTCTGCCACATCATGCGTGATAAAGCGGGGGTTATTTTCACTAACATAACTGCTATCGTGCTCTTCATCTATTATGATTGCTCCAACATTTTCAACAGGTGCAAAAATGGCACTGCGAGCACCCAAAACAACGCGTGCTTGACCGGTGAAAATCCTATCCCACTCGTCAAAGCGTTCTCCTTCACTAAGCCCACTATGGAGCACTGCAACTTTGTTTGGGAAACGGGAATTAAACCTGCTCATCATTTGCGGGGTGAGTGAAATTTCTGGCACAAGCATAATGGCAGTTTTGCCCTGATTTAGTGCGTTTTCAATGATTGTCATATACACTTCTGTTTTGCCACTGCCCGTT
>CANRGF010000094.1 GCA_947630075.1 uncultured Clostridia bacterium
AAAAAATTTTTAAAATTTAAAAAATCGTTTACTTTTTTTCGTTTTTATGATATATTAATTATATGTTAGGCATAGACATTGAAAATTCTAAGCGTTTTGCGGATTGGTCTAAGCGAGAACTGAGCCGAATTTTCACCATGGGCGAAATTGAATATGCCAGCGGGTTTGAAAATTCAATAGAGCATTTTTGTGGATTTTATTGTGTTAAAGAAGCGCTTGTCAAAGCACTAGATAATAAACAAATTGAATATAAAAAAGTTGAAGTCCTGCACACAAATTCAGGCAAGCCATATTTGAGCCAAACGAGTGTAGAATATTTGTTAAAAGGCACGAACTATAAAAAAGTGGAGATAAGCATTTCACATTCAGGGGATTTTGCAATAGCGGTTGCGCTATTAAATTAACCAAGGAGGAAATATGTTAGGATTTTTAGCAGCTAAAGAATTAACGAATATTGCGGCTGTTCACGAGCCAGGTTATATTGTGAACTCTCGCTTGTTGTGTGGCAAATCGAAGTTGAACACGCGCGAGGTGAGAATTGAAAAAACTTTGCCAGATGTAAATTCACTTTTGATGTTGGATGAAAACGGCAAATTTTCTCCTTTAAGTGAGCAGGAGAAAACTGATTTGATAATTAAAATCTTCAACGATTTTTGGAAGCAACACATGAATTTTAAGCCTAAGGGGTTTGAGTTCATTGGCCTTTCGGACGATTTCTTTTGCGACACTTCATATTATAGGCTTGAAGAATATTCCAAAGTGTTCTTTTCAAGAAGAATTGATGATGAAATTGCTAATAGAAACAACTTTAAATATAGGCTAAGCACAGACACAGAGCTAAAAAACTTGAAATTTTTCCAAGAAAGTTTCAATCGCGGCTTGAAAAAGGAAAAAACAAAAGTGTCTAGGGCAAGGGCAAAATATAGAAAGGAGCAAGGTGGGGAAATTAGGCAGTTATTAATGTTCTTAGCTGCCAATCATCTTGCACGCAAAGACGAGGGCGAAGATTTGTCTAAAACAATTGAATTTAACGTTGCTCAATAAATTGTAAATATGAAATTTAAAAAAGATAAAAGCGTTTGCTTTTATCTTTTCATTTTAATGGTTATTTTTTCATCGGCAATTTCAACAGTTTCACTAATTTCAGGCTTGTCAATTTTTGTTATGTCGAGTGCCAATAATTCGGCCTTAATTTTTGATGCGTATTTTTCTATAATTTCGTTTAAATCTGCGCTAGATGTGTTAAATTCCACATAAATTCTATCTTCCACATTAAAATTGGCTTGTTTTCTAAGCACTTGCGCAGCGCGGATAAGTTCACGAGATAACCCTTCAAGCATAAGAGCACGGTCAATCGTGATGTCGAGCACAACTGTTATGTCATTTTCGTTTGAAATCACATAGTCCTGCTTAGGCTTGGAGGATAGGGTAAATAGCGCACTATCTAAGCCCTTAAATTCTTTCACATCAACTTTGCCTGCCTTAAAGCTAGCCACCATTTTCTGCATTTCGTTTTCGCTCGCTTCTAGCAAATAATTTTTAACCTTTTGCACATCGCCTTTAAGCACCGCACCTGCATGCCTAAAATCAAGCACCAAAAATTCGTCATTAAACTTGGCGTTATCGTGCTCCATCACCACGTTTTTAATGTTGAGTTCGCTCTCAATGATGTCGCGATAGAGATTGACTGCCTTAGCCACATTTTGATTGCCATTTATATATAAGGTTTTAAGCGGCTGCTTCACTTTAATTTGATTTTCGTTTCTAAGTTTACTTACCATTGTGAAAATATTTCTCACGATGTTTGTGTGTTCGGTCAAGTTTTCGTCTTTCACCTTAAATTCGCCAATCACATAACCATTAAGTGCCACGCTCTCAGCAGCGTTTTTATCTAACTCGCGCACCGCATTTTGCCACAAATATTCGCTAATAAATGGAATGATTGGGAACATAACCATGCTTATATTTTTAATTGCATAATTTAGGCAGAAATATGCGTTTAAGGTGTCTGTGTCATTTTCGCTCTTATAAAAGCGCCTACGATTATTGCGGATATACCAATTTGTGAGTTCGTCAATCAAATTTTCAAAGTCTTTTGCCACCGCTCCAAATTGAATGCCAGAGTAAGCAGCGTGAGCGTTTAAAGTAAATTCGTTTACGCGATTAATTAGCCACCTATCCATAAAGGTCAGTTTGCGCTCATCTGGCTTAAAGTTTGTCAAATCCGGCTTATCTATGACTGCATAAGTGTTTAAGAAAATATAAGCGTTCCAAAGCCCCAAAAGTTTGCGCTTAACTTCATCGCAAGTGTCTTGCCCAAATTTAACATCGTTAATAAGTGGGGTTTGCACGAAATTATAGCGGATAATGTCCGCACCAATCTCTTTAAATGCTGTGTCTAACGGAATGTTGTTAGGGCTAGATTTAGATAACTTTTTGCCGTCTTGTGCAAGCAACATAGGTGTTGTGCCAATGCGCTTATATGGTGCTTTGCCTGTTAGCACAACGCTCATCACAAGCAGTGAATAGAACCACAAACGCACTTGCTCTTTGGCTTCAATTACACATTCAACAGGGAAGTTTTTATTAAAGAACTCTTTATCGGTGAAATATTTTTTAGTGCTAAACGGAGTGATGCCCGCATCAAGCCAGCAATCGCCCACCTCTTTAATGCGCTCTACTTTGTTGCCACAATGTGGGCAGGTTATTCTAATGTTGTCAATATAAGGGCGGTGAAGATGTGGCAGTGCATCAATTTCTTTTTCGCTAGATAATTTTTTAAATTCGTCAAGGCCTCCCACCACAGTTAAATGCCCGCAATTTTTGCAAGGGTAGAAAGGCAGTGGCACGCCATAATAGCGCGAGCGTGAAATTGCCCAATCGCCCATATTATTAAGCCAATCTAGCATACGCTTTTTCATAAAATCTGGGTTAAATTCAACGCCGTCAATCGCCTTAATTAATTGTGGGCGCAACTCGTCCATTTTAATAACCCATTGGTCCACAAGCCTAAACAATAAAGGCTGTTTGCATCGCCAACAATGTGGATAATTGTGTGAATATTTGTGGATATAATAAGTTTTGCCACGCTCTTGCATAAGTTCAAACACAAAATCTCTTAATTCATCCGTGTTTGCATTTCTGCCGGATAGCACACCAAAGTTGTTGTAATAAATTCCGCTTTCATCAATAGGGCAAATTTTTGGCAAATTCAACTTTTTGCCCAATTCAAAGTCCGCATCACCGCAACCTGGAGCAATGTGCACTGCACCTGTGCCTTCGTCCGCGCTAACATCATCCCACGCAACGATTTTATGCTCAAATTGTTGCTCGCTAAGCTCAGGGAAGCAAGTTTCATAAGTTAATCCAACAAG
>CANRGF010000095.1 GCA_947630075.1 uncultured Clostridia bacterium
CCTGCACCACAGTCATTTCGGGCAACATAGTGGCAGGCCTCGCCATAGCGCTCATTCTTCAATTCTTCCCTTGGCTCAATGATTGGCTGCTTTGGATTTTCCTGGCGATTGTGGCAGTAATTATAATATATGAAGTTGTGCGTTCTATCATCAAAAAGAAAAAACAAACACAGGAGAAAAAATGAACAATTTATTAATAGCCGACAGCACGGTGAAGTCCATTTTAAAAATTGGTGGCATAACCCTACTGGTGTGCGTTGCGTTAATCGCACTAATAATAATCATTATGCCTAAAAAGACCTTGAAATTGCTTGTGCAAAAAATTAAATCTTTTTTTGACACGCACAAAACCTTTGCCGAAATTTTAAGATTTGTGATTGTGGGTGGCATCGCAACAATTGTGGATATGTTTATGATGGGCGTTGCCATGTGGCTATTAGAAAGAGATATTTATCCATCATTTTTAAATGTTTTCGTCAACACGCCAGACCCTGCCACTTACGCCACAGTGATTGGCACGGCGGTCGGCTTTATCTCTGGCTTAATTGTGAATTATCTTCTTTCGATCTTCTTTGTTTTCAACGAAAAAGGAGATAGCAAAACAGCGCGCGGATTTATCATCTTTGCAGGGCTCAGCCTTATTGGTCTGCTTATAAATATGGGCGGAATGTATTTAGGCTACGATGTGTTAAATCTCAATCAATGGCTAGTGAAGGTGATTATGACAATCATTGTGCTTATCTACAACTACATTTCAAGAAAATTAATTTTATTTAAGAAAAAGCCACAAGAAAAAGAGGAAAAGTCTAACCAATAAATTTGCAAAAAGGGGTTTACTTTTAAAAAATTATTTGCTATAATATTTGAGCGTTTAAATAAAGGGCACAAATTTTTGCCCGTATGCACTCATAGCTCAGCTGGATAGAGCGTTGGTCTACGGAACCAAAGGCCGGGGGTTCGAATCCCTCTGGGTGCACCAGCGTCGTCATGCCACGCTTTCAAATTGAATTGTTTTCAAACACTTCACAATTGCAATCTTTATGTAGGCACTCCTTTTCCAGTTTCGAACAAAGTTCTCACGGAAACCCTGTTAACTTCGCTCTTTTTTTATTTCCAGAGGGATTTTGCGCTTTGCGCATCTGTGCTACGCACAGCGAACCCCGGGGTGCTCGGGACCCCGTCTTGCTTAAGCAATCCACCCGAGAATTGACGGGTTATAACCCTTAATACGAATCCCTCTGGGTGCACCAGCGTTGCAAACTGCGCTATTGCTAGTTTGTTCCGTTACTCTTCACAAACATAAGCCTTAACTTGTTTGCTCCACTACTTTTAAAGAGCACTTTGTTAACTCTTTAAAAGTTAATTGGCTTTTTTATTTTCTATATAGATTTTCTAATTTATCCACAATGCGTTTATAATATTCTTCTTCCTCTGCTTTTGATTTTTCAAAAGGGGAGTGTGGCTCAGGCATAAAACTATCAAATTCGAGCAAATCATAAAGTTCTTCTTTGAGTTGGAAGTCTCCGTCCAGAAATGAAGCAAGTCTTTCAATTATTCTATGAAAAAATTCAAGATGTTTAGCCACAATAGGAGTGCTTGGAAATTTTTTATACAAATCGTCATACTCACACTCACAAATTTTTTTGTGCAACTCTTCAAGTTCGTCTTTAATTAATTTTTTCATTTCAAAAATTATAGCCATATTTTATCTCCTCTTGACATTTAATTCTGCTTTATTATGCCACACAAAAAGAAGTTTTGCAAGCCTTTATACCGATAAATGCCCATAAAATGATGCGGGCGCAAAATATGTCGGATTTTGCTTGACAATCCACTTCTAAATTTGTTAAATTTAGAATATCATAAAATAAAAGGAGAAAAACTATGAAAAAGTCAGGCTCTAGATTGTTTGCATCTTTTGCAGCTCCCGTTTGCGCAATTTTGGCATTTATCGGCTTTGCCTTCAAGTTTGTTGTGAACATGTTTATGTTCGGCGACGAAATGGACATTTTCCAACTTTCTTTTAAAGATTGGTCCACAATTCTTAAAGGCAGCAGTTCAAAACTTGCAGTTTGGAAAGCATCTCGCGTGCTAATGATTATCTTGCTTGTGCTTATTGTTGCACTTAGCATCTTGGTTGTGCTTCAACTTTTCTTGCAAAACAAAGTTTTAGCCACCACAACAAAAGTTATTGGCATCATTTCACTTCTTTGCTCGATTGCTTTCACCATCTGCTTCTCAGCAGGCGGCTTTGCGTTGTCTGAGATGCCAACATCATTCTCGGCAAGCAACCTTGATAGCATCATGATGAATTACTACATACCAAATCTTGGCCCAATGTGGATTTCATTATTTAGTTTCCTATCTAGCATATTCGGTTTGGTTGCTATCAAAAAGCCAAAAAAAGCAAAGGCTGAATAATTAAAAAGCGGGCAATGAGCCCGTTTTTTTCATGCTACTAAAATGCGCAAAAGGGCAAAAAGGGCAGATATGGCTTGAAAAATTGCCTTAGAAAAAACCCAGCATGGGTGCTGGGTTTTATGAAAATTTGACATATTCTCCTTCGTCAACCGGGTGTTTGCCCCAATCTGCGAAATATTGTGGTGTTTCAACCTTTTCCGTAATTGTTTTCAACACATAAATTGCTGTTGGGCTGTATTTTGGAAACACTTTACCATTCAAATTCTCGTCATTATAAATACCTTCACCATGAATATAGATAGTCAAGTATATATAATGTCCGTCAAATGCATATTCACCAATACTTGTTATTTTAGAGGTAAAGATTACTGTTCTAAAATCATCGCAATTTTTAAACGCCTCTTTGCGAATTCTCGTGGTGGATTCCATAAATGTTAGTTCACTCCTCGAATCTTTACTATTCTCAAAGCCCATCACAACCACAATAGATTCATCTTTGTTTTTATAATATCTAATGCCGTTATCGATTATGACTTCACCTTTATCGCCTTCATTGTCCAAAATCACCTCTGCATACGCAGCCAAGCCACCATTGTTTGTTGCATCTCCTATCACTAAATTATTAATTTGTGAGGATTTATTTATAATTTCAACCAAATTCTTGCAACCTTCGAAAGAGTATTCCCCAATTTCTGTCACTCCCGTTCCGAGAGTTACGCTAAATAAATTAGAGCAACTCTTGAATGCGTAATTGCCGATGCTATTCACTCTATCTGGCACAATCACTTCTTCTAAACTTGAGCAACTATTAAACGCTGAATTGCCAAGTTCAGTTAATTCTGCAGGCAACTCCACCGATGTTAAACTAGAGCAATTATAAAACGCGCTGTTCTTAATTGCAGTTAAATTTGCTGGCAACTGAACCGATGTTAAATTT
>CANRGF010000096.1 GCA_947630075.1 uncultured Clostridia bacterium
CTGCAAAACCTCATCGTCAATCGTGATGATATAATTGCAGTTGTCCGCATTAATTTTTTGTCTGTCAATGCGTGAAAAAGTTATCACGCCAAAATCCACCATTTCATTTTTCACGCCATCTAGGGCATAGTCCTTTTCGCGCATTCCCGATGAATAGGTGGCACAATAAGTGTCGTCCTCAGCCGTGAAAAGATTGTATCTTTCCTCAATCAAATGGTCGATTAAATTGATTTTTTGGGTTTTGCAAGCGGTGAAACTAAATATAGATAGTGCCAAAAGAGCAAAACATAAAATTTTCTTTTTCATAATCACCTCAAAATAAATTTATTAGTTTGTCCGCCCGTTTAGAACATTTTCTTGACAAATCTTCACCTTTAATTTAAAATGCTTTTGTGATATGTGAAATTTGCCCACGCAATTGTGGGGTGGAACGAAAGTTAGGCAAAGGGTTTTGCCTCCAAAAAGAAAAGTTAAGAATTGCAAAAGTGATGCTCCATCAGTTTGAAGAGCCAGTCATCAGTGCGGGCAAGGGAAGTGGAGCAATATTTTTTTCTGGTTGCAATTTGCGTTGCGTTTTCTGCCAAAATTACCCAATTAGCCATAAAAACAAGGGCAAAAATGTGAGCATCGCCAAATTTATTAAAATAATTAAGTCATTAGAAAAAAAGGGTGCAGCCAACATAAATCTAGTTAGCCCAAGTCATTTCACCGCACAAATCATTTCTGCATTAAAAATCTATAAGCCCAAAATTCCCGTGGTGTGGAATTCAAACGGCTATGAGAATGCGGACACAATAAAACTATTAAAAGATTATGTTGATGTCTATTTGGTGGACTATAAATATTCGTCTAACGACCTCGCTTTCAAATATAGCAAGGCAAATAATTATGTTGAAAATGCGCAAGCTGCAATCTTGCAAATGAAGGCAAATCAGCCAAAAGATGTTGTGGAAAATGGCGTGATGAAAAAAGGCGTGATAGTCCGCCAACTTGTGCTTCCCGGCCAATCACAAAATTCAATAAATTGCCTAAATTTTATTGCCAAAAGCCTTGGCTCAAACACTATTGTGAGCATAATGAGCCAATATGAGCCAATGTATGACGCCGTGCTTTTCCCAGAAATTAATCGCCACATCACTCCGCTCGAATATAAGCGAGTGGTCAATCATGCAATCAATCTTGGGCTGATGAATTCTTTCACGCAAGAACTATCAAGCGCAAGCAAGGCATACACTCCAAAATTTTAAAAAAGCAACGAATGTTGCTTTTAATATTTATTAATTCTTCTAATGTGGCGCCCGCCTTCAAATTCACTCGTCAAAAACACTTTAATAATTTTTAGGCACGCTCTAAAACTTGTGAGCCGTGCCCCCAAGGTGAGCACATTGGCATCTTCATCTTTGCGGGCGAGAAAAGCGGAAACTGTGTCTAACGCGCACACTGCACGAATGCCTTTTTGCCTGTTTGCCACAATGTTTGCGCCAATGCCTGAGCCACAAATGAATATCCCGCAATTATCTTTGTCTTTCAGCACTTCAAGGGTTGCAGGCGCAACAAAATCAGGATAGTCATCATCTTTATCATATTTATTTGGCCCCATATATTTATATTCAATTTTTTTGTTGTCAAAAAATTTTTGCAATTTTTGGGCGTGTTCAAATCCAGCATGGTCGCAAGAAATAATTATCATAATTAAAACCTCAATTATATTTTAATGCTTTTTTTTGAAAAAATCTAGCAAAACGCCAAAATTTTGTTTAAAAAAGTTTAAATAAAACCATTTGAAAAATTTTTATTTAATGTTATAATAAGTTTATGGAAAAAATCAACATATTTAAACGCAAAAATAAGCGTTGCCCTAGATGCAACTTTAAAATGCCGGTTGAAATGGCGAAGTGCCCAAGGTGCGAACTTAACTTCCAAAAATTCAATTTGGCAACGAACGCAGAGGCTAAAAACGCTTATAGCGAAGGCGATAGCGATAGAGTTTTGCTTAGAAAGGGTTGTCCGCAGGATGTAAGCCGCATAGGCTTAATTTTAATCACAATCTTTTTAGGCTTTATGGGGGCGCACTATTATTATGTGGGGCGCGTCAAAATGGGTGTGTTTTATAGCGTATTTTTCGTGGTGGGTCTAGTTAATGCGTTTATAACGCTTGTGAATAAAATCACTCCAACGGGCGATTGGTATCAACTGTTTTATTTGCTAGTGCTTGTGTGGGGCGTGGTGATTGCACTTTGGTTGGTGGATATTGTGATGGTTTGCATAAACAAATTTAAAATACCTGTTAGCCTGCCAAGAGTGTGATTAAAAGGGAATTATGAAGAAAGAAACTGTGGTTGTGGGGCTTTCCGGTGGAGTGGATAGCTCGGTTGCTGCATATTTATTAAAACAACAAGGCTATAATGTTGTTGGCCTTTTCATGCTTAATTGGGAAGAAACTGACCCGAATGGAAATTGTTCGGCCGAAGCGGACTTTGAAGATGTGAAGCGCGTGGCAAATAAGTTGGGCATTCCATACTATACAGTGAACTACGCAAAAGAATATCAAGAAAGGGTGTTTCAATATTTGCTAGATGAGTATAAAATGGGCTTCACACCAAATCCAGATGTGTTGTGCAATCGAGAAATTAAATTTGGGCCATTCTTAGAGCACGCTTTGAGTTTGGGGGCGGACTATATTGCCACCGGTCATTATTGCAAGCGCGTGGATAGAGATGGGAAGGTTTATTTATATAAATCCGCAGATAAAAATAAAGACCAAACATATTTTCTAAACCAATTAAATCAGCAACAACTTGCCAAAACTCTGTTTCCGCTTGCGGATATAAACAAAACTGAGGTTAGGAAAATTGCCAAAGAATTAGGTCTAATTACGGCAGAAAAAAAAGATAGCACGGGCATTTGCTTCATTGGGGAGAGAAATTTCAAAAACTTCCTTAAAAATTATCTGCCCGCAAAAAAAGGCGATATATGTGATTTGTCTGGCAAAAAGATTGGCGAACACGATGGCGTGATGTACTACACAATCGGTCAAAGCAAAGGTCTTAATCTTGGCGGCAAGGCAGGGCATTCTGGGCGCTGGGCAGTGGTGAAAAAGGATTGCAAGAAAAACATTCTTTATGTTACTTCTGGGGACGACAAAGCGCTCTATTCCTCAGCGGCTCTCATCACAGGCTTTAATTGGATAACCGACACGATGAGTGGCAACTTTCACGCCAAGGCAAAGTTGAGATACCGCCAGGCAGACATTGATGTTAAAGTTGAGACCCTTGGCAAAGATAAAGTCAAATTGAAGTTTACAGAGCCACAAAAGGCGGTGGCAATAGGGCA
>CANRGF010000097.1 GCA_947630075.1 uncultured Clostridia bacterium
TTATAGAGGAGAACTTAAATCTGCCAAGCAAGTTGTCAGATAATTAAAAGGATCATTATCTGCCAAGCAAGTTGTCAGATAATTAAAAGGAGAAATTATGAACGAAAATGTTGAAATGGAAATGATTGACTATGAAGATAAACTTCAAAAGGCATTTGACCATTTAATTGACGAATATATGCTAATTAGGGTGGGGCGAGCAAATCCAAAAATGTTGGAGAATATACCTGTTGATTATTATGGCACGCGCACTCCACTTAAACAAACTTGCAATATCACAGTGCAGGATGCTCGCATGATAATTATTTCGCCATGGGATGTTTCCACTCTTAGAAATTTGCGTGCAGGCATTGAGGCTGCAAATTTGGGCGTGTCAGTTAGTGATGACGGCAAAATCATCCGCGTTGGCTTCCCAATCTTAACTGAGGAGCGTAGGCGCGAGTTTTCAAAAGATGCCAAAAAACTTTTGGAAGAGAGCAAGGTGGCAATGCGCAATCATAGGCGCGATATTTTAGAAAGTTTCAAATCAATGAAAAAGAATGCTGAGCTTAGTGAAGATGAATACAATACGCTTGAAAAAGATGTGCAAAAAACATTAGATTGTTTCACATCAAAAGCAGATAACGCTTGCGAAAGAAAAATTGCTGAAATAATGGAAGTGTAAATGAATATTGAAAAGTTAAAAGCAGACCCACGCATGCCAAAACACATTGCTTTTATTGTGGATGGCAATGGCAGATGGGCTAAGAAAAGACATTTAATCCGCTCGCTAGGGCATAAGGCAGGGTTTGATAATTTAAAGCAACAAATTGAGTTTGTGGAAACGCTTGGCATAAAAAATTTATCAATGTTTTGTTTTTCGTGCGAAAATTGGAAGCGCCCGCAAGACGAAGTTGATTATTTAATGGATTTATTCAATAAAATGCTAGATGAATTTAAGCGCGATTATCTTGATAGGGATATCCGCGTTATCATTTCTGGCGATATGAATGATGAGCGTATACCAACAGAAGTGCGCACAAAAGCCAAAGAAATTATGGCACTCACCAGCCACAAAACAGGCTTTGTGATTAATGCTTGCATTAACTATGGCGGCAGGCAAGAAATTTTAAAGGTGGCTAACGAACTTTTGGAAGAAGGCGCACAAAAAGTTGATGAAAAAACATTTGAAAAACATCTCTACACAGCCGACCTTCTTCCGCTTGATTTTGTTATCCGCACGAGTGGAGAGCAACGCCTTAGCAATTTCATGACTTGGCAATCCACATATAGTGAGTGGTATTTCCCAAAAACTTTTTGGCCAAGTTTCACAAAAAAAGATTTAATTAAGGCACTAAAAGTCTATATGAAGCGTGATAGGCGATTTGGAGCAATCAAAAAATAATGAAAAAGCGAACAATCACAAGCATCTACATAGTTTTAGCAGTGGCACTAGCAATAGGGTGCAAGTTTTTGCCTATGCAAGTTGGCGATTATATCTTTGACATTTTCATTTTGTCGCTCACCTTTGTGGCAGCGTTTGAGATGTGCTCGTTAGTTGAAAAATGTGGCAAGCAAGTTAATCGCATTTCCGCTTGTTTTTATTGCATTTTCAACTATGTTGTGCTGCTTGTTTCATTAAAATATTTGAAATATGCACTTGTGCCTTTGGTTGAGTTAGGCGCACTTGTGGTTTGGTTTGGCATCACCATCATTGCCCAATCAATTAAAGATAGTGGCAAAAATATGCGCTCCACTTTATCCACTTGTGCATTCACAATATTGTCTTGCATATATCCAAGTTTATTGTTTACGCTATATATCAATATAAATCACATTGATGGTGTGCTAGGCATTAATCATTTGTCGGTTGTGCTCATCTTATTAATCATTGCAATCACTTTTTTAACAGACACTTTTGCCTATCTCATAGGCAGGTTAATCAAAGGTCCAAAACTTGCCCCTAAAATTAGCCCAAAGAAGACAATCAGTGGTGGAGTGGGAGGCTTAATTGGTGGCGTTGTTGGGGCAATGCTTGTGTTCGCTCTGGTTTATAATGTGAAGAGTTTGTCAATAATTCTAACGCAATTTAGTCTGAAATGGTGGCATTTCTTACTTGTTGGCTTAATTTCGTCAGTTTTAGGTCAGATTGGAGATTTGGTTGAAAGCAAAATCAAGCGCTTGGCAGACACTAAGGATAGTGGCAACATTTTTCCCGGACATGGCGGAATGCTTGATAGGATAGACGCCATGATTTTCGTAACCACAATCATTTATATTTTAAGTTTAATTCTAACAGTCTTTTAATAGGAATATAATAGCATAATGAGCAATTTATTGAGTGCATCAGCCGTCTTTTCTTACATTGGCTATATTGTTATAGCCATTGTTGTTTTGTTGTGCATGGTGCTAATTCACGAGTTGGGGCATTATATTGCCGGCAAAATGTTGAAGTTCAAAATCAATGAGTTTAGCGTGGGTTTTGGGCCAAAACTCTTGCAAAAAAAGAAGAAAAATGGCGAATTAATCTCGCTTAGAGCCTTTCCTCTTGGCGGTTATTGTGCGTTTGAAGGCGAAGATGCAGACGGGAATGAAAACCCCGAATCTTTCAACAACCAAAAGCCATGGAAACGCCTAATTGTGCTGTTTTTTGGTGCATTTTTTAATTTCATTAGCGGAATTCTATTTTCTTTTATTCTTTTAATTTCGCATGGCTATGATTTAGTGCAAGTTAAAACAATCAACGAAACTTCAATAAATTATGGGCAAAATCAAGAGCAAATTTTGCAAGTTGGCGATGTGTTTTTGGGCGTTGAGGGCAACAAAATTGATTTTGTAAACGATAAATATCTAAGCAATTTAATAACAGAAAGCGTGGATAAAAATTATGCAAAATATGACGGCGAATTTTTAGAAACCTTTCCAAATTTCACAGAAGACGGCAAGGTCTATTATCTCGTGAAATCTCCAATTCTCTATAATATCCAAAGGGATGGCAAAAAGATTGATGTGCAAGGCTATGTGAATGTTGTCTATGACGGGGAAACGAAAGAGTGCATGGGCTGGACGCTAATGAAGAATGAAAAAGCGGATGAAGAAGAATTTTCCATTCAAACTTATAAATACACTTTCTTAGAGAGCCTTGTTCAAGCCGTGCCATACGCTTGCAAATGGGCATGGAAAGTGCTTGTGATTTTGTTTAACCTTATCACCGGGCAGCTATCATTAAAAGCTGTGGGTGGCCCGGTAACCACAATTCGAGTGATAGCCTCATCTACTTCGCAGGCAG
>CANRGF010000098.1 GCA_947630075.1 uncultured Clostridia bacterium
GCGATGAATTTGCTTATTTAGATAAGCAAAATTCTGCTGCTTTAACTGAGTTTGACATGCTCCCTTCTAGCGAAATATTTGTTAAAAACGTTGGCGAAAGCGAAAATGATTTAACGAGCTATTCCACAACCGGATATTTGCACAAAGCAAGCGACAGTGAAGTGGATGACGGCGAGCACGATTACGCTTTTGTGGTGAACCACATTAAAGCAACTTACAACACTTTCTACACAAAAGATAATTTTATCACAGTGGAAAAAGGCAGTTTGGTTAGAGTTGAAATACCTGTGAAAGCACTTAAATTGAGCGGGCAAGTTACAATCAAACTTATCCGCACAGGAAGTGAAGATTATGACGATGAAAAGAGCATAAATCTCTCTGGCTCAACTAGCGAAAATCTGCTTAGAAACGGATATCAAAACAATTATTTTTACATCAAAACATCGCACACCCAAGAAGAAACCTTCAAATTGGCAGTTGTTGTTGGCAATGCTGACAATCTAACCAGCGGCAAAGTGTATATTTCCACAATAACCGTCTGCCCTATTGACGAAACTCAATTTAGCGATGCAAGCTCTAGCAACAAATTAGATTTAACCGGCGAAACGGACGAAAATTATTTTGCGAATGGTCAATTTAATTCTAGCAAGGCTTCTAGCAAAACACCTTATTTGAACACTCCTGATTCTTGGTCGGTTGGCTTGGCTGATAGTGGCGAGCAAAAATATGGCGTTGTGAACACTAATAGCGAAGTGTTTGAGCGCATGAGAGAAGCGAACTCTCTTCCTTCAAGTCTCACTACGCCAGGCTCAATTGATAATAATGAAAATGACAATGTGTTGATGATGTATAACATTAGCGGAGACAAATTGTCATACACAAGCGAAACAGAAAACATCACATCAGGCAGTTACCACTTATTCTCACTTGCACTATTCACCAACTCTTGCAATGCAGAAATTAGCATTGTTAATGATAATGCAATCTTGTTTAGCACACAGGTGAACACCAATGGCGAGTGGAAAATGGTGAATGTGCTTATGCACAACCCATATCTCACTCAAGATGTGCAAATTAGAATTAGTTTGAATAGCGACAAATCTCTCTGCTTTGTGGATAATGTTAGCCTTGACTTGGAGGCTCAACCAACTGAAAACACCTTCAACGAAGCAAAAACAGGCAATTTCACATTTAAGTTTAGCCTATCAAACATCTTCGCTTCAAAGGACGCAGAAGATTACGCTACACCTGAATTCCTTGTGGAGAGCGGGGATATAAATGGTGAATTTGGCATCATAAACATTGAGAGCCCTACCCTTGAAAGCAAAGTGCTCCCTAAAGATAAAGACAACACTTCTGGTGAAAACATTCCTTTAAACATTTTGAAATCTTTAAAAGGAAATGAGAAAAACATCCTCGGCATCTACGCCACTGAAAAGACCTATTTCTCACTCACTTCAAAACTTGGATTTAGCCTAGACAGTGCAAATTATTATAAGATTTCAATAGATGTGTTCACTCCATGCACATTTGGTGAAAACGAAGGCGCAAGCCTAAGCATCACATCGTTTAGCGAGAGTTTCACTTCTATTAGTGCAGACGAAGGATGGAGAACTTACACATTCTTCATTCACCCAGAATCCAACTCCACATCAAACATCGTGTTTGGGCTTGGCACATCAGAAAACCCTAGCCAAGGCAGAGTGTTCTTCGGCAATCTAACTTATAAAGACTATGGCTCAGACCAAACAACCTTTGACGAAGAAGCAAAAGCCGGGCCTTATGCGCTTGTGCTAAATAAATTGTCTTCTGACGAAAACAACGATGAAACTAACGAAGAAAATGAGGAAGAAACAAATTCTAACGGCATCAATTGGTGGTATATTGCCCCTTCAATTGTGTTTGCCGTGGTGATAATCATTTGTGTGGCTGGCGTTTTGATGAGAAAAGTTAAATGGAAGAAGCCAAACAAAAAGGTTAAGAATGAGTATGACAGAAACAAAACTGTGAACAAACAATACTATTCAAGAAAAGCCACTGCAATGCGCGATGATGAAGTGCGCAAACTAGAAAAAGAACTTCAAGAATTAACCAGCCAACGCACAGGCTACGAAGAAGAATATAAAGTTTGCTTAAATTCACTTCGCGAATTGAAAATTAAGCGCGCAAGTGCAAGCGAAATTGCAAAAGTGGAAAAAGAGATGAGGAAAAATAAAAAACTATCTTCTGCCATTGGTATAAGCATTCAGCGTAAGGAAGAAGATATTGAATATGCAAAGAGCGAGCCTTATCTCAACGCTTTGATAAGAAAACTTTCTAGCGAAAAACCGGAAAATGCAGAAGAACCTGCTAAAAACAAAGATTAAAGCCCATTCGGGCTTTTTTCTTTATATATCTTTAAGGGTTGACCGATAAAAAGGACGGCTGAATTTAACTGATTGTCCTGCATTATTTTGCTTGGTTCAACTCCAAATAATTTTGCCACATCGTTCAGGGTTTGCCCGGGTTTTGTGATGTGCAAAATGAAATCATTTGGTTTGATTATTATCCATTCGCCTGCATATAGCGGAATTTTTTCATTGTTACGCTTAACATTTTCGCTTGAAGCATTAAATCTTTTTAAGATGTTTTCAAACTTATCTCCCAGTTGCACGCGATAATAAAATTCATTTTCTTCCATAGTTTTATATATGAAACTGAGTGGTCTATTTGATTGTTTTTAGTATATTCTTTTTTGCCAAATTATATATTATTTAAGAATGAAATCGATTTTTAAGGCAGTTGCCGTTGTTACAATATTTTCAATCATCACCCGTGCGTTGGGTTTCCTTTTTAGGATTTATTCATCAAGAAAACTTGGTGCGGAAGGAATGGGACTTTTGCAAATGGCATCGTCTATTCTTGGCATTTTTATGACGCTGATTTCAAGTGGCATTCCGCTTGCGACAGCCAAACTTGTGAGCAAATATGAGGCGCAAAATGAATTGAAAAGGCGCAATCAGGTGGTTACTTCCGCCCTTCTTTTAGCAATTATCTTGGCAGCCCTATCATCTGCTCTGATATATGGCTTAAAATCGCTTTGGGGCGTGGTGCTGGCTGATAGCCGTGCGGTGGAAATTTTAATTATCACTGTGCCGTCTATCATTTTCAGTGCCGTCTATGCAGTTTTTCGCGGAGCGTTGTGGGGGCAAAATGACTTTTTTAATTGCGGGTTGACCGAACTTATTGAGCAGTTAATTC
>CANRGF010000099.1 GCA_947630075.1 uncultured Clostridia bacterium
TATCATTGAGCAGGGAAAACATCAAGAGTTGCTAGAAAAACACGGCTTTTATTATCAACTTTTCAATTCACAATTTGCAAAATGAGGCGCTAGCCTCTTTTTTCTAAAAAACTCTTGAAAAATAAAATCAATTATGATATATTTTTCTTATGGTTAACCAAACAAAAACTAATGAAAGAAATGTAAGAGATAAAAAATTTCATTTTTGGCAATATTTTAAACCTCACAAATGGCTTTTGGCTAGTTATCTTATTCTGCAAGTGTTTTTTGTGGCAGAATCGGTTGGGTGGACAATTCTAAACGCCCATTTTTTGGCGTATGTAACCACCGCACAATACTCTTTGGCTGTTAGAAATATTTTAATTATGCTCGTCCTCACCTTAGCAAATAGAGTGCTAAATTATGTGTCTCAAATCATCTATAACCAACTGCAGTTTAAAACCACCAAGGCGATGAGTTATGACATTGTGGAGCACGCGTTCAATGTGTCATCCAAAGCGTATTCCGACCACAACACCGCCAATTTTGAAAGAAGAATTGGCTCAGACCCGTGGAAAATATTTTCCGCTTGCACCAGGTTTGTTAGCAGAATTTCAGCCCTCTTAAATTCTGTTGTTATTCTTGGATATATCCTTTTCTTAAACTTTTGGGTGGGGCTTATTGCGTTTTTCTCTGTTGCCGTTGGCACGGGGCTGAATGCGTATAGAAAAAACAAATATAGGAAAATGCAAAAAGAAAGTTATAAGCGCGATGAAATGTATAGTAGCCTTTTAAACGAAGTGGTGAGAAGTGAAAGAGATATTAAATCTCTAAACATGGAAGAAAAACTTAAAAATTCAGTAAATACAAGATATGACTACGGCCAACAATATGCAATAAAAAGCGATTTGTTTAATATGCGTTGGTGGAATGTGAGCATGTTTGTGGGCTATTTATTAAATGTGGTCATATTGTTGCTTGGCATAAGGTTTTTGGATATGGGATTGTTAACCCTTGCTTCGTTCTTAGTTATAAATAATAATCGTGGCTATGTGAATGACTTAATCAACACGTTTGATAATCTCCACACAAGCATAAACGACATTGTTTTAGCGGTGGGCAGAATTAGCGAACTTTATGAGGACGATGAGTATGAACTTGAAAAGTTTGGCAACGTTAGCCGTAAAAACATTAAAGGCAAAATTGAGTTTAGAAATGTGGCATTTACCTACACAGAATATCGCGACCGAGATGAAAAAGAAATTTTGGCAGAAAAGCGAGCCAACAAGCGCAAAAAAATCAAAGCCAAAGTGCCAACACGTGTGGAAGTGGGCAAAAACAAAGTGTTTGAAAATCTGTCGTTTGAAATTGAGCCAAACACCACAGTTGCATTTGTTGGCAAGTCGGGCAGTGGCAAATCCACAATATTAAATTTAATTTCTAAGATGTATGTGGTGGATAGTGGCAAGGTTTTGATTGACGGAGTGAACATCAATAGCCTAGATAAGCAAACTCTTCGTTCTTCAATAGCGTTGGTCAATCAGTTCCCCTACATTTTCGACATGACGATTAAAGAGAATTTGTTGCTTGCCAAGGCAGACGCAACGGACGAAGAACTTAATCAGGTGATTAAAGATAGTGCACTAGATGAATTTGTGGCCGGCTTAACTAGTGGATTAGACACAAAGGTGGGAGAGAGCGGTATAAAGTTGTCTGGCGGGCAGAAGCAACGCTTGGCAATAGCGCGCGCACTGCTTAGAAGGTCGAGCATAATTTTGTTTGATGAAAGCACCTCTTCGCTAGACAATATCGCTCAAAACCAAATTAAGCAGAGCATAGATAACATCAAGGGTAAATCGACAATTGTGATAGTTGCACACCGCCTAACCACAATTAAAAATGTGGATAAAATCTTCTATCTTGAAAATGGTGAGATTGTGGATGTGGGCACTTTTGATGAACTTTATAAACGAAACAAATCTTTCAAAACCATGTTCTTGGCAGAAAACATTTAGAGTGGTGGTTTGCCACAAATAAAAGCGGCAATGCGCCGCTTTTTTAAAAAATTTAATTAAACTTTTTATTTGCCTTTATATTTTTTCACATAGCCCACAATTAGCAGCACAATGCCGATTATGGGCAAAATGAAATTGTAGATTGTTAGCGGCGTGGTTATAGATAATCCAACTAGTGCAATAATGCCAACAATCAAAAGCACATATCCAGTGGTAATCATGTAAACCTCCTTTTAAATATGAGGAAAATTTTCCCCCTTATTATTACGAAAAAGTTTACAGCCGTTTTGAAAATGAGCATCATCAATCTGCTCTCAACCAAACAAAAAAGACCAAATGCTTAATTTTGGCCCTTTTTTAACTTCAAATCATTTACATCTACACTTATAATTTCGCCAGAAATTTTGCCATCTTTATCAACACCTGTAAAATCCACCAACATTTTATTATTTATCATTTCGCCGGAAGCAATTACCCCAATTTCACCTTTATGGATATTATGTTTCGAGTATTCTTCTTTTTCTACAACAAGTTCAACACAATCTGTCTCGTTAAATATCCGTGTCGTTAATGTCTTATCATTGGCAAATAATTTATTTTGTTTAGAAACTAAAATATCTATAATTTTTTGTGGCAATGTAACATTTTCTTTTTTTAAAAACATGTTGTTCACATGAACTGTTAAATTTTCACCCAAATTTTCATCGTTAAAAAATGCTACAACACTGTTATCAAAATTGACCGACAAAACAACGCCGTGCAAACCAACACGCAAATTTTTCTTTTTTAAATCGTCATTTAACTCAATAAGTTTTACCACATCATATTTTTTCATTTTATTTCTCCTGCATATGGTGTTGTGTTTGTAATTAAGCCTTCTGGATGCACCATCCAGCCAGAATAAAACATTATATTACCTTTTAAAGTGATTGGAATTGCCAATCTTTGACCATATTCATCCAAATTTTTTAAAACATAGTTACCACTTAAATAGTTTTTTAATGCTTGAGTGCAATACGCATTAACTAAATATTCTGAATTTTCAACAGAGAATCCTCAAGATTCAAACAATGCTTTTTTGCCTTTTGAATTTTCTCCAAAAACATAATTAGTAAATTTTGATGATTGGCAATCTGCCCTTGATTTATATCTCACTTTATTTAAGTTTATGTCTTGTGTTTGGCAATCACAATTAGGATGCAAAAGCCCATTTGAATTTGGAATTTTGTTTTTAGGCATA
>CANRGF010000100.1 GCA_947630075.1 uncultured Clostridia bacterium
TGCTTTAGCAACTCTTTTTTATATCTACTAAATTTTAAACTCACAAATGATAGGATAAGCATTTTTATTTAATGATTGAGTTAAATCAATTTCATCAGAATTATATTTCCCTACCAATCGATAACTATAAGAATATGTTTTTTTGGCTTCAACTATCATTAAGTATTTAACCTTAACACCGGTGGTTTTATTAATAATTTTGCAATTAAATGCCTGTCAACACATTCTTCACCCTTTAAAAGAATCAATGCTCTAATTGAATTGTCAATTAAGAGCAGTTGTTCATCCGTTATTCGGTCGTCCGTTTCATAATGACCATCTAATAATCATGTGCAATAATCACATCACCGGCTTTCCTTGACACGGAGTGAACCGCTCTTTCGTTACTTTCAGTGCAGACATTGCGATATTGAATTAAAGCTATATCTTCTTTTGCTGTTTCGCTTCTATCTACACCTTCAAAAAGATAGTCCATTTCTTCCTCCTTTTTTAAGGTGTCATAAAATAATTAATTTATCAATATCTTTATTAACTTGCTTAAAAATTCTTTTGTAATAGTTGACAAATGTTATAAATTGATTTACAATACAAAAGCATAGGGGAGTGGCTCAATGGTAGAGTAGCGGTCTCCAAAACCGTAGGTTGCGTGTTCGAATCGCGTCTCCCCTGCCAAAAGCGGAGTGCCGCTTTTTTTATTTAGATATCTGTTTGTGGAGAAGGGGAGATAGGACTGAAGTGGATTATGTGAAGTGTTAATAAAAAAAAGATAGCCACTAGGCGGAAGTCATTAGCTCCACGGGACTATCACGAATTACTTTTCGGACAATAAAGCCTATTGGAATGCTCCAACATCATTCTATTTATATAATATCACAAAAAATCTTGGTCGTCAACAGTTTTAGTTGAGGATGGAAATGGAAAAGTTTTAGAGTTTAAGGCTAATTAATATTTTGCGCAAAGATAGAGAGGGCTAAAATAAAATAAAGTTTTTGCGCAAAGATAATAAAGGGACAGGGTTTGGGTAATCAAAACGCGCTTTAATACATTTTGGCGTGGGGTAGGACGTGGGTCGCCTGTGATATGCTAAATCAATGTCTAATAGAGGCGCTCGTTTGGCATGAGTTCGGTTTCACAGATCTCGCGGTTTGAGATGTCCGGTCTGTATTGAGCAGATGAACGGGTGAAGGACCTCTTATGGTACTTATGAGCATGCCTTAGGGTGGGGAAAAGTCTTTGTGGATAACTAAAGGGTAGTGCACAGAGTTTTACATATATCTTTGCGCAAAAGCCTTCATTTTTGACACAGTTAAGAGACCAAAAAAAATAGGGTAGAGATACCTTATTTTTTGTTATCCTGGTCTTTTAAAATTTCTATTATTTTCTTTAATCTTCCCGCTATAGTGCCACCTATTGCCGCTATTATTATCAGCACTATAAGTATAAATAATTCCATGTTGTCTCCTTTTACTTGATTTTGACTTTAATGTTGTTGCTATTGTTGAAACTGTTGTTGATGTTCACTTTTGCTCTTTCGCCTGGCGTATCGATTTCGAGTAGTTCGTCCGCAGTGCAGTTGAAAATAACACACAACTTTTTGATTATATCTACGCTTGGCTCGTGTTTTCCCGTTTCATAATGTGCGTATGTTCTTTGAGATATGCATAGAGCGTTTGCTATTTGTTGTTGTGTCATTCCCACTGCTTTTCTATAGAATTTTAGCTGGTTTTTTAAACTCATAAACAAATTTTAACATAAGAACTAAAAATTCTTGACTTTTAGAATTTATTAGTCTAAAATTTTATTAGAACTTATAGTTCTTAAAAGGAGTGTATGATGGACATACAAGCAATCGGCTATCTAATCAGCCTAGGATTAGACATTGTGGTGGCTCTTGTAGTATTTTTCAAGTGCAAGGGCAAAGTCGATACTACAACGATTGAGCAACTTGCTCAAAAGGCACAAGCAAAGGCAGACAAATATTTTGCCAAGCAGTGCAAGAAACACAACCTAACGGTTGAAAAAGGAGTGGAGAGTGTCAAGACAGAAAATGAAACCAAAAACGGATAGGAAAGTTTTTCGTGGCACGGCGGTTAAGACAAAAGAGATAAATATCAATCCTATTCCTTATCGAGGTGGTACGAGGTTATGACCTCACAGCAAAAACTTAATTTTAAGTTGAGAATTATCCAAGAGTTTAAAGGTGTGAGTTTTACCCTGGTTGAAGTTTTCGAGATTTTAGACGATTTAAAAAATGAATTTTCGAGAATTGCAGTTGAAAATGAACTCAAAAAATTAAAGTTTAAAGGAGTTAAAAAATGAAATTAAAAATTTATTGTATTAAAGATGCTAAGGTTGGTGAGTTTGAGTCACCATTTTATATGAAAAACCATGCCACTGCTATTCGTGCATGCGTGGATGCAGTGGAGCAGAATAAGATGCCTTATGCTGCAGATAAAGAATTGTTTTGCTTAGGTGAGTTTGACACAGAAACCGGTTTAATAACATCAAATGTCGATTTTGTCTATAACTTAGTTGACGCGATTAAAGGTGGTGCAAATGCCTAAGTTTTTTACAGCGTATGAGACGTGCGGAACTCGACCAAGCCCAGCCGGAGATGGTTTTGAGCTCACCTTCGAGTATAAGATAGGTAAGAACGGTGTGAAAGAGTTGGTCCAGACTGGCAAAACGAATTTGTATGATAAAATTCAAGCTAGTGCTCCACAGTGCGAGGTTTATTCAATTCTCGAACGCTACGATAATGGAGATTATTCCGTTTTACAAAAAGCCAAAGGTCAGTTTGGAGATTTTACACAATTTCCAACAACACTTGCAGAGCGTCAGCAACAATTAATTGACGCTGAGCGCATGTTTGGAGAGTTGCCACTAGCAGTGCGCCGTGAATTTGGTGGAGATTTTAACCGTTTTCTTGCTTCCTTCGAAGACGGCTCTTATAAAGACATTTTTAAGAAGTATGTTAAGGAAGAGCCTGCAGTTCAAGAAACTGCTAAGCCTAGTGTAGTTGAGCCACAAACTACTCAACAGAGTGCTCAACAACCTAATTTTAATCCATTGCAACAAGGAGGTAGTAACTAATGAATAGAAATGTTGAAAGTCATTTTGCTTTAAATCCTACTTGGCTAGATATGCCTCGTTCTAAGTTTGACATGTCTCATGGCCTTAAAACCACATTTAATGCCGGTTTGCTTATTCCCC
>CANRGF010000101.1 GCA_947630075.1 uncultured Clostridia bacterium
GGTTATTATAGAAACAAAAATAATCTTTCAGCCAGAGATACAAGTTTGCGTTTAGGTTATAGCGACAGTTTTGTAAATCGTATTGAAAGACAAGCTGTCGAACTTAAAGTTTCCACATTGCTGAAATTTTTAGAATTGGTCGAGATAACGCCGCTTGAATTCTTTTATCCAAATGCTGAAAATTTTAAACAAGATAAAGAGTTGCTTGAAACAATCAAGTCTTTGAGTCCTGAGGACAAAGCAACAATACTTGATTTAGCGAAAAAATTGAAAAAATAGCATAAAAAAGCCGAGATATTTTAATCCCGGCTTTATTCTAAATTTATATCTTTACATTCAATGCCTATAAGCAAACCTGTTTTAAAGCCTTGAATATATTTGTCTTGCATTGCTAAATCACAGCGTTCTCCAACAATATCACAATAATTTAAAAATAAGGACAGTTGGTCCTTATCTAATTTATTTTTTAGTTGCTCATATAATTCAAATTCGATTTTACTTTTGTTCTGCGGGATCTTTCTATGTATTTCACATACATTCCCATTATACAGTTCGTCCAAGATTTTCATAGTCTGGCCTCCCTGTTTGGTATATAAATTTTATCGGCAACTTTGATTGCTTGATATTTTATACCATCAATTTCCTGTGTTATATTTTCTGGTCGTCCTTTTGCATTGGCGCGTAAAATAAAATGTTCTTTATCTTCTTGTGCTTTTGCGATATTTACATCAAGGAACTTTTCATCACTTCCAACTGCAAGAACTTTAATTCCTTTTTTCACAAGAAATGAGCTGAATTGCCATATTTGTTCATATAGTCCAAAACAATCAAGTATAAAGCAAAAATCGTTTGTAGGCTCGTAGCCTGTTATTCTAAAATAATTGTTCATTTTTAATCTCCTTTAAGCAATTTTCCTTATCTTTCTGTTGGCGTAAGGCAGCCATATTTTGTTTACAAAATCAAGAACGCTTTGTTCCGGTCTTGTGTCGTTACGAGCATAGCATTGAAGTATTCTGTGATTTTGTAATGAATACTCCATCGTTACAAAAGGCTTTTCTTGATTTTCTTTGTTTCTCACAAAAAATATCAAAGTTTCTTCTCTTGCGAATTTCTGATCGTAGTTCATTCTACCAACGCAGTGGTGCAGTTTTTCACCCTCATTAACTAAATCTTTTGGGCTTTTTGCAATTAAAACTACAAAGTTTTCATTCATATTTCTTTGCAAAACAGCGTATTTTTTCGCAACATCACCAAAAGTTTTATAGAATTCTTTTTGTTTTTCTTCTTTTGCTTTTGCAACTGCACTGTGATATTGGTCGATGCGAATATCGTGCCATCTTCTAAAATTGTGTGGAATTCTATTCTTTGCTTCATTCATATCAAGTTCAAGATATTCGCAGGCCCTTAAATAATCGCGATATGAATAAATGCCTGCATCTTGTTTTGTGAGGTAATAATAAAATTCTTTAATGTCCCCTTTAAAAACTCGTTTTATGGTTTGATAAAGTTTTTCTCTGACAAGTTCTTTGGTAAAATGTTGCAAACATTGAGTTTCTTTAAGGCCTTGTTGTTTTTTATACGCTTCCAAAAGTGTCGAAACATAGTAATAATTTTTGTCAATTTCTTGTTGGTTTTGTATAAGCCATTTTCTAAATTTTTTATCTTTTCCAATAAGCCTTAAAATTTGCTTTTTTGTAGCATAGTATTTGAGGTTCATTTTCACTAAAAATTCAGCCTGAGGGTATTGCTCGTAAATCCTTAAATATTTGAAAAGTTCGTGCGAATCAAATTTATTTGCTAAACTATATTGATACTCTTTAAATTTGTCTAAAAACTCTTTATTTACAATAGGACAGTATATATTAAAGTATTTATCATCAATAGGACTCCATTCGCCGTCTTCAAAGTATTTTCTGGTCTTTGATAAGCCCTCTTCATACCAGCCAACAACATATCCGGCAAGTATAATAAATGCTATATCTTTTACATAGCACTCTTCTTTATGATGAACTCCGTGAACAGCAACTTGTTTTAAAAAGATTTCTTTGCCTTTTCTTTTTGTAGCAACAAAGATTTGTGCAAGTTCACCTTTGATTTTAGTTAAATAACTGAAAAAATATGTTCTACGTGGATATTTGATATAACTATGCTTAAATTTGTTTTTTATCTTCTTTTCGATGTATTTTGGTATTGGTTTTATATCTTGTTCTGTAAACATTCTGCACCTCACTGAATTTCGAGTTTTCCGTCCAAAATGGAATGTAGAATATACATTGTTTTCTTGTCTATTGAAGTGAGGATATCTCTTTCTTCGAGAACAACACCATCTTGATCAACCGTATATTCTTTCGTTCCTGCTGGATTGGTAATTTTTTCGACTTTTTGTTCTTTTTCTTCATTTTTTTCAATTTTTTCATCATTTTTTTCAATTTTTGTGTCGTTTTCCTCGATTTTTTGTTCAATTTTTGTTTCATTATCAAATAAATCGAATAGTGATGTTTGTTTATTTTCTGGCTTTTTAGGTTCTATTGGCGCTGGTTTTGGCGTTTCTTTTGGTTTTGGTCTTGGTGGTATATATTCTGTTCCATCAAGATTCAATATTTTGCCCTCAATGCTATCTTCTTCAAAATAGTGAATTGCCCAAGCATAAACTTCCTCATCTTCAACAAAAGCACTGATTGCACCTTGTTCAGCAGTCTTTTTTGCTTCTTCACACGCGTATTTTATGAATCCCAATAAGTCTTTTTTGTTAAGCAAAGTTTGCCCATTTTTGACTATTTCAACGCCATTATTGATTTTTAATGCAAGCGTTTCACTTACATTTTCTTCTAAAAAATCTTTAATTTTTTGTTCTTTTTTCGTTTTTGCTTCTAAATTTAGTTTCATTATTTTTCTCCTTTTAATAAAAAAAACAGTTAAATCCAACCATTTTCATAACATTCCAAAATTTCCGAATCTGTCATATGATATTGCCATCTTTTATAGACAGCATTAAAGTCCGGGTCTGTTTTTCTTAAATCTTCTATTTGTTCGCGAATATTTTGTTTCGCCTTTTTGTCCGTTTCTCTTTTATTCCACTGCATACAAGGGTATCTAAAATAGTCATAATCATAAAGTTTATATATCGGGTCTTCATAAGAATCGTTTGAATAATA
>CANRGF010000102.1 GCA_947630075.1 uncultured Clostridia bacterium
TTTGGTCGATAAGTTTTTCAAAATGCTTTTTGCCAACTTCCATTACCACATCGCTGAACATTTGGATAAATCTGCGGTAGCAGTCCCATGCCCAACGGGGGTTGCCACTCTTTTTTGCAAGCGTTTCAACCACTTCTTCGTTTAAACCTAGGTTTAGAATTGTGTCCATCATGCCAGGCATTGATGCGCGTGCACCACTGCGCACTGAAACTAACAATGGATTTTGCTTATCGCCAAACTTTTTGCCTGTGATTTTTTCCATTTTAGAAATGTGTTGCATAATTTCGGCACGAATGCCTTCGTTAATCTGCCTGCCGTCCTCATAATATTGAGTGCATGCCTCGGTAGAAATCGTGAAACCTTGTGGCACAGGAAGACCAAGATTTGTCATTTCTGCAAGGTTAGCACCCTTTCCACCAAGAAGCTCACGCATATTCGCGTTGCCTTCACTAAATAAATAAACATACTTCTTTTTCATAATTCTCCTTTAAAATTTTACCTTTTAAGTGTAACCAAAATAAAAACAAAAAGCAACTAATTTAAAGTTGCTTTTATCAATTTTTAAGTTTGTGTTTTAGTTTAGAGTGATTGTCTTTGCCCAATCGATGAATGTTTGCTTAAAATCATCTTTTTTATCTGTGGTGCAACCAAATTGACATAGCCAAAAAGCGTCCTTCCCCTTTTTGCAAACTGCAAAATAATAAAATTGCCTGCCACTCACAGTTTTTTCATAAGAGAAATCCACAAAGCTATTTTGCTCATCGTTGAATGGCGTTACACTATCACCAAGCTTGTTGGCCTTAATTACTAAATCAGCATACTCCATCTCTGTCATGCTGTCTGGCTCATAACCTCTATCTGTGAAAAGTGAAAACTCCTCTTTGAGAATTGTAACGATTGAATTTTTGCTTTCCAAGTACATAGTCTGCCCAGCAATTTCCTTTTCTTTAAAATCACTGGTTACGGTGATGGATAGCCCACCATCAACTGTGGTGAAAGTTTTTGGCTTTGAGCAAGCAGAAAGGAATGTGGCGCACAACATAAGCATTAAAACAGATGCTATAATTGCGATTTTGGATTTTAATTTCGACATTTTTCCTCCTTTTTATTTATATTCCGCTATTAAAATTTTATCACTTTGCCCCCCCCCCTTGTCAATCAAATTTCATAAATTAAATAAAAACATTAGATAAATTGAAAACTTTTTAGGTCAACACCAAATTTTAAATAAATAATGTTGTGCAACAAACGAAGAGATTGCTTTAAAATGTTTGAATTTAAATTATCTAAAGCATTTCCGCAGTTTATACTCTTTAAAACAGCATATACCTTTTTATCTATGAGCAAGGCGTTTTCTACTCTTTGTGTGGTGAAATTGCCAGAAATTGGGTCGAGATAAGCGAGATCTGTGTCTGGGAAAACTAATTGCACGCCCGAAAAACTAAAAAACTTTAAAATATAGTCAATAGTGGCAACAAATTCATTTGAATTTTCAATGTTTTTAAGAGCGGTGAGTGAGAGCAAAAATATGTCCTCTTCCGGCTTTTGAATGGGTAAAATAGATCGGACTATATCTAGAACGATATATCCACACATCGTTTTGCTATAATCTAGCAAAATTTTGCCAAAATCATCTAAAATATCTGCTTGCGTGATTGTGATTGATTGACCTTTTTCATTTATCACAAAATCCGCAAATACAAACGCCCTTGCAACCGCTTTAAATTTGGCTTTGTCCTTTTTTACTCCTGTGAACTTCGCTGAAATGATGCCATTTTCAAGTGAAAAAATAGTGGCAAGTTTGTCCGCCTCTTTAAAATCTGACGCCTTGATTACTATGCCCTTAAACTTTTCCTGCATACTTAAATTATAACATATTTATTAAAATTTTAAAAAGGTTTTTAAATAAAAAAAATTTTGCATAGAGCAAAATTTTATAATTGATTAACATCCTCTTTTTTTTCAACTGGAGGAAGTGTCATGTCCACCCCATTTTTGGCAGCTTGTGATGCTAAGAAGAATTCAATACGCCCTGTTTCGCAAAACAACTTATAGTAACTATTACTTAAAATCATTTGTTTAATAAGCATAATGCACCTCCCCTATGTTTGCACATATAAAACTCAATGTGCGTTTCTATATTTTTATTATATGAAATAAATTTGAAAAAGTGCCAATTATTTTAAAATTTTTAATAAAATTTTGCGTAAAATTTTTCAATTTAGCAAGCTTTAACTAGATGTTGTGGTTGTGGAAAACTTAACCACATTTTTAACCTTCGAATTTTAAGCCAAGTTCGGTGATAGACTTGATATCATTTCGCCAATTAGGCTTCACTTTCACAAAAATTTGCAAGTAGATTTTTTTACCAATCAATTTTTCCGCATCTTTTCGGCTAGCTGTGGAAATCTTTTTAATCATTTCACCAGACTTGCCCAATATTATTGGCTTATGGCTCTCCTTCTCGCAATACAGGTCGGCTGAAATGCGAATTGGAGAGGAGTTTTCCTGATAGTCTGTAACCAGCACTTGTATGCCGTGTGGCACTTCGTCATCAAGATATAGCAATGCTTTTTCGCGGATAATTTCAGCCACCATTTGCCTTAGGTTTTTATCCGTGTAATCTTCTTTTGGGAAATAACGCAATTCAAAGTTGTGAGTTGGCAAATATTTTTTTATCATTTCAATTAGCACATTGCAATTTGTGCCTTTAAGTGCGCTAACAGGAAGGATTTCGTCCACTTTTGCAACGGCAGACAATTTGGCGAGTTCAGGATATAGTTTTTCGTAGGTGGACATATCCACCTTATTAATAAGCAATATCTTTTTGGCGGTGGTTGACACGCGCTCTATCAATTTTTCATATTGAGGCACAAGAGGCTTATCGGCGACCAACATGAGCAAAACAATTTCTGTGTCTTCTGTAGCGTTGAAAATATGCTTTTCCATTTCATCGTCAAAAGCGTTTTTGCGTTTATGATAGCCGGGAGTGTCCACAAACACAATTTGGCAGTTATCGTCATCATAAATGCCAAGAATGCTTTCACGCGTGGTTTGTGTCTTTGGGCTGGTGATTGCCACCTTCTCGCCCACTAACTTGTTCATGAGAGT
>CANRGF010000103.1 GCA_947630075.1 uncultured Clostridia bacterium
GTTCGGATTATTCTTTTCTGTTTGGCTTGAGTGGCAAAATCATCAACAAGTTGACTTATACTCGCGTTGCTCGTTTAAGGTGAGATATAAAAAAGAGTGACAATCGCCACTCAACTTGGTTGGCTTGAGTGGACTCGAACCACCGACCCCCACCTTATCAGATTGCTACCATAAAATTGGAGTTTTACACAAAAACAAATTGCTAAATCGCCCTAAATTACTGACATATAGCGTTTTGATATTTTTCAAAAACAACCTAAAAAATTATCAATTTATGCCTAACTTTATGCCTAACTCTGTTTTTGCTTTATTTATGGCATAAAAGGGCCTATTTTTTTACTAAAAAACACCAATTCTTTACTAATTCTCCCTAAATTAAAAATAGCAAATATCCTCCTATTTTAGATTTGCCTTTCGGGGTTTTGGTTAGCACAATTCTCGTAATAGGTAAACGAACTCCAAAAATATTTTTTACAGATTATATCAGCCAAATTTTTGTTGATTGTTGCAACAGTAAACATAAACAAAATTTTGGCTTGTTTTTTATTTGCTAAAATTTTTTTCTCGTTTCGTTGACCTCTTACACAAAAACTGAAAAGGTAGTGCCTTGACCCGAATTGTGCTTTTTGGTTTATTGCCGAAAGGCAAATCTAAAATAGGAGGTAAAAAAGATGGAAGAAGAAAGAAAAAGAGTAAAGTTCAGCTTAACGAAGTTTACCAAAAAAGGTCCTTTCAGATTCAATGGCTATGGTGAAATTGACAATGAAAACTTATACACCAAAGACAAAACTTACGAAGACTGTATAAGATATTGCCACAAAGTTTTGAATTCAGCCAATGAATATAAAGGCAGTTTTTCAGAATTTGAAGAAATCAGTTTTGAAAATCAAAAACATCAAATGGTTGAACTTGAAATCGAAAACTGCTATCAACTTTGGTTCAAAATTCTAACTTAAAAGGAGAAAACAATGGAAACAAAAAACTACTACTTAAAAGAATTTCAATACTTTGATGGAGAAAACGATATCACTTTCAATATTGTTGACATCAATACAGAAAAGATGGTTATCAACATTGCTGTAAGCAAAACCGGTAAAATAAGCGTCATTGAATATGATTTGAAACAAGACAAAAATGGCGAATTTTACTTTGAATATGGTATCTGCAATCAAAAAATTGAAATTAACGACTTTGAATGAGTCACACAAAAAAATTAAAGGAGATTAAAAAAAATGAAAACAAAAAAAACTTTTAAAATTTATATGGATAATGAAATGATTGGCAACTTGATGTTTGTCAAAATGAAAGACTACGACACAATAAATACGCGCAACAGCGATAAATTCGCAAGAATTTTAGCTGACAAAATTGTGTTTGTAACCAAAGATTCTTTAAGAGTAAATTCTCAGGTCAACCCACACATAGCAAGCGAGCTTATAGAACAACACTGCGACAACTATAGAATAGATGATTTTTATAATTGTATTTCAAGAAGTTTACCGTTTAACGCAGATAAAGAAGCAGAATATATTGTGAATTTTGAACAAGGCACAGCAAAACGAAAACTAAACGCAAACGAGAGAGAATGCAAACATTGTCACAGAATTGTAAGTAAAAATAGAATTATAGGTGCATTTTGTGAAACTTGCTTGACCAGAGAAGATGGCTTTGCATTTAGATATAATTATCATTCTTTCGGTGGCAAATATACGATTTATGAAAAGAACTTAAATCAAAACAAAATTCCGGTATTTGGTGCTGAAATTGAAAGAGATTACTTAGGTGGATGGAGTTCAGACTTTGAATATGATTTGAAAAATGCAATGCTTAAAGCAGTCAAAATTCTTTATGGTGAAAAATTAAATTCTCCACAAGCAAAAAGAAAGGCAGTATTTATGAGAGATGGAAGTTTAGAGTGTGATGGAATTGAATGGATAACATTTCCACAATCGTATAAAGCATATAAAAAAGAAGCATCGAAAATTGATGAGGTGCTTAAAATGATGAGAAAATATAATTTCGGCAATAGTGAAAATGTTGGAAACCATATACATATTAATCGAAAATTCTTTGGAGATACAGAATCAAATAGAGATGAAAGCAGATTCGCTGGTGCAAAAATGGCATTACTTGTAAACGAATATTGGGAAGAGTTTCTTGCAATAGCACGCCGAGAAGAATCAGATTATGCAGAAAAGCCAATTCAAAGCAAAGAAGACAAATTATTCACTCTTGTAAGAAAAACAATGGACGACGAGTATAATCACACGGTAGCAGTAAATTTACAACACAACGACACAATAGAAATTCGAGTATGGGCAGGTATTAACAATGTTAGTGACCTGCTTTTATTTTTAGATTTGACACAAGCATTGGCTATCTTTGCAAAAAAGAAATCGCTTGAAAGTTGCCAAAAAGCGAAATTTAAGGATATTTTAGCATATTTGACTGATAAAAAAGAACATTTGCTTGAAATCAGAAAAAGACTAAATGAATACGACATCAAAAAACACAATGAAACTATAGACGAAATGTTGAATAAGGAGGAAAAATAAAATGTGTATTATTGCAATTAAACCTAAAAATGTAAAAGCACCAAATCAGCATATTTTGCGAAATATGTTTGTGGCCAATCCAGATGGCGCAGGAGTTGCGTTCAATCATAAAGGAAATTTGCATATTGTGAAAGGCTTGATGACATTTGATGAATTTTACGAGATCTGCAGTCAAATACCAGATGAAAGTGCAGTAATTTATCACGCAAGAATTCAAACAAGTGGTGGTATATGTAAAGAACTAACACATCCATTTTTACTTGACAAAAATATTGAAAAACAGCGTCAAACAATAATAAAAATTGATAAAGGACAAGCTGTTGCACACAATGGAATTTTTAATGAATTTTCAACAAAAGAACAAAACAATGACACTACACAATTCATAAGCACATATCTATATCCTTTGAAACACGCAAAAGACCTAAACAATGGAAGTATTCTTGATGATGATTTTGATAAAATTATTCAAAAACTTTGTGGCTTATCAAATAGACTCGCAATTATTGACGAAAAAGGAAATACTAAAAAATATGGAG
>CANRGF010000104.1 GCA_947630075.1 uncultured Clostridia bacterium
CGAAGTGTTTATTAAAGACACTGCCTCAAACAAAGCATATAAAACAAACCACTTGGTTACAATTCGCGAAAGTTTGAAATTTGAACTTGAAACAATTTTGCCAAAAGATTGCATAAAGGTGGTGGAATAAAAAATTGCCCGCTTGGGCAGTTTTTTAAAAATCCTCAACCTCTGTTCTTTTTGGTTCTTTCTTTTTCTTATAGCCAAAAAGTTTTAACCTACCTTTGCCAAAAACTGTAACAATCAAAATGTATATGCTAGCGATGCCAATCAGGAAATATATAATGCGGCTGAGCACATTTGCTTGTGTGCCAAAAATGCCAGCAACAAAATCATACTGAAGTGCACCAATCATCAACCAATTTAGTCCGCCCAAGCAAGTCAAAATAAAAGCGAAAATTCTCATAATAACCTCTTTTTTCTATTTTGTTTTTGTTTTCAAATTTTATTCTAAAAATGAAATAGACAACAAAAAAACACCAAAATTTTTAATTTTTTTGGCGTTTTTATGTATTTTTTGAAAATATTTAAAATTTTTATTTATTTTCGCCATCTGTTTTTATTTCACGCATAATTGATTTATATCCAAGCGGTGTGTGGAAGTCCACCACCTGATAAGGGCAAGCCTCTTTGCACTTAAAGCAGAATATACATTTTGAATAATCCACGCTTGCAAACAATTCACCGTTTTTATCATACTTCATCATAATTGCACCCGTTGGGCAAATTTTGCTGCACACCCCACACCCCTTGCATTTTTTAGGTTTTATTACAACTCGTTTTTGATGTGAATTGAAATAGGATTTTTGTTGCCTAGCATTTTTATTAACTAGTGTGGAATTATTAAAGTCGGAAAGAGCAAAGTCTTCCACCTTAAATTTTGCAGGCTCTTCGTTTAATGTTTTATAAGGGTGGGAAAGATTTATAAATTCTCTCTCTGCCGCTTGATTGAGAATTGTGTTTGCTAAAGGGATTGAAAGAATGTTGATTAAAGCCGCGTCAAGTGCAAACAAATTTTCACTCATTGCCAAGCAAGACAGCACACGCTGGCTATCCCCTGCTTCTTGCGCCACAATTCCGTCTAGCACATTGAACATAAGTTTAGATTTTATCGTTGTGAAAATGTCTATCAATAGATTGTTGAAATCTTTTAGCGTGGCAAGACGATTTAAAATTAAGTCTTTATATTCACCCGGCAAAAGGCCTAAAAGATTTGACGCTGCACCAAGATATCCAAAGCGTTTGTCTATCTTAACCTTGCCCACATTAACAATCGCATCCACCTCGTCTAACACATTCAGCATAAGCAAGGATTTTGCCATCGTGCCGTTGGGGATTTCAATTTCTGACGATGAAAGGTCATGATTTAGGCTGAAATTCGACCTATTTGCTGCATCTAGCATGCCCGTTTGGAAGTAAACTGAATCTAGCGAGTTTTTCGAACTAAATGGGCTATCTGCCACAATGCATTTCACTCCCATGCTTGTGAGGACATTTGCAAGGGCACACACAACGGCAGGATTGGTGGTGATTGCCTGATTTGGCGAAGCCTCATAAGGAAGATTAACTTTGATTAGCACTTTCATTTTTGGCTTTATAACTTTTTCGAGATTTAAAAGAGAAATTGACGAACGCAACGCCTCTTCAATATTCTTCACATCATATTCTTCAACATAATTTAATGCAACAAAATCGTTCATAACTTTATATTAATAAAAGCAATCAAATTTGTCAAATAAAAAATTAAACTGCTGGCAAAATGATTGCTTTTTTTTGGAGATTATCTTAAAATAAAACTATGATAAAAATTTGGGGAAAACTGACCGTTGACGATAAGGTCATCAAAGGCGTTGTGGTGGACATTGATGAAAAATCATGCTCATTTTTTGATATGTTGCAGCAAGTTAGCCACCGCTTAAACATCCCCACTCCTGTGCTTTTGGATAAGCATGTGTATGATTTCAATCTTTTCCACATTTCAGTGTTTAGGCCGGACGATTTTGTGGAATCGGTCAATTTTGAAAAGTTTGTGCTGGAGCTCATGAAAGAAACAAATTAAAAAAATTGAATAAAATTTTACTAATTTTTTATTTTTTGCATATATTATGTTGTCAATTATCGTGTCAAGCGCAAAAAAACACTTGACATTTATTAAATTTTAATGATATAATGACAATGTTGCGATAGGAAATCTATTGCAATTATTTATTGACCGAAGGAGGCATTATGGACGAAAAGAATTTTATGACTAGCGAAGGTTTGCAACGCACAAAGGAAAGGCTTGAATATCTAAAAGGCGAAAAAAGGCAAGAAGTTGCAAAAAAAATTGCCGAAGCAAGAAGTTATGGTGATTTGAGCGAAAACAATGAGTATGAAATTGCCAGGGCTGAGCAGGCAACTGTTGAAGAAGAAATTTTTGAGCTTGAAAACAAAATTAAATCAGCGGAAATTATTGACGGCAAAAAAATTAGCACTAGCAAAGTGAGCATTGGTTGCAGAGTTACAATAAAAAACACTAAAACCAATCAAACACTTGAATATAAAATCGTTGGAGATGTGGATAGCGACCCATTGAATGGGCTTATTAGCAACACTTCACCAATAGGAGCGGGCTTGGTTGGCAAAAAATTAAATGACGTTGCTCTAATTAAAACGCCTGCTGGTGCTGTGGAATATAAAATCATTAAGATTAAAGCAAACTAAAAAAATAGGGTTAACTGCCCTATTTTTTATTGCATAAAATTTAGATTTGGCACAAGCAATAATAAGCCAATTTGGGAAATTGTCTTGTTGTTATGCTTGTTGCTTCTCTAATCCTACTTCTGGCTTATCTTTTAAGCACAAGCAATAATAAGCCAATTTGGGAAATTGTCTTGTTGTTATGCTTGTTGCTTCTCTAATCCTACTTCTGGCTTATCTTTTAAGCACAAGCAATAATAAGCCAATTTGGGAAATTGTCTTGTTGTTATGCTTGTTGCTTCTCTAATCCTACTTCTGGCTTATCTTTTAAGCACAAGCAATAATAAGCCAATTTGGGAAATTGTCTTGTTGTTATGCTTGTTGCTTCTCTAATCCTACTTCTGGCTT
>CANRGF010000105.1 GCA_947630075.1 uncultured Clostridia bacterium
AGGTCTAGCAAACAGCTAGGCTTTTTTTTAAGTTAAAACCTTGTCTTTAAATCTAGATGCGAGATTAAACACATTTATAAACGCCTCGTCTAAATTGATGTTTTCTAGCATGTTGCTTGCAGAGTTAATTAGATTGACATTCTCAAATCTTGCAAATTTTAAATTAAACTCGTCAATTCTAACTTCAAACCCCAATTTTTGCACAAGCACTTCGCCCATTATGCACGAAAAAAAGTTAAATAATTCATTCTTAGAGTTGTATGCGCACCTTATGCCCATTGCTTTGCACAGACGCACAACGCACACCTCTTTCACATTCTCTTTTAACGAATTTGAAAAACAATTATGCTTAACGCCCAAAAACTCACATATTTCACCATATATTTCGCCATCACTCTTTAGGAATTGTGATTCAATCATGCAACCTAGACTAAATCAATTTTGTTCAAAAGTCAAATATTTTTTACAAAATATTAAATATTTGAAACATTTTTTAGTTCTTCACTTTCGCGTTCAAAACGAATTTTGAGTTCTTTATACTTCTCGCTAAGGTCAAATATGTACTTTTGCTTGCCGTCAAAGGAAAGAGTGTCGTAATATTTTTTGTCTATCAGCTCCTGAATTGGATTAATCACCACCTCATCACGCGAAAGCATACGCTTTACCCTTTCATATAACTCTTGGTCGTGCACTGAAAATGATAGTTTAGAATAAGGAAGTTGGTCAAAAACCGACCTTTCACGATGATAGTTTTTCATTCTAGATTTGGCATCTCTTGCCAAAAAATATAGTTTGCCTTTAATCCTTCTTTTCATATTTCCCCCTTTGCTTTAAACTAGGCTAAAACTTTTTTGATTTTATCCAAAGCATTTTGGCGAGGGTTTTTTGTGGATTTTTGACTTGTTATGTTTGATTTTGTCTAAAAAAAGAGAGCTATTAGCCCTCCTTTTTGCCATGATTTTTAAATTCAAAACCACAATGCTCACAAAACTTTGCGTTGCCACTATTTTTCGTTTTGCAATTTGGGCAAGATTTAAGCCCTAAGCCAGTTTCTTGCTTTGCGCCGCAGTGCTCGCAATATTCAGCATTTTTGGTGATAACTCTGCCACAGCTATCGCATAGCCTTGTGCCTGCAATTCCCTTAGACACATTAGAATCTCTAACGCTCTTCCAACTATTAATCATGCTAAACGAGAACAAGAATAATTGAAGACCAATCACGCCGATTATAAATGCAAATAGGCACGCCACAACAACAATCACATATTTTGCCCAATGCGTCATGTGAATGACGGCATACACACCGCCGAATATTGATCCCCCGGCAATAGCCAAGCAGCAAAGTGCTATCAATATGAATATAAATTTTCCATAACGAGTTGTTTTATTAGACAATAATCCCATCTTTCACCTCTATTTTATCTTTTCGCCACAATCTGGGCAGAATTTTGCATCTGGAGCAAGTTGCTTGCCACACTTTGGGCAAACCTTTTCACTTAACTGCAATTTTTCACCGCAGTGCACGCAAAATTTGCTACCCTTTGAAATTGGCTCGCCGCATTTTGGGCAAGACAAGGCTTGAATTGACCCGCACTCTGGGCAGAATTTGGATTTGCCCGGAATTGTTGCTCCACATTTGACGCATTGAATGGTTACCGGCTTGCGCCTATTCCTTGCAGAAGAAACACTATCTGCAAACACTTCACCGAGGTGTGCTCCCGTGCTGATGCCCACTCCTAAGCCGGCAAAGTTGTTGCCACCTGCAGGGTTTTTGGCAGCATCTTCCATTGCGTTTGCTGCCTTATACTGAGTGTATGTGCCAATTTGGTCGCCAATGACGCCCATTTTTGTGCGCTCATCCACCATTTTTTCAACTTCATCTGGAAGGGAAAGATTTTCAATGACAAAGTTTGAAAGTTTTAAACCTAATGGGTCAAACTCTTCCTTGCTGTTTGCTTCAACAATCTTGGCAATTTCTTTATAATTAGCAGCCAAGTCCAGTGCTGAAAGCTTGCTCTCTCCAATGGCGTCTGTGAGAAGCTGAATTAATGTTGACTTATATTGAGTTACCAAATCGCTGACCTTATAAACAGGGTTTGTGCCAAAGCACTCGCGCATAAATCTAGTTGGGTCGCTAACCTTGAAAGCGAATGTGCCATAACCACGCAAGCGGATATGACCAAAATCCACATCTCTCATCATCACAGGATTTTGAGTGCCCCATTTTTGACCAAGAAAGCGCTTAGTGTTTACGAAATAAACTTCCGCTTTAATTCTGCTCTCGCCCTTTGTGGATAGGCTGAGAAGCTTGGTGAGGAACGGAATGTTTTCGCTCGAAAGTTTGTATGTGCCCGGGCCAAAAACATCTGCAATTTCCCCTTTGTGAACAAAGACTGCCGCTTGGCTTTCCCTAACCACCAAAGTGGAACTATTCATGATTTCTGCACCATTTGGCATTGGAAAACGGTAAACAATGATATCGTTGCTGGCATCTTTCCATTCAATAACTGACAATAATTGTTTTTTAAACCAACCCATAAAATTCTCCTTAGCCTTATTTTATCATATAAAAAATTTAATTGCAAACGATTTCATTAAAATTATTGCCTACGCTAAAATTGAACTCGCTTAAACATTAAAGGTTGCCACAATGGGCAAGTGGTCGCTATAAACTAGGTCTAGAATAGAAACATTGCTGAAATGATCGCTCATCTTATTTGAACATAGAATATAATCAAACCTATATTTCCAGCCAAAATCATCCGTTTCCACAGTCCTGCTCTTATAACTGCGCCAGGTGTAAACCTTATTTTGCCCATTGAATTTACGCACTAAATCGCAAAAACCTTTATCTAAAAGGCAAGAAAGCGCTTCCCTTTCAAAATCTAAAAAGCCTGTTCTGCGTGCACACTCTTTTGGATGTGATAGGTCCAATTCTGTGTGAGCCACATTAAAATCTGAGCAGAATATCACACGATTGTGTTTGTTTAATTCGTCCAAATACGAAGTGAGTTTTTTGATATATTCCATTTTGAAATCCAAG
>CANRGF010000106.1 GCA_947630075.1 uncultured Clostridia bacterium
ATTTTAACTAATTTAAACACAAACGATGTGCTTTTTATTGATGAAATTCACCGCATTTCAAAATCTGTGGAAGAGATTTTATATCCCGCCATGGAAGATTATGCGCTCGATTTCATTGTGGGCAAAGGCCCAAGTGCAAGAAGTATGCGTTTAAAAATTCAACCTTTCACTCTCATTGGGGCAACAACTAAGGTGGGCAACCTTTCAAGCCCGCTGCGAGATAGATTTGGTGTAGTTTGCCGCTTAGAGATGTACACCGTTGAAGAGATTGCAAAAATCATCTCGCGTTCGGCTAGCATTTTGGGAGTGGAAATAGAGAAAGACGCCGAAATTGAGATTGCAAAGCGCAGCCGTGGCACTCCGCGCGTGGCAAACCGCCTATTAAAGCGCGTGCGAGATTATGTGCAAGTGGAAGATAAAAATGTCATAACGGCTGCCGACGCCAAAAAAGCGCTAACTCTTATGGATATTGACGATTTAGGCTTAGATTATGTGGATAAACGCGTGTTAATGGCAATGATTGAGAAGTTTGGTGGCGGTCCGGTTGGGTTGGAGACACTTTCAGCCACCACAAATGAAGAAATTTCTACCATAGAAGATGTAGTTGAGCCATATTTGTTGCAACTCGGCTTTGTTTTGCGCTCACCAAGGGGCAGAATGGTAACCCGCTTGGCGTATGAGCATTTCGGCTTGCCTGTGCCAAAAACGCTTATGGCAGATAGCGGAGAGGGTGATGATAAACTATAAATCTCTTTCAATTTACGATTACAATTTGCCAGAAGAATTGATTGCTCAAACGCCACTAACCAAGCGGGACGAAAGCAAATTGCTCGTTTTTAATCGCAAAAATAAAAAGATAACCGAAAGCAAGTTTAAAGACATCACCGACTTTTTAACTAAGGGCGATGTGTTGGTTGTGAATAACACACGCGTTTTGCCTGCACGCCTAATTGCTCATAAAGAAACGGGTGGAGAGATTGAAATTTTGCTTTTAAAGCGCCGCAATTTGCACGATTGGGAAGTGTTAATGAAACCCGCAAAGAAAGTGAAAATTGGGCAAAAAATTAAAATTAATGACGAACTTTCTTGCACGCTAAAGCAAGTGTTGGAGGACGGCAACCGCATTGTTTCATTTGAATTTGATGGGGTGTTTGAAGATATTTTAAATCGCGTTGGAAGTATGCCTTTGCCACATTATATTCACGAAAAATTAAAAGATAAAGAACGCTATCAAACAGTGTATAACAAAATTGAGGGCAGCGCAGCAGCGCCAACTGCAGGCTTGCATTTCACGAGCGAATTATTGCAAAAAATTAAAGAAATGGGCGTTGTGATTGTCGAACTAACTCTTGATGTCGGGCTAGGGACTTTCCGCCCATGCAAAGAGGAAGATATCACAAAACACAATATGCATAGCGAGCATTATCACCTGCCACAAGATGCTGCGGACAAAATCAATTTGGCAAAAGCGGAGGGCAGGCGAGTGATTGCGGTCGGCACCACAAGCGTGCGCACGCTAGAAGCGGTTGCAAGTAAAGGTTTGCCACTTAAAGCAGATGATGACGAAACTAGCATTTTTATCTATCCTCCTTATAAATTTAAGGTGGTTGACGCGCTTATTACAAACTTTCATCTGCCTAAAAGCACACTTATAATGCTCGTTAGCGCATTCGCGGGTTATAAAAACACAATGGATATCTATAAATTTGCTGTTGAACACCGCTATCGCTTTTTCAGTTTTGGCGATAGTATGTTCATCGTGTAAACTCGCCCTTATTAATCGTTTTTAATAAATTAAAAACTTCATTTTTGGGCGGTTTACACTCTCTATGAAGGACAACCTTATAACAAGTTTTTTCAATATTTTGCTAATAATATAAGGTTTTCCTTCATCACTTCTTTTCCAAAATGAAAATTTATGCAAAAAGGAGAAAATTATGAAACACATTGAAGTTAAAACCACTTTTGAGAAAAAAGAAGAGGCATTAAATCTTGCAAATTTATTGTTAAGCAAAAAATTGGTTGCTTGCGTGCAAATAGGCGAAATTCAAAGCCTTTATCATTGGAAAGGCAAACTTGAAAATGAAAAAGAATATCTTTTGACAATGAAATCAAAAGAGACTTTATATGACGAAATCGAAAAAACGATTAAAGCAAATCACTCTTATGAAGTGGCAGAGATTGTCGCTTCGCCCATTTTAAAAGGTTCAAAAGAATACCTTTCGTGGATAGACGAAACCACAAAATAAGGAATTATGAAAACAATAAACATAGGAAAAGAGAACTCAACATTTCAAGAGATATTAGCGTTGAAAAACAACAAAACAAAACGATTTGCTAATAAAAAGTTTTTTGTTGAAGGAGTGCAAAATATTAAAGATGCAATATCAAATAATTGGGAAATATCTTCTTTTATATTTTGCAGTCAATCAAAACTTTCTGCTTGGGCAAAATCAGTTTTAAAATATGTTCAAACATGTTATGAATTAACAGATGAATTAATGCAAAAATTAAGCGACAAAGAGGATGTGTCTGAATTGTTGGCGATTGTTAAAATGAAAGAACAACCATTAAATATTGACAAATTAAAAAATCCGCTCTTGCTATTGTTTGATAGGCCATCAAAGAAAGGAAACTTAGGCACAATAATTCGCAGTGCAGATGCTTTATATGTTGATCAAATATTTTTCACGGGACATTCGGTGGATATTTACGACCACACAGTTATCACATCATCAATGGGTTCATTCTTCAAAGTTCCGTTTAAATTTATTGAAAAAAATGAAGATTTTGAACAAATTAAAAAGTTGTTGAAATCAAAATATAAAAATTTTCAAATTGTGGGCACATCTTTGCAAGCAACCAAATTTATTGATGAATGTGATTTTAAAAAACCAACTTTGCTTTTAGTTGGCAACGAAGCAAAAGGGCTTTCAAACTATTATAACTCAATCGCTGATGAACTTGCTAAAATTGATATGAAAGAAAATATAGATTCCTTAAATGTTGCAAACGCCACAAGCATTTGCTTATA
>CANRGF010000107.1 GCA_947630075.1 uncultured Clostridia bacterium
ATCATAGTGATAAATATTTTGATAATCTTCTCTCAAACCCATTTCAACAACATAAAAATTTCTGCTTAGATAGGATTCATAAGAAAGATATAAACAATCCGTGCCATTAACATCGTTATTGTTTGGACCCCAACTATTTTTAACAATCCACGCTCCATCTGTGCTTGGTTGTTGTGGCCAAAACAAGCCTTTTTTAATTGAGTCATCCCAGCCAATTATTAGCGATGCATGGCCAAGAGAAGTGCCGTCTTCATAATAAAGGTATTTTTGAGTGGTAGTTTGAGGTGCTTTATATTCCATTGTAACCGAGCCATACTCTAAAATTGCGCGCTTTATTGCATCTGCCGTGTGGTTAACTTGCTTAAAGCCCTTAACAAAATATTTAGACAGAGAAACCTTTTGCTTAATATACCAATCATACGCACTATCAGACATGACCGCTTGGTCAACAGGAGAAAATCCCTGCGACATTGCCATAAATGCATCGTCAGCATGCCCGCCACGCGCACGCCAATTTTCTTCGCTATATGTATCGTTAGTTGTGAGATAAAGTGGATCATTTTCGCCATCGCGGTTATAACGAACATAAGCCGCCACCACTTCGTCTAAATCAAGAGTGTCTTTATTAACAGTTGGGTCAACATTATCACGCAAAATACTTGCTTCGACCGCTCCCATAGCAGCATAAGCCCAACATATTCCTAGCCCACCTTGATTCCTCTCAGGCGTGATGTAGTTATAAAGACGCCCGTCAAAACTAGATAAATTAACCCACGCATCGAGTTGAGCAGACGAAGCCGTTTGCAGCGCATCCAAATCCTTGGGTGCTTCGCTTGACACCACTTCTTGGCTTGGCTCGGCAACCACAACTTGCGTTGGGCGATTTGTAAACAAAAAACTTACGCCAAGCGCAAGCAATAGCGTTTGAAGGAAAACCGCAAATGATAGAATTCGTTTTCTCGTCATCAAAATTATTTTACTAATTATATTGATGAAAGTCAAGGCAAATGGCTTATTTCAAAATTAAAACTCTTTAATTATTTGCAAAACTTCCGCTTCGCCTTCAATTAGAAGTTCGGGCTCAACAAAATCAGTTTTCTCTTGCCAATAGTCTTGAGCCATTTGGAATTTTGAATTCATGCTCTGGGTGTTTCTTAGCATTAGGTTGCCCTCTGCTTTAAAGATATTGCCCTTCACCTTTAATTTCACGATTTGCAATGGAGTTGTGCCGTTTAACTTATTCATTCTCTTCAAATTGTTTGCCCAATTTTCAGCCTGCTCTAATGTTTCGCACGCATAGAGGCATTTAAAGCGAGATGGCCTTTTTGGAAAAAGCTTTGCCCTAATCGTTTCAAGCGCATATTCACGAGTGATTAGGCAGGTTTCATACACATAACGCTTAATTTCATTAAATTCGTCTTGCGAAATGCTATTTAAACTATGGCTCATCACAAATTGATTGACATCTTCGCCCTTTATCTTAAACTCCAAGCTATTAATTCTTTCACCAAAACGATTTAGCACCTTGCCAAATTGAAGATGTTGGCCCACAGACAATTTGTTGTGGCTCACCAGATGAAACACAATCTTTTCTTTTTCAGCAGTCATACAAACCCCTTTAATCAAATATTAATTCGTAATAGTCCTCTATAAACTCTTTGCCGTCCCATGCCCTGCGGCGATTTTCTGAATGAGAGAAAACAAAACCACAAGATTTTTGCATGCGAGCGGACGGAATATTTTCACGAAAGCAACTGCAAATCATCTTTTTGGCTTTTAATTCGTTTTTGGCAAAATCTATCAGTGCCATTAAAATTTGTTTGCCATACCCTTTGCCAACAAATTGCCTGCCCAACCCTATGCCGCAATCTTCAAAAACACCAGGCTCAATTTCCGCTATGCCTGCTATGCCAATGGCTTTGCCCGTGCTCTTTTCACGTACAAAATAGGCAAAACGGGTTTGCTGGAATTTTATAATATTTTCAAGAGCGATTTTGGCTTCATCTAAATTTTTGCAAGGTTTCCAGAGCATATATTTTGCAGTGTCCTCTTGCAACCAAAAATTGACAAAAATGTCATTCAAATCGCTCATTTTTGCCTTAGATAATATCAAATCTTTCGTTTCCAAAACTTGCTTTTGCATTTTCAAATTTATTTTAGCAGATGGGTGGACATAAGTCAACAAATCGGAAAAAGGTTTTGAAATGTGAAAACTTTGTGTTATAATAAAAACTAATAAAAGGACGATATGAAAATTAGATTTGCAAAGAAAACTGAATTAAAAGATATATCCAACCTTAACTCAATTTTTGTTAAGGAAAATTGCTGCAACAACATTGTGGCAGATAGCGAAGAATATTATGCCAATAAAAAAATTTTGGTCGCCGATTTAAACGGCAAAATTGTTGGATATGCTTATGGCGATTTCTCTAAAGAAACTAGCACAAGAAGTTACGCAAAAGCGAATGATAAATTATTTGAGTTAGAAGAAATGTATGTTTTGCCAGAATTTAGAAATTTAGGTGTTGGGCAAAAACTTTTTAAACATATTGAGATGTATGCAAAACACAACGGGGCAAAAACTTTGCGTTTAAACGCTGTTTCTAAAAATTACAAATCATTGCTAAACTTTTATATTGATATTTTGGGCATGGAATTTATTAGTGCCTATTTAATTAAAAAATTAGATTAGATTGACACCCTTTGACCTCAAAAGATAGTTTTGAACGGAATTTTGAGTTTTAGATTTCGGCGTTTTTTCTATTAAATCTCTCACTTTTTTACACTTTTTTTACACTTTTTAAAAAATATGCCTTTTCTTAACAACTGCCACAAAAGAAAAAAACTCGCTAAATGCCCTATAAAATAGAGATTTTAACGAGTTTTATATATGGAGCTACTGGCGGGAATCGGACCCGCGACCCCCACCTTACCAAGAAAATGCTCTATCAGTAGTGAGTGCGAGCCCTGCCTTTCTAAACTCCATTATTTTACACACAAAAAG
>CANRGF010000108.1 GCA_947630075.1 uncultured Clostridia bacterium
TGAAAGCACATTGATTGCCGAGTTTGGCAGAGAACTAGATTGCGATGTGCTAAAAGTTGCGCATCACGGCAGCAAATATTCTTCTTCAATGGAGTTTCTAAATGTGGCAAAGCCAAAATATGCGGTGATTTGTTGTGGCGAGAATGACTATGGGCTTCCCGCTGAAGATGCAATCAACAATCTAAAATCAATTTCCGCATCTATCCTTCGCACAGATTTAGACGGGAATATCTGTTTCGTGGTTGGCAATGATTATAATCTCAACTATCTAATCGGCAATTATTTTATCACATCTCTCAACATAGATATTCGTCTGCTGTTTTTAATTATCGACATTGTGATTGCTTTAAATGTGTTCATCATTGTGTTTAAAAGAGATAAAAAACGAAAATAAATCGAAAAATAGTTGAATAAATTTGTGCTATTTGCTAAAATATATTGCGAAATTAGTGTGGGGGAAAGTATGAGCAATATTGTTGTGTTTGGTCTGGATTATCAAAATGTGTGTTCGTCTGCCATAAAATTGGCAAAACTTATGCACCTAAAATTTGTGAATGGTGGCGAAATGTTTAATAAGGTGCTCTTGAAGTCTGCCGACCAACCCTTGCTCTTAATCAATGAAGAATTAAATAGTGCAGAAAGTGCAATTTGTGAAAAACTTTCTTCACAAAGCAACGCAATTATTGCCATTCCAGATGATATGTTTTTATCTAATGAAAACTTTAAAAATTTTAAAAATTCCACAAAAATCTTGCTAAAAACGCCTTTAAAAAGCAAAATTAAGCAAAATATTGAAAATTTATTGGCAAATCACGCCACAATAACTGCCAAATCAGTTGACGAGATTTTAGAAAAATTAAAAAAATAAAAATTTGTGAATAATATTCCAAAATGCTCACAAGATACTATCGTAAGGCAACGCCTTACATTATAGAGAGATAGTTCTATGCTCTATAAAAATTGTAATATTTGTTTTAAATTGATTTAATTTAAGCCTTTATAGGTTGAAGTGATTTAAAATTTATTTTAAATTGTTTGTGAAATTAAATGGTTTAAAACTTAGATGACTTACAATTTCGAGTGTAAAAAACGTCTCTCTTTTTCATTGCCACAAATTGATAATTTTTTTATTTAATTTTTTTGCAAAACAAACTGCCCGCTGAGCCCCGCTGTGCAATTTTGTGGACATGTCCGCCCAGCAAATCACATAGTCGCAGATTTTTGCAATCTTTTTATTAGTTTCGTCAATGCTCGCCTTAAAATATAAATTATCCAAGACAAAACTAACCACTTCACAATCATCATAGCAAGCTATGCGAGAATTACCATATTCATCCCTTTTATAATGCGGGTTTTCCACCACCACGCAGATTTGAATTTCAGGATATTTTTCTCTTAATCTTCTCAACACCTTAAGTGAAATTTCATCAAATTTTCCATGTCTATTAACATAAAACTTCTTCACTTCATGATTTTTAATGAGATTTTCTGCTTCATTATATATTTTATCTTCAAGAAAACTCGGCGCAATGTGGTGCCCGAAAAATGCACAACTTTTTTCCATACTCGCTCCCTATACAGTATAGCACAAAATGGAAGATATATCTCCCATATTTCAAAATTTTATTTTGTAATCTTATAGAAGATATAACTTTGGGAGAATATTAATAAATGACTTTAAATGAAGCAATTACACAAAGAATTTATGATTTGTGTGATAAAAATAAAATCACACCAAATAAATTGGCTAGTTTGGCAGGTATGCCGTCGGGCTCTTTAAAAAGTATTTTTTATGGCAAGAGCAAAAACACGGGCACTCGAACAATATTAGATTTATGTCAAGCACTTAATATTACTATTTACGATTTCTTTAATGACAAAATGTTTAAAGATAAATTTTTGGAGGGAAATTATTGATGCAGTCCGTTTCTCAAAAATTAAAAGAATTAAGATTGCAAAATAATTTGACGCAAGATAAGGTGGCAAAATTTCTTAAAGTAAGCAGAGTAGTTTACAATAGATATGAAAATAAAGGGAAATTCCGCTTGAATTATTATGTCAACTTGCAGATTTTTATAGCGTAACATTAGATTATTTATTTGGTAGAGAGATTTAGATGGATTTTGTAAAAATTTTAACTGAATTAATGAAAGAAAATAACTTGAACCAAACTCAACTCGCCAATTTGTTGGGGCTAAAACAAAGTCAAGTTAGCGAGTGGTTAAAGGGTAAAAGTAAGCCGGGTTATGATAATCTAAAAAATCTTTGCATCGCTCTGGGCGTGTCAGCAGATATTGTTTTAGGGCTAAAAGATTTATAAAAATAAAAAAGGCCACACGAAGTGGTCTTTTTTAAAAATTAACCAGCAAAATAGAAATTTTGAGAAACTTGTCGAAACTATTTGTATTTTTTAAATAAAAGAGTTAAAATATTCGTAGAATGGGTGCAATGGAATTAATTGCACTTTTAAAATTAAATTCTAGGGGGGGGGGCATGAAAGTTTTTATAAGATCAACAATTATAGTATTGTGTGCGCTAGCATTTTCAATTTGTGCAGTGGCAGCCACAAATAGTTTACTAAAGGTTTTCCGCAAGAGTAATGCGGCGGAAGACCCAATCACACTAAATGAGGCTAGCCAATTCACATTCAATGAACTAGAAGACGGCACAGTGGAAGTAACCGGCCTTGCTGAAGAATATACGGGCAAGCAGCCATTAATAATAACCGTACCATCCGCAGACGCTGACGGCAAGGAAGTGTCTAAGATAGGCGATTATGCTTTCCAAGAGAAACTAGATGGTTTCCGTGTTACATCAATCACTCTTCCAAGTACCTTAAAAATAATAGGCAAAGGTGCTTTTTCACCTGCTCAGGATATTCTAACAGGAGATAGTTATAATTACAAACAAGGCTCAAGCTTTGCTGAGATAGTTATACCAAG
>CANRGF010000109.1 GCA_947630075.1 uncultured Clostridia bacterium
CGTGGCAAAACAAAAAGCAGATTTCTCGCAAGAGCGAGTGCCCATATTCTGCCGCTTGCTGCTCGGCACGTTTCTTGCAAATATATATATCTCCTATTGTGAGAATGCCATTTTCATCCAAATCAAATTTATAGTCTTTCAACGCAAGTTTTTCGCCCACCTTTAAATTGACATAAGGATAAGTTAGCACATCTGTAACTTTATCAATTTGACGGGTGCGAGCATTCAACTCTTGAATTGCTTTTTCACTAACAAAACTTAAGTTGACGGATATTTTTTTTGGAAGAAAAAACTTTTCGCACACCTTATCTGCAACTCTGATTAAACCATTCTTTATTTCTTTATTGACTTGCCCAAAAATCTCTAACATCATTACCTCTAATAATAATTTATCACAAATTTGGATTTTTTGCAAATCAATTTTTTTATAAAAAATTTTTAAAAACGCAAAAATTTTTACAAAAAAACATCATTTTTTTGCAAAATTTACGCTATTATTCCATTAATGGTGAGATTTACGAACACAAATAGCGAGCCTTCAATGATTTCACTTTCAACACTCTCATCTAAAAATTCAATTGCTTCTGGAAGTTCATTATAAGCCTCATCAACTGCCGATTGAATTATGCCATCTTTCTCTCTTGAAAAATCATGAAAAATAATTTGCGGGCACAATTCATAATATGTGATTACTTTTCTTTTCATTGGCACGAGTGAAAATAAAAATTCAAAACGCTCCTCACATTCATAAAGTGCAAACTTATTTTTTGCTCTGCCAGAATAAATTTTTTTATTGAAGAGAAAATATTCATATTCAATTTTGGTGCTGCCTGAGCGGACTAAAACAGTTTCTTCTTTTGCCACCTTTTTGACATTCACTATATACATTTTTGCATATATCTCAGCAATAGGGTTTACCGGGATTTGCTCATTGTTAAAATCTAAGTTGAACGGGAGCACTAAGATATCTCCAACATTCACAAAATCTCCAATCTTAACATTAACTGTGCCCGTTATAACATTGATTTTTGAAATAATTCCGCTGTGCTTGGCTACGATTGGCTGAAACTCGCCTTTTTCATAAACGAGTTTCTCGCTTAGATTAATAATAATATGCGTTCCTTTTCTAATAACTGAAACTTGTGCAATTCTGTCGTAGTTGTTTTGCAGGATAGTTTCAATTTCTTCGCTAGATTGAAGATTTATTTTGCCAGTTTTTATTCCGTTTTGACTTAACACTTCAATAATATCATTTGTTGACAATTCTTTCGTGCCATAAACTGTTATTTTCCAAGTGAAGTTTGAAGCGAACATAAAAAATATTGTGCCAAAGAAAACTCCTAAAACCACACCTAAATTTAAAAGCACAAATTTGGGAAATCTGCGAAAAAAATTTTTAGTTTTGTTCGCTTTAAAATTTTTAATATAGCGCTTTATTTTATTTTCAAATTTATCTTCTGCTTCAAATGTGATATGCGATTTATCTAATATGTTCACATTATATATTGCCACTCTTTTTAAGTGAAGAGTTTTTAAAAGATTTTCGCCGTCATAACCCACCAAATCAAATTTCATGAAGCCTCCAAAAATTTTTAATTTTTTAATTTTTTGCTCTTTTTTTAAGTTTTTTTAAATTTCTATTGCTTTTTTACGCATATAGAAAAAATTTCGCCATGCAAAACACAAGTGAATTTATCGAGATATTTAACTTTTAAATTTTCGCCAGACACAACAAGCAGAGTTTTTTTTAATTGAAATTGCATTTCGTTTGAGCCGAAACTAACCACTTGTTTTATCCCTTCAATATATAGTGATTTGCCACCTAAATTTATTAGCCTATAATTTGCAGATGCCCCAACATCCAACATCATTTTTTCTATTTCATCTAACATTCCCATAAAAGATTATATGAAAAAAACTTTTGCAATATCTCAAAAGCAAATAAAAAAAGCGGACTTTTGCCCGCCTATTTCATTTGTGTTTCAACATACGAATCATAATCAATTTCTTTATCGTATTCAAGAGTTTTATTTATGCGCATAATGCGATTTGCAACTGTGGAAATTATTTCTTCATCGTGAGTGGCAAACATCATGCAACCTTCAAATTTTTCCATGCCCTTATTTAAGGCTGTGATGCTTTCAAGGTCTAAGTGATTAGTTGGCTCATCAAGCAGCAAGAAATTGCCAGATTGAAGCATCATTTTTGCGAGCATGCAGCGAACTTTCTCGCCACCCGATAAAACCTTTGCTTTTTTATCCGCTTCTTCTCCGCTAAACAGCATTCTTCCTAGCCAACTGCGAAGGAAAGTGGCATCATGCTCCTTTGTGAACTGCCCTATCCAATCAACAAGCGAGAGTTCGCAATTTTCAAAATAACTATTATTATTTTGTGGAAGATAGGTTTGTGAAATTGTTTTGCCCCACTGCACTTCGCCCTTATAATTTTTATCTCTGCCAGATAGGATTTCAAATAGCGCAGTAACCACATTGCTATTATCACTCATTATGGCAATTTTATTGTCTGGACGCACAGTGAATGACACATTTTCAAACAATCCTTCCTTAGTTAGATTTTTTACAAACAAAATGTCGTTGCCAATGCGTTGGTCAAACTTGAAATCTATATATGGATATTTTCTGCTAGAAGGCTTGATGTCTTCAATGGTCAAACGCTCCAACTCTTTTTTTCTGCTCGTTGCCTGCTTAGACTTTGAGGCGTTGGCCGAAAATCGCGCTATAAAATCTTGCAATTCTTTTGCGCGCTGCTCCGCTTTTTTATTTTGCTCTTTTTGCTGCTTTAAAGCGAGTTGGCTTGTTTCATACCAAAAATCATAGTTGCCTAGATATAAATTTATTTTGCCATAATCGATATCGCATATATGCGTGCAAACCTTATTTAAAAAATGGCGGTTGTGACTAACAATTATAATC
>CANRGF010000110.1 GCA_947630075.1 uncultured Clostridia bacterium
CCAAAAATTTATGGCAAAAAATGCCCCCAAAACCGCAAAAAATGGAAAATTTTTAAAAAATTTCAAAAAAATTTTAAAAAAGGTCTTGAAAAATTTTTTATTCTGCGTTATAATAGGCGTAACCAAAAAGGAGAACGATTATGGATTTTTTGATGGCATTAGTAACCATTTTAGCAATCATTGCTATTGTTGTCGTTGGCGGTGGGCTTATAGCCTTCTTGTGCCATATGATTATTGGCGTGTTCGATAAAGATAGGGAACCCGCAAGTTCAAGTAGCGATTTATTAGATTATAACCAATATAAGCAACTTGAAAATCCTCAAGAAGAGAATGGGGCTCATGAATATGACTTTGAAGCCATAAATGAAGCCAAAGTTGAGGAAGAGAAAAAACTTGCCGGCAAGGATGATGAGGAGGACATCTTCAAACTTCTAGAAGAGGATGAAGAAGCCAACCCTGAAGAGATGGAAAAGAAGCTCGTTGCAGAAAAAGAGCAGCCAGTAGTTAAAGAAGATGCAAAAGAAGAACCTGCAAAAGAGAGCGAACCAGAAGAAGATGATTTTGAAATCGACAATCTTCTTGACGAAATCTCCAACGATGTTGAAGATGAGGTTAAGGCAGAGGCAAACGAAGAGGTTAAACCTTCTAGCGAGTTAGAGTCTTATAGCATTGATGAGATATTAAATCAAACAACAGAAGAAGCCGAGGAAGAAGCCGAAGAGCCTGAAACTATTGAAGAAACCACAACCACAATGGTTGAAGAGCATGAAGAGCCTGTTGAAGACGAGGCTTCAAAGCAAGAAATCGAATCTTTAAAGGCACAAATTGAAGAGTTAAATCGAAAACTTAGCGAAAGTCAAAACACCACCCACACTGATGTTACAACTATCTACACGGTTGATATGACAGAGGAAGAGTGCTTAAGGCGCTTGGAAGTGTTGGAAGAAAGGTTAAAGACTGCAAAGAAAGATTATAGAATTAACCTTAAAGAGTATCGTCCATTAAAGAAGATTATGAACGAACTTGAAAGGAATCAAATCAAACTTCGCAGAAAAGATGCTGTTGTTGCTAAGCAAAAAGTTGCACTTTATGGTGTAAACAACTATGTGGATATCGACAAAGAAAAAGCACAAAAACTTGCTAACGAACTTGAACTTCTTGACGGTTTGCGTTTAAGTGTTCAACATTGTGAAGAAGTTATAGCTGCAAACAAAGATAGATACCCAATCTTGGAGCACACAAACAACATTCTTGAAGAGCAAATTGCTAACCTTGAAAGCGACATTGAAGCAACAAAGATTATGCTTGAAAGAATTCGCGACAAAGAAGGCAAAGGCGGTAAGAAATAATAAACTAAAAGCCCTAAAACTAGGGCTTTTTTTATCAAATTTTAAAAATGGCTCATAAATGTTAGTAAAAAACTGAAATTTTGATTAAAATAACTGATAAGAGAGATAAATGAATAAATTAAACGAAAAGCGCAAGCAAAGATTTAAAAAGAAATATAAAGTGGGTCTGTGTCTAAGCGGCGGAGGGACGCGCGGATTTTCATTTGTTGGCGCTTTTAAGGCGTTTGAAGACTATGGCATAACTTTCGATATGGTTGCAGGCACGAGTGCGGGCAGTTTGTTTGGCGCTCTTTATGCTTGTGGGCTAAAATATGAAGATATGTTCAAACTTACAAATAACATAAAAAATAAAGATTTTAAGCGCTCCAAATTAGGTTTTTTGCCTTCAAAATTAGACGGATTGCAGCAAATTATAAAAACTTGCATGCCTGTTGGCAGAGTGGAGCAGTTAAAAATCCCTTATGTGGCAGTTGCCGTGGATTTAAAAACCGGACAAGAAATTCATTTTAAGGACGGAGAACTTAGCAAGGTAATAACCGGCAGTTGTGCCATTCCGGGCGTGTTTGAGCCGGTGAAATATAGGAACATGACGCTTATAGACGGCGGAGTTGCCAACAATGTGCCTGCAGATGTGTTGCGCTTAAATAGTTGTGATTATGTGGTTACGATAGACTGCAATTCCACCAGAGGCGAAGGCACAACTAGCGAAAAACTCTTTAAGCAATTTAATGCCAGCATAGGCATAATGACTGCCGCAAATTCAAAAAAAGGGCACGAATTAAGCGACATCTTGATTTGTCCGCACTTAAAAGAGTTCAATTCGTTGAAAATTAATGGCAAAAATGATATGATAAAAGAAGGTTATCGGGCAACGGTGGAAGCCATGCCAGACCTAATTAAACTTTTTACGGGAAAGATAAAAAAGAAAAAATGCAATCTAATGAAAAGAAAGTGAAAATTTCAATTTTGTTGCTAATAATGCTAGTTTTGAGCGTGATTAGTTTGTTTTATCAGTCGATAAATCCATTTTTAAGAAGAAAACTTTGTGAAGATTTTAGCATTGTGTCCAAGCGGGATGCAATGCTTGTTCATTTTATTTCTATTGGTCAGGGTGATGCTATTGCAATCAATCTGCCAAATGGAAAAATTATGCTTATAGATTGCGGCCTAGAAGAAAGCAATGTAACATTAGCCAACTATCTTTCAAGCAAAGTGTTTCACGATAAACGCAATAATTATATTGATTATCTTGTGCTTACCCATGCGGATATTGACCACACGGGTGGCGCTCGCAAACTTATTAAAGAATTTGAACTTGGAGAAATTTTTATTCCCACAGTGGCAGGCACAACCGCTTATTATGAAGATTTGATGAGGGACATCACAAATGCAAAAATTAAGGTGTGCAAAAGCCAAGAGAGTGTGATTGAGCAAGACGGCTATAAAATTTCATTTTTTGTGGAAGATGTTGGCACAAGCACAAATGATTGTAGCACCGTCATAAAACTTGAATATTGTGGAGCATCATTCCTTTTTGCTGCGGATATTTCCGCTGAAGTGGAAAATGTTCTTG
>CANRGF010000111.1 GCA_947630075.1 uncultured Clostridia bacterium
CCCGGATTGGTGCAGAAAGTGCGAATTTCATCGCCATAAGTCTTAGTTTTAATGAATATTGTGGGGTCGTAGATAATGTCTGTGATGCTCTGCAAAATTTCTTTCCTAACCTCAACCCTAACACCAATTTCAATGCTTTGGCTACAATATGGAATTTTGTGCTTATCGAGCAATGCCTGCACCCAACCGGCACCCGTCCTTCCCGGAGCAACTATCACATATTTGGCACGCATTGATAGATTTTTGCCGTGCTGGATGTATGTAACCGTGTTGCCATCTTTATCGTCAACAATGTCGTCAACCTCTCCGCTCTCAATTATTGTTACTCCATGTTGCTCTAAAAAAGAGGTGAAATTTTCAATATATTTAGGGAGAGCATCGCTGCCCAAATGTTTTTGCTTAATCAAAAGAAGCCTTGCTCCTTTAAGAGTGATTTCTTTTTGAATTTCTTTGCTTCTGGCATCGTCTTTTGGATAGACTTCTGCATCCATGCCAAATTTGTTGAAAACCTGTTCCGTTTCATCAATTAGTTTATATGCTTCGCTTTCGGACATATATTTAAACAAATCGCTTTTACCGAGTTTTGGAATATAGTTTAATTTGCCATCACTAAATGTGCCCGCCCCGCCAAAGCCAGATAGGATTTGGCAAGGTTTGCAGTTTACGCATTTGCCCGTCCTTTTCATTGGACAATCGCGACTCTGCGCCCGCTTGCCCTTATCTATTAAGCAAATCTTTAAATCCTTCTTCTTGGACACCAATTCGTATGCGGCAAATAACCCTGCTGGGCCTGCTCCCACAATAACCACATCAAAATCCATAATGCCCTCCTCATTTGCGTCTGCGCCATCAAATTAACAAACACGAGTATTATAGCATAAATTTCAACAAAATGCCAACATAAAGAGAAAAACCCACTAAATTTTTGTGATTTACCACTTTTTTCGTTTTTTCCTCAACACTATAAAGATTATCCACGCTGTGAGCAGAATTAGCATTGTAAGAGCCACAACAGCCCAAATTAAACCATTTGAACTTACGAAATTATCCGTTTCGCCTGCCACTTGCTCGTCAATTATAATTTCAAACTCTAATTTTTCAATGTTATAATTGCCGCCGACATATAGTGCTGTGGCACGCATAACATTTGGCGAAATCTCTTTTAGAGAGGCTTCATCCCACACAAAACCATCAGGCAATTTAACTTCGGCCAAACTGCTAAACTTATGATTGATGTGGAGAGTGGTGTCGATATTGACATTATTTGACTTTTTAATTTCAAAATTTCCGCTTATGCTGCCAGAATAGTTGTTTATGCCTAAAATATTTATTGTGGCCGTGCCGGCATTAATATTGTTGCTATAAGATAGTGTATAATCTCTATTTTCTTGAAGCAGTGTTTCGCCGTCCTTTAAAGACACCTTTGGCTGAATTGGTTGACCAGAGAAGATGAAATCATCACCCGCCACCGTAAATGAAAAGCCTGATAAGTTTTTAGGCAAAATTTTAAATTTTGACTTTGCTTCTGCCCCATTATAGTTTTTAGACGGCTCAATCCTTGCCAAAATCCAAAATTCGCCCGCATTTGACGGCTTAACTTGCGTGAAATTGCCATTTTCTTCAGTGGCGTATAAATAAGTTATTTCAGCCGGTTCTTCCTGCCCCTGCACATCTGGCTCTGGCAGAATGCTATCGCCATAAGTCCAGTTAGATAATGTAACCTCAAAGTTTTTCCTATTCGCTTTTTCTATGGTGAAATAAAGAATTTTTGAGCCGGTGAAATTGTTAATGCCTGAAACTGTTGCTATTGCCTGCCCTGCGCTCTTGTTATTGAAATATTCCACATTAAAATCGTTGCCATTGATTAACTTTATATTATTATATTGCACTATAACATTTGGCATCTTATCTTGACCATCATATACGAACGAGGTTTCAGCTAGTTTAATATCGGCTAAACCAATATCTTTTTTCTCACCCAAAGTTTCTCGAACGATTGTGATTGTCATTTTTGTGTTGACATAATTAGCTGAATCCGACAAAACATATATGGCTGTGGCTTGGAAATTATCGCCAACTATTTCTTGGCTTTGAGTGGACCAAGACCATCCATCGCAATCAAGCGGAATTTTATTAATATTTGTGATGTCTGCGCTCACTTTAATTGTGCTTTTTGGCCGATTTGCAGGCCATTGTGCTTTTTTAATTTGAAATTCTTTGGTTGCTTGCCCTGTATACTGCCCAATGCCAGACACGATAACTGTTGCCGTGCCTGCATTTGTGTTGCTTAGACAGCTTAAATTATAGTCTTCACCCTCATTTAATAGGTGCCCCTTGCAAATAACTTGCACTTTTGGCACAATTTGCGAGCCTGTGTAGGAATATTTGCCCTCAATTGTGATTGAGGCGGGCGATATATCCAACTCTGCAGGTTGGCTTGTGTTATATTTATAAATCTTCACACTACAAGTTAGAGTTTGATAGAAGTTTGCATCTTTGTCAATGTATTTAAGCTGATAACTAAAATCTGACAATCCAGTTTTGATTTCGACATTATCTTGCCACTCCCAGCCCTCAGGAAGCGGAATTTGACTAAGACGGGTTATATTATTATATACCTCAATAGTTTCGGTGATAGCCCCCGGCGGATACTTAGGTTTTGCCACTTCAAAAGTTTCAATTCTCTCTCCGCAATATTGATTTATTCCTATGATTTTCACTGTGGCTTGACCCGGATTTGTGTTTTGCGAGACATCGACCATGTAATCTTCATCTTCTAGCAAAACATTGTTGCCAAAAGCCACCGTTATTTCTGGCACAACAGATGCATTTCTATCATAA
>CANRGF010000112.1 GCA_947630075.1 uncultured Clostridia bacterium
ATTCTTATGCTGGTGGCTATAAGTTCACCGTTGCAGACGACTATAAAGTAACCATCAAATCAACATATCAAGGCAAAGATATGCAAACCCGCACATCTAACACCAAAGAATTGACAATTCGCATCACCATCCCAGCACTTGCTTGGTCGGGCGATGTTAATGTTGAGGCTCAAAAAGAGGTTGGCGAAGATGTATGGCTTGAATATTTAAGCGCTTCTCATGGCAACACAGACCTTGATGTTGAAGTTACCCTAGAAGTTACCGACCCAGACTATCTTCCACTTGACCACGGTGCACCAAAGCTTGAAACAAAAGAGATTGACAATAGATTGGTAACCTTCTGGCATTTCAAGTTGAACGATGGCTTCACTGACGAAAAAGTTACAGAGCCTAAAGGAGATGGCCCAGAATATGTGGCTTCATCTCACAAAACTTCTGGCACTTATCATGTAACCTACACGGCGAAATCACTTGTAACAGACGAAGAGATTGAAAAGAAGTTCGACATCAAAGTTGGCGATTCAATCAAACCTGAAATTAGATTTGGTGAAGGCGTTGTGGCTAGATTAAGTCAAGATATAGTTTATGATGGTGAAAACCGCATAGAGTATAACATCGACTTAAAGCGTGGCTCAACAAGGACACTTGTAATCTCCATTTATAGCAATGGCGAGCAAATCGATAGCATCGACACAGGCTTGAAGTTGTATGATAACGATGGCACTAAAACTGATGCTGAAATATTCAACAACTGGTATAATTTATCTGTAACCTTGGAAGGCGCTGAAAATCTTGAGCGCAACACAGACACAACTCTTGATTCTCAATATTTCATCACAGGCACAGGTAAATTCACTTTGAAATTCACTTTAACAGACAACAATAAAAACGAAACAATTCGTGAAATCAGTTTCAATGTTGTTTCTAAAACGGCAGAAGAGAAGCATGTTTCAGATTCTGTTGTTGGCACAGTGTTAATCGTTGTTTCACTTTTGATTTTGGCTGGCGTAATCTTGTTCTTCGCTTTCACAGGCAAGAAGGGCGGAAGTGGCAAGTCTAATAAGGCAAAAACCACTAAGAGCACAAAGGCTAAAGAAAAAGAGAGCGAACCAGAAGCAGAATCCGATGCAAAATCTGGAGATGTTGAATAATTAAATTAAAGAAAACGCTTTTGCGTTTTCTTTTTTATAAAAAAACAAAGCGAATTATTTCGCTTTGTTTAATTTTCGCTTCAATTTGGCAATTTCTTCGCGTAGTTGAATTGCCGTTTCAAAGTCTAATTGGCTTGCCGCAGTGTTCATCATGCCTTTCATGCTCTCAATCTTCTTAATAATATCTTGTTTGCTCATCTTTTCTTCTGGCGCATCAATTCTAATTTTAAGTGTGTCCACAATCTCTTTTTTGATTGTTTTTGGCTTCACGCCATGCTCGGCGTTATATTTCATCTGTTTATCGCGCCTATAATTAGTTTCGTCAATCGCTTGCTTCATGCTGTCTGTGATGTTATCCGCATACATTATCACTCGGCTTTCACTATTTCTCGCAGCGCGCCCAACAATCTGGATAAGAGAAGTGGCACTGCGCAAAAATCCTTCTTTATCTGCGTCCAAAATTGCCACGAGCGTAACTTCTGGCAAGTCCAATCCCTCGCGCAGCAAGTTTATGCCAATGAGCACATCAAATTCGTCTGCACGCAATTCATTAATTATTTTCACGCGCTCTAATGTGTCAATGTCGCTATGCAAATATTTCACTCTAATGCCATTTTCACCAAAGTAGGTGCACAAATCTTCTGCCATTTTCTTTGTGAGTGTGGTAACAAGCACTTTGCCATGCTTTTGCGTGGTCTTTTTAATTTCGTCATATAAATTGTCCACTTGACCATTGCTTGGGCGCACTTCAATTTCCGGGTCTAACAAATAGGTTGGCCTAATCACTTGCTCAACCACATTGCCAGCCAGCCCAAGTTCATAGTCATTTGGCGTGGCGGAAACATAAACCGCTTGACCAATTCGCCTATTAAATTCTTCAAAATTAAGCGGGCGATTGTCATAAGCACTTGGCAGCCTAAATCCATAATCCACAAGGCTATTTTTGCGCGCTCTATCGCCATTATACATGCCTCTCACTTGCGGGAGTGTGATGTGGCTTTCGTCCACAAACAGCAAAAATCCCTCTGGGAAATAGTCTAGCAGAGTGTAAGGCGGCTCGCCCGGCTCTCTTCCGTCAAAATAGCGCGAATAATTCTCAATGCCCGAGCAATAACCCATCTCTTGCATCATTTCAATGTCATAATTGGTGCGTTCGCGTATGCGTTGCGCTTCAATATATTTATCTTGACTTAAAAACTCTTGTTCGCGCGCCTCAGCGTCTTGCTTAATCTGCTTCAACGCTTGATTTAGCCTTTCACTGCCCACTGCATAGTGGCTGGCAGGGAAGATTGAAGCGTGCTTTAATTTATTTAAAACTTTGCCACTCACCACTTCAAATTCGCTAAGGCTTTCAATTTCGTCATCAAAAAACTCCACTCTAATTGCCACTTCACTGCTATCAGCAGGGAAAATGTCCACCACATCGCCACGCGCTCTAAAAGTTGAGCGCACAAAATCAATGTCGTTGCGAGTGTATTGAATGTTTATTAATCTATGAATTAAATCTTCTCTATTTAATTTGTCGCCAACCCTAAGAGAAATGTGCAAATCGTAATATTCTTTTGGTGCGCCCAAACCATAAATGCACGAAACAGACGCCACCACAATCGTG
>CANRGF010000113.1 GCA_947630075.1 uncultured Clostridia bacterium
TTGAAATAATCTCCACCCTCCTTGCAGAATTTGGGTTTAATCTAAAATTCAGCACGCGTCAGCACAATTTTGTGATTTACACAAAAAATGGCGAGCTAATCTGCGATTTGCTTGTTAGGCTTGGAGCGAATGTGGCGGCGCTGGACATTCAAAACAACATTGCAATGCGCGAAGTGAGAAATAGTGCCAACAGGCAAAATAATTGCTTCGGCTATAATTTGGATAAGACGCTAAATTCTAGTGCTCCACAACTAGAAGCAATAGAATATTTATATCAAAATGATTTGCTAGACACACTAGACGAAAATCTAAAAGAAATTGCCCTATTACGCCTTGCAAACCCAGATCTGTCGCTTAGCGATTTGCAGAAACTCACAAACAAGCCAATAAGCCGCGCCGGGATTAAATATAGGCTAGATAAAATCATTGAAATTTATAAGAAGATTGCGGGAGAAAACAAATGAAACCTTTTGTGCATTTACATGTTCACACAGAATATTCGCTGCTTGATGGTGCGGCAAGGATTTCCAAACTTGTGAAACTTTGCAAAGAATATAACATGCCAGCCGTGGCAATGACCGACCACGGAAATATGTATGGCGCAACCCATTTTTACGATGCGTGCAAGGCAGCTGGAATTAAGCCAATTTTGGGCACAGAGTTTTATGTGGCAGACGATTTAACTGTGAAAAATGGCAAACAAAAGTTATCTCACTTAATAATTTTGGTTAAAAACGAGCAGGGATATAAAAACATTTGCAAACTCCATTCCATCGCTTTTAAAGAGGGGTTTTATTATAAACCGCGCATAGATTATAAACTTTTAGAGCAATATCACGAGGGTCTGATTTGTTTGTCTGCCTGCCTTGCGGGAGATATCCCCAAACTGATTGTGCAAGAGCAATATGAAAAAGCCGAGCAGTTGGTGCTTTGGTTTAAAAATCTTTTTGGCGAGGACTTTTATCTCGAACTTCAACATAATGGAATTGCCGAGCAAGAGTTGGTGAACGCAAAATTGCGTGAGTTTTCTAAAAAATTTGGCATTAAAACTGTGGCAACAAACGATGTGCACTATCTATTTAAAGAAGACGCTGAGATGCAAGATGTGTTGATGTGCGTAGCAATGCAAAAAACGGTTGATGACCCAGACAGAATGAAGTTCCCAACCGATGAGTTGTATTTCAAAACCTATGACCAGATGTTAGAAGGGTTGCCAAATGATGAAGATGCGCTTGAAACCACGCTTGAAATTGCGGACAAGTGCAATTATGACTTCGTTTATGGACACTATTTGTTTCCACACTACACCCCAGAAGGCGGATATAACGAGCAAGTGGGCGCAACACCGAAGGAATATATGCTAAGGCTAGTTGATGAAGGCGTGAAGAAAAAATATGGCGAGTGGAATGATAAAATCCATGACCGTGTGAATATGGAAGTGGGCGTCATTGAAAAGCAAGGCTTTATTGAATACTTCTTAATTGTGTGGGATTATATCAACGCTGCACGCAAAATGGGCATTTCTGTTGGCCCGGGTCGTGGCTCGGGTGCGGGCTCAGTTGTGGCTTACACCATGGGCATCACTAACATTGACCCGCTAAAATACGAACTATACTTTGAAAGGTTTTTGAATAGCGAGCGTGTGTCTGCTCCCGACTTTGATGTGGACTTTGAAGATGTTAGGCGCGATGAAATTATTGAGTATGTGCGCAAAAAATATGGCGATGACAGAGTGGCGCGCATTATCACTTTTGGCACAATGAAGGCAAAAAACGCAATTAAAGATGTGGGAAGAGTGTTGCGAGTGCCTTATTCTGTTACAGATAGGATAACTAAATCTATCCCAATGTATAAAAGCCCAATTTTGCCTAAGGTGTTTGGTTTTCATATTCCTAAGGAGGGAGATAAAGACTTTGGCACAGTGTATGCCGTGCCAGAACTTGTTGAGCTTTATAATAATGATGCACAAGTGAAAAAAGTGGTGGACATTGCCATGAAGGTTGAAGATTTTCCAAGGCAGCAATCCATTCACCCTTGTGGCGTTATTATTGGCGCGGATATTTTGGATAAACACGTGCCACTCAGCCGTAATGGCGACCTTATTTGCACGCAATATGAAGGCGTGGACATGGAGCATTTAGGCCACCTTAAAATGGACTTCTTGGCTCTTTGCAACCTGACAGATATTAAGGGTGCACTAAAACTTATTAAAGAAAATCATGGGGTTGAAATTGATTTTGACAAATCGAATTATGACGACCCAAATGTGTTTAAACTCATCTCATCAGGCAACACTGACGGCATTTTCCAAATTGAATCGGGCGGGTTTAAAAGGTTTTTAAAAGAACTTCAACCAAACTGCATAGAAGACATTGTGGCAGCCGTGTCGCTCTACCGCCCCGGCCCAATGAAATATATCCCTGCTTATGTTCACAACAAGCACCACCCAGAAGACACACGCTATGACCACCCTCTCTTAGAGCCAATTTTAAAGGTTACCCACGGATATATGGTCTATCAAGAGCAAGTCATGAGGGTGTGCCAAGACTTGGCAGGTTTCTCGCTCGGGCAGGCGGACAACATTAGGCGTGCCATGGGCAAGAAAAAGATTGCGGAAATGATGAAATGGAAAGAAGCATTCCTTCACGGG
>CANRGF010000114.1 GCA_947630075.1 uncultured Clostridia bacterium
CCCAGAGTTTCACCAACAACATCACAATATGGAGTTTCCATATTTTTATGAACGCCAGTAAAACCGTCAACACCATAGGTTATACTGTCACCAAGAGCAACATAAGTCATTGAAGAAAAATCGACAGGAGTTTCTTTTTCTTTATCTTTTCCAAAATATTGATAGCCAAAATAACCACCAGCACCTATAATTCCTAAAATTAAAACAACTAAAATAAATATTTTTAGAAAATTCTTCATAACTTACCTACCTAAATAATACCAAATTTATATTATTTTACCAAGTAAATAATAGCATTTTCAATTTGATTATCAACAGGAACAAATGGAGCAGCAAAACGGACATACACAGCACCAACTGGAATATCAATTTCGTAAACTTCTGCACCCATATAAATTTTATACTGGTCACCTATATTTTTGCTATCTTTGTCACCAAAATAAACGCAAAAAGGTTTTTTATCAAATACACGAATTTTTGTATAACCACTTAAATTTACTGGCTTTGAAGTTTTATATTGCTCTTTTGCAGATTTATCTTCATTAACTTTAAGTTCAAAATCGGCAAAAACTTTATTATTGTCTTCGTAAGTAAGAACGACTTTTTGCAATTTTTCAACTTTTGCATTTTCGTTATATTCTACTGTAAGTTGTTTTGCATAACCTTTCACTTCATACCACTTTATATTTTGGTCTTCGTCGGGAGTTATAACTATTCTGCAATAAGGGGAATAGTTAGGAACAGTAGAATAATCACCAGTCAAAACACCAGTAGCAGAAACAAAATCTTCATTTGCGTCATAGAAGAAAACTCTATAAGAGATATTATGGTCGAAGACCAAAGAACATTTTAAGTCAGCACTCTTGAAAAGATTTTTTGTATAAATACTTTCCTTTGTATCTAAATAAGACCCGTCTTCATTTAGACCACCGACAGAGTATGCACTTGTAGGAAGTTTCCCATCTTGTTCGTCAGCGTTTTTAATTGCAAAAGAAGTAATAAGTCCAGCCAAAGCACCAACAACCAAAACACAAGCAAGAACAATCAAAGCAATCTTCCACCAAGCCATTTTTGAATTTTTGAATTTTGCCATTTTTATTTTTTTTACCTACCTTTTTTATAAAATAACTTTTAACAAGCGTAGAATAATATCACTGTAATACTCTTTTGTAAAGACGCCAGTCGAGTTGCCTTTATTATCAACACCAGTTTCAAAAAAGCAAGTTCCGTCTTTACAAGAAGAAATAGAGAGTATTTTGTTTAAGGGCAAGCATACTTTAACACCAGTAGTTGCTTCCGTCACTTCAACAAACCCTTTACAAATATCTTCAACGCCTTTCGACATTTTTTCAGTATCTATCATTTTGCACCACCCACGCCCATAGTGTTAAGCAACATTTTGAGTAGAGCCTTATCACTATCTCTTGACGGCTTAACCGAGCACTCATAAGGAATACCGTCTTCGTCAACAGTTAGCACTTTATAAGAAGTGAATTTTGTCACTTTTCCGTTTGCGTCAGTCATTTCTTCGTCAGTCATAACAAGTTCAGCCTTTGGAGAAACATCAAACACAATATCTAACGGTTCATAACCGCCCTTATCTTTTGGTGCAAAATCGACCTTAATATCTCTACCCCTAACTTGACCTTTCACTATATATGCCCAATAGTCTTTTCCGTCATTTCCTTTGAAATTTTCTCTTTCAACAAACAATTTTCTTTCCACTGTTTCCTTTTTTGCAGTTTCTTTTTTTACATTTTCCATAATTTTATTTTCCTTTTAACATTTTGAATTTTTTGCTTACTTTAAGGCGTCAGCGTTTCCTTTGCCTAACTTCAACTAATAGGCGAGTGCTTGCGTCTTGCAAGTCTTACAGTTTTATTAAATTGTGTTATCGTGACTACATTTCGCGTATTTGTCTGTTCAACTCTTTTGCACTTACATTGCGAAAAGAGATATTTCCAAGACCAACATTGCTATTTCGGTTAATTGCTTTCAACTTATCAATTTTGTTCATACTCAAAAGTTTTCGTTTATTCTTGCGAACATAGTCATAAGTTTTACGGTCATTTCCCATAACAGCACCACAAGTCCAAGTGTCCCAGTTCTTCCAACCGTTGCACTTTGTATGATTTCTTGCTTTTACGGAACAACCAGTCTTATATCTTGACAAACTTTTTCTCACCCCCTTTTAATTTCAAAGTGTAGGGCAAGGACAACACAATTAAAAAAAAGTTTTATCCTTACGCAAATAAGAATAAAACTTTACAACATCAATTTTTGTGAAAAAATTTGTTCAAAATGCTTGTTTTTTCCCATCCTTTGTTGTAAAATAAAATTAGATGTGGAAAAAGGAGAAATTTTATGACAAACATTGAAAGAAAATATGGCGACGGCGCAGAACTTTTGTGGAAAGACAGAAAAAGATATTTTGGGCTTCCGCTTTCTTTCACAAAATATAGCCTTGTGAAAAAGCCAGGCGCTTGGGTGAAAGTTTTTTTGTCGGTCGGGTTTTTGTCATCTCGCGTTGACGAAATCAACGCATATCGCATTTGCGACATCCAAATGAAGCAGTCGCTTCTTGGCAAAATGTTCAACTATGGCGACGTCACCTTG
>CANRGF010000115.1 GCA_947630075.1 uncultured Clostridia bacterium
TTGCTTGACTTAGGGGGGGGGTAAGACTATAATTATAGTGAGGTGAAAAAATGAAAAAGATTAAATATTTCTTATCTTTATCCTTGTTATTGGTTATTTCAAGCGTGCTACTTGCCGGCTGTTGCAAGAAAAAAGAAGATGTGGACACAATCACTTTGGCTGAGGCAAAAGCAATTGTGCTAGATGCGGCAGATAAAACTTACAATAAATATCACGAGCAGGCCACAATCTCCACAATGGTGGCAGCAGAAGGGCAGAAAGATGTGTTTGCTTGCTTTAAATATGTGGAATTTAGCGGTCATGCGGATTTAGACATGAGCACAGGTAAGCATATTGAAGATTTCAAAACGATTATCGAGAATAACGATGGCATTTTTTCGCGATACACAAACGAACTTTTAGTTCATGAAAATGGCGTTTTAACCTCGGAAGATTATGAATATGGCGATGGCGAAAATGCCTATTCCTATTATAAAAATTCAAACCGTTATATCAAAAACGGGCTAGATGAAGCGGGCTTGGGCCCTAATCATAGGTTTGTGCAATATGCAAGAATGTGGCTAGATGAAGACGGCTTTGAGCAAAGGTTTAAAGAGGGTGTTCAGCGCGAGAAAACTGATAGTGGTTTTAAATTGACCTTTGGCATCACGCTTTTAGATTATATCACTTATAGTTGGGATTGGTCGGAAACCACTATTGAAGAATTTATGGAAAAATATGAAAACGATCAAAGATATAAAGATTGCTATTCAAAATTAAATCCAACTCTAACCATTGCGTTTAATAGCAACGGCGAATTTGAGAGTTTTGAATTATATGCTAAAGGTCAGCAGTTTTGGGATGATGACCCTGTAAATTATGATTATGAGCATCGCTGCATCATTAAGCCAACGAGCGAACGCGTAAGCGAGCCTGCTTGGTTTGCTGGCGAGCATAATTGGGAGTAGGCTTAGAAATTTTCGCAGTCTTTGGCAAGCCCAATAACGCTTTCACCATATTTTTCTTTTAATTTATCTATCGCTAAGCATAAATTTTCGTTTTTATTATCGGCAAACAAATTCACTTGCTGCTCGTTTTTTGAGGTCAAATTGCTTGTGCACACGCGCAACGCTCGCACGGGCGCAAATTTCTCACCTGCCAAGCCTAAAAACAACTCTAATGCCAACTTATAAATATCGTGCTCATTGCTGAAATAAAAACTCGTGCTTGTTTGTGCACCAAGGTAGGTGAAATCGGCAAACTTTATGCTAAGATGAATTGTTTTTGCGCTAAATCCGTGATTTCTCAATCGCCTAGATATTTTGATAGATAAATCTCGCAAAAAATCTTTAATCTCGTCAATATTAGTCATATCGTGCACGGCGGTTGCACCATTGCCAACGCTTTTTGTGTCCTCATCGCGTGGCACAATTAGTTTGTCATCATCAATTCCGCTCACGGCATTGTGCAAATAAACGCCAACAACTCCAAATTTCTCTTTCAAAAATTGTGGTTTGAGCAGATATAGCTCATATAGGCTATTCACATTCATTTGGTGCAGTTTTTGTGCTGTGTGTTTGCCAATCATAATCATGTCTTCAATTTTTGTGCTCTTTAAAATGCTGATATAATTATTTTCGTTAATTTCGGTTAGCCCGAGCGGTTTTTTCATGTCGCTTCCAAGTTTTGCAAGAGTTTTTCCCCACGAAATACCAATAGAAACAGAAAGCCCCAATTCGTTTAGCACACTATCTTGAATTTGCTTTGCCAAATCCATAGGCGTGCAGTTGAAAAGTTTTAAACTATTTGTAACATCCAGCCAGCACTCGTCAATGCCAAACGGCTCAATTAGGTCGGTATATCGATAATAAATTTCATGTGCGCGCTTGCTAAATTCTTCATATTTATCAAACTTTGGAGCAACGCAAACAAGGGTGGGGCATTTCTTTTTCGCCTCCCAAATGGCTTCGCCCGTTTTAACCCCAAACACCTTCGCCAAATAATTCTTCGCCAAAATTATCCCCGTTCGCTTATATGGGTTGCCCGCCACAGCCACGGCGTAGTTTTTTAGGCTAGGGTTTAATAAGCACTCAACGGACGCATAAAAATTGTTCATATCCACATGAAATAACTCTCTTTTTCTCCATTTTGGCTCTCCTTACACCAATTATAGCACAGATGTTCGATGGTGTCAATAAATTTTAGAACATTTGTTTTATATTTTTTAATTTCTCGCAGCTTAACAAAATTTATTCAACATTAAAAACGATTTATCAAAAGTAATGCGAAAAAAGAAGAAGTTAAAGGCCTAAAAAAGCATTAAAAGTGGGGCATGGCTCAAAATATTCATTTTAAAATTATATATGAAAATCGAGATTTGTCAGCATTAAAAGACAATAAACATTAAGCCACATAGGATCTTCTACATGCAAAACAAACGGAAAAGTGTAATAAATAATAAATAAATGGTTGACAGAATAGTTTTTTTCAATTATAATAGCAAATGTAATTTTAACCGCCAGCAAAGGTTAGTAATTTATTGGTTATGCTACTGTGGCTCAGGGGTAGAGCACCACCTTGGTAAAACAAAAATGTGGCAAATCCAAACACCAAAAACTCAAC
>CANRGF010000116.1 GCA_947630075.1 uncultured Clostridia bacterium
TCTTATCCCTTAGTGTCTGCATTTATCTTTCTTTCTACTTTATTCTGCAACATATTCCATAATTTGTCAATCATTTTCATCTTTCTTCAAGAAAATTCGTTTTAGGGGCAAACGAAAAAAGAGCGCATTAAGAGTGTTCTTAACTGCGCTCAAAATGAAAATAATACTTAATTGAAAGGGTTTGCTAAAAGTCCGCCTAGAGTTCGCGATTATGCAGAATATTTTTTAAACGAACTATAAGATGCTATAAATTTATCCACATTTGCAGAAGGAGTTGAGAAATCTACAGGCGTTGCGCTATCTTCACTTTCGTCCAGTTCAATTTTTTTCCAATTATAAGGGTCGCTAAAAGTGATAGAGGTTAGGCTTTGGCAGTTATTAAACACACCATTGCCAAGGCTGGTTACGGTTGTTGGAATTGTGATTTCGGTTATGTCACTATATTGGAAGGAATAATTGCCAATGCTCTCCAAGTTGGTTGGCAAAATAACATTATCAACACCTCTATTGGCAAGTGCGTAGTCGCCAATAATCTGGATATCGTCTTGTGAGAAGTCTAGTGTTGAGCCTGTGGTGCTCATTAGCAAGACGTTTTTATTATCTTCGTTTTTATAAACCACGCCCTTTTGGTTTTGCGTTAAATCATATACCTCGTTCTCTTCTGGAAGAGTGATGCGCTGAAGATTTGCCATTCTGCCAAAAGCGGTTGGGTCAATTTTTGTTACACCAGCATGAATGGACAAATCGTGGACTGATGCGTTTGTAAACGCCCATTTTTTTATTTCGGTGACTGATTCTGGGATAACCAAGCCTACCCCGTGTCCGTTTGTGATAGGTTGGCCATCGACATAAACTTCAGACTCCCAAGCCACAGGGTTTGAGCTTTCGTTTTCAAAATCTATATCAAACCATTTTGCCAAATCTTTAATATACACATCGCGATTGTCTCTTCCAAACGCGTCTGCGCCGATTGATTGCACATTGACGCCCATTGTGAGTTTTGATAGCTTAGTTTGGGAAAACGCGCTCTTGCCAATCGTGAGCACGCTATCTGGAATCTCTGCCTGCCCGCTAGAGATAACTATATAATAAAAGGCGTAAGGTGCGATATGCTCCACTCCGTTTGGAATGGTGCTGCCCTTGCAGCCAAATAGCAAGGTGTTTGAGAATTTGTCTATCATGCAATTTTGCTTGCTCTCATACGCGCTATTTTGGCTATCCACCTCTATGGTCTCCACCTCAGTGCATTCATAAAAAGCGTAATCGTTAATCTTTTCCACATTTTTGCCAATCTTTATTGATTTAAGTTTTTTATATCCTGCAAACGAGCAAGAGTAAATCTCGGTGATGCTATCTGGCACATCAAGATTTGTGAGCAGCTGATTATTTAGATATAGCTCCGCGCCATAATAAACTGGGTTGGAGTCACTTTGAAATTGCACCTCTTCGTCTGCCACATAAGAGAGGTCATAGTAAATTCTCATCCAATGCTCAAGTGATGGCGCATAAACTTTTTTAATTTTATTGTCTCCGTTAAAAGCGCGCTCTTCAATGACTTTTAAGCTTTCACCAAAGCGGACTGTTTCAAGATTGTCGCAACCAGCAATTCCATATCTACCGATTGAAATCACATTATTTGTGTCAATTTCGGTGAGCGAATCGCACCCTGCATAATCAATGCCACCAAACGCACGGCCGGCAATCAAGCGCGTGCTATCTTTAGCGGTGTATCGCTCGATATCGCTATCTGCCACGAGAGCCACCAGATAGTGATTTTGCTCATTGCCAACATATTTCATTTTATCGTTGCCGTCATAGTAATTTGCATTTATAAGCCGCATATTGCCATATTCGTTATCATACATAAACACTTCTCTGCCGAAGGCTTGAATATTGTCTCCCACGCGAATATCTTTAATGGATTTGCAGTTATAAAAAGCATAATTGCCAACTTTTTCCACACTGTCTGGCAAGATGGCACTATTGAGGCTGGTGCAACCGCTAAATGCACATTCGCCTATTATTTTAACATTGCCGAAATCCACGTTTTCAAGATTGGTGCAACCATAAAAGGTAAAATAGCCAATCTCCTCTAGGCTATCTGAGAAAGTCAAGTCGGTAAAGCCGATGCAACCATCAAATGCTTGTTGCCCTAACTTTTTCACGCCACCAAAGTCTATATTTTGAAGGCTGGTGCAGCCATAGAAAGCATAGGCGTCAACCACCGTTTCATCGCCTTGCATATTAAGGTCTGTTAACCCGGTGCAATTATAGAAAGCGCTATTGCCAATCGATTGCAAAGTTTTTGGCAAAGTGATATTTGTGAGATTTTTGCAACCCCAAAAAGCACTAATGCCAAGAGATTTAAGCCCCTCATTAAATTTAACAGAACTTAAATTTGAGCAAGTGGAAAAAGCATAATTGCCCACCGTTTGCAAACTTTTTGGGAAAGCAATTTCGCTTAGCGTTGTGCAACCCCAAAAGGCTTCTTCTTTTATTGTTTTAAGGTTTTTATTTAATCTTACAGTTGATAAATTTTTACATCTTTCAAAAGCGTATGACCCAATTTCAGTCAAGCTATTTGGGAAAACCACAT
>CANRGF010000117.1 GCA_947630075.1 uncultured Clostridia bacterium
CTTAAGCGTTTCATTGCAAGCGGACTGCAGGCTTAGATGAAAATGTGGGCAGAAATATTTGCATTGCTTTAGAGTTTTTAGCATTGCGTCATTTAGCACATTGCACTCTAACGAGGATAATCTAAACCGCTTTCCGCATTTATCCACTGCTGCAACAAGTGTTTTGAGTGCAAGTTTGCCATCGATTTTATAATCGCTCATATTTATGCCCGTGAGCACTATTTCTTGCGCCTTTGTGTGATTAATTTCGTCAATTATATCCGCCAAATCGCGGCTTCTGCTCCTACCCCGCACATAAGGAATTAGGCAATAGGTGCAAAAATAATCGCAGCCATCTTGAATTTTTATAAATTGGCGGGTGCGCGTTTCAATTGGGCGGGCGGTGTTTGTGTATTTATCATGAATAAGGTCGGGCAAAATTTTGTTTGGCTTATTAATAAAAGCCATAATGTCCTCTTTGCCGGCGTTGCCAAGAACTGCAAAAACATTTTTGTTTTTCAAAAATTGGCTAGGATTATTTTGCACAGCACAACCACACACGATAATTTTGGCGTTTGGATTAAGTTTTAAAATTTTAGTGAGAGTTTGCCTAGATTTTTGCTCAGCGGTGTTGGTTACTGCACAACTATTTAACACATAAACATCTGCTTTCACTAACCCTTCGGCAATCGTAAAACCCGCCGATTTTAATTGGTTTAAAATCGATTGGCTCTCATATTCATTAACCTTGCACCCCAAAGTGATTACACTCGCTTTCATTAATTCCTCATAATTTTTTATTTAAAATTTTTAAAATGTTTTTATAAGCAATTTTTTCTGCTTCTTCTTTTGTAAAATCCATTTGATTTAAAATATTGCAATATTTTTCCAAAATTTCGTTATATTTACAGCCATACGCTTGCGGAAAATCTGTTCCAAAAATCAATCTATCCGCGCCAAATGCTCTTAAAATTCTGTTTGTTTGTTCTATTCCATATAGTTCAACAAATTGTGGCAAAACATAAGATATGTCAACATACTCATTGCCTTGCAATGCGTCTTGCCAACCTGCTCCACCCAAATGTGCAATTATAATAGTTAAGTCTGGGAAAATGCGTGCCATTTTATGTATTTTTGCGGCTGAACAGCAATCATAATTTGTTCTTGCATACGGATTGGAATGAATTATTGTTGGCAGTTTTAAATCGGCTGCTTTTCTTAAAACAGGCACCATTTCCAAACTATCAATATCTATGCCTAAATTTGATGGATGAAGTTTTAATCCAGATAAATTATATTTTTTTATTGATTTTTCCAGCAAGTTAGGTGAAGATTCTGCAAAATATCCGCCGGCAGACAAAACATCGGCAAATGCAATAAATTTGTTTGGATTGTTTTTGGTTGTGTTGCTAAGCCACTCGTTTGTTTTTTCAACATTTGAATAGAACGTCCAACCATCATTTATTGGCAATAAAATTGCTTTTTCAATGTTGTACTCTTGCATAATTTTGCTATATTCTTCCACTGACGCATTTGCCCATGAATCTTGCGCATCTGTTTGTTTTTTTAGGCAATCTTTAGGCAACAGATGAACATGAGCATCAATTTTTTTTAATTTTTTCCAATCCATAACACTCCTTATTGATTCAAAATTTTTAAACTACTAACCGCTGATACGCAGGCAACGGGCGCACGCATGATTGTTTTACCCAAACTAACTTGCTTTGCAAACCCGCTAAAATATTGCACTTCATCGGGTGAAAACCCACCTTCTGCGCCTATGATTATAGCAAAATCCCCACTAAATGATGTGGGAGGTTCAGACGCGTTTTCATAAGCGAAAAATGTGGTGATTTTAGCGCAATCTTTTTTGATGTCTGCCTTATTTATAATGCCCACTTTCATAATGTCTGCCCGCTCACACTGTTTGCTTGCCTGAATTGAGATGGCGTTTAGTTTTTCAAGCTTCTTTTCGTCCACATTCGCTATGCTAAAATCTGCCTTGAATAGTTTGACATTCCGCACATTTAACTCTGCCAAATAGTCTATTGCAGTGGTGAGTGCATCATTTTTGAGCATTGCAAGATAAACTGTGATATTTGGCTCATACATCGCTTGATTTTTTTGCTTAGATTGAATTTTGGCAGTTATGCCCGATTTGGAAATTGCTTCGATTTTAAGAGTGTAGTCATAACCATCGCCATTAAAGCCTTTGATTTCGTCGCCCACGCTCTTGCGCCTAACTTTTGAAATATGATTGGCTTCGCCTGCATCAAAAGTGGCTATTTCTCCGCTTATTTTTGAGATATAAAACCTTTCATCCATCACTCAGCCACCGACTTGCCTTTAAGCGTTTGAATTGCCGTGTAGGCATCATTAGTATAGATATAATAACCGCTCACTAATATGTCTGCCCCTGCCTTCACGCACTGCTTCGCCGTGTCGGCATTCACTCCGCCGTCCGCTTCTATTAAAAGTTCTTTACTTAAATTGCGCGCATACTTGATTTTTTTGAGAGAACTATCAATAAAGGATTGACCGCCCTTGCCCGCCTTAACGCATAAAA